>DATLWV010000113.1:0-28464 GCA_035576145.1 Terriglobia bacterium
GTCAATCGAATCAAACGCCCGGAACTGAATCTTCGGATTGTGCTTCGACAGCACCTTCGTGATTGCCGCCGTCAACGTCGTCTTCCCGTGATCAATGTGCCCGATCGTCCCGATGTTCATGTGCGGCTTCGATCGGTCAAACTTTTCCTTCGCCATACCCTATCGCCTCATCATTAGAATTCAAAAACTCTCAGTTTCCACCCTTTGATCTCAGCTCTATTTCCCAACCGCGCGTCCCTGGACGCGAGCAACAACCTCTTCCGAAATCGATGCCGGTGCCGGCTCATAGCGAGCAAAATGCATGGAGTACGAGGCGCGCCCCTGGGTGCGGGAACGGAGGTCCGTCGCATAGCCAAACATCTCGGCGAGAGGCACCGTAGACCGGATAATCTGAGTCGAACCACGCCTTTCCATGCCCTCAACTCGCCCACGCCGGGAATTCAGGTCACCCAACACGTCACCCATATACTCCTCAGGCACCACCACTTCAACCTTCATGACCGGCTCCAGCAGGACCGGCCGGGCACGCCTGGCCGCCTCTTTGAATCCTATGGAGCCCGCAATCTTGAAAGCCATTTCCGAGGAGTCCACTTCGTGATACGAACCGTCGGTGAGCTTGGCCTGTATCCCGGTCATTTCGAATCCGGCAAGGACTCCGCCTTCCATCGCTTCGCGCACCCCGCTGTACACCGCAGGAATGTATTCCCTGGGCACCACGCCGCTCACAATCTCGTCTAGGAACAGGAGTTGAAGATCGGGGTCAAACCGGTTGGTAGACTTCTTCTTCGTCAGGTCAGCAATCGCCGCCGGCTCAGGATGCAGCAGAGGCTCAATCTGCAGGACAACATGCCCATACTGGCCGCGGCCACCCGTCTGGCGAACGTACTTCCCTTCCGCCTCGCTCGCCTTGCCGATAGTTTCCCGATAAGCCACCTGCGGCCGCCCGACGTTCGCGCCTACCTTAAACTCGCGCATCAGGCGATCTACCAGAATTTCAAGATGCAGTTCGCCCATGCCCGAAATCAAAGTCTCGCCAGTGTCCGGATCGGTGTGCACGTGAAACGTGGGATCTTCCTGCATCAACTTTCCGAGAGAGCCGGCAAGCTTTTCCTGGTCAGCCTTGGTTTTTGGCTCGATCGCAACCGAAATGACGGGAGCGGGGAATTCCATCGCCTCAAAAGCCACGGGAGCCGATTCATTACACACCGTGTCGCCGGTTGAAACGCTCTTAAGCCCCACCGCGGCCGCGATATCGCCGGCAAAAACCTCGCTGATTTCCTCGCGCTTGTTGGCGTGCATTTTGAGCAGCCGCCCGATGCGTTCGCGCCGGTCGCGCCGCGGATTATAGACACTGTCACCGCTCTTGAGCGATCCCGAGTAGACCCGCATAAAGGCGAGCTGGCCGACGAAGGGGTCCGTCATAATCTTGAAGACCAAAGCGGAAAACGGCTCATCGTCTGCCGCCGGCCTTACGACCTGTTCTTCTTCATTGGTTGGGTTAACGCCTTCAATGGGGGGGATATCGACCGGAGAGGGGAGATAAGCAACTACTGCTTCGAGGAGGGTTTGGACGCCCTTGTTCTTGAACGCCGAACCGCACAGAACGGGGACAGCCTTCAGGCTGATCGTGGCTCGCCGGATAGCGGCCTGCAAATCCTCGACCGAAATTTCCTCGCCATGAACATATTTTTCGAGGATCTTGTCGTCAGCCTCGCCCAGGGACTCGATCATTTCTTCCCGGCGCTGCCGCGCAACCTCCACAAGGTTTTCGGGAATGTCTTCGATATCAAACTTGGCCCCCAGAGTCTCTTCCTTCCAGATGAACGCCTTCTGCTGGATAAGATCAATCACACCCTGGAAGTTGTCTTCCGATCCGATCGGCCACTCGACAGGAATCGGGTTAGCATGGACCTTGGAGCGCAGTTGCTTGACGCAGGCTTCATAATCGGCGCCGATGCGGTCCATCTTGTTAACAAACACCATGCGCGGAACACGGTACTTATCCGCTTGCCGCCAGACCGCTTCGGTCTGCGGCTCGACACCTTCCACGGCGCCCAAAATGGCAATCGCTCCGTCAAGCACCCGGAGCGACCTTTCAACTTCCACCGTAAAATCCACGTGGCCCGGCGTATCAATAATATTGATACGGTAATTATTCCAGAAACAGGTAGTGGCCGCAGAGGTGATGGTAATCCCGCGCTCCTGCTCCTGCTCCATCCAGTCCATGACGGCGGTGCCTTCATGCACCTCTCCCAACTTGTGCGTGATCCCCGTATAGAAGAGAATCCGCTCCGTCGTGGTTGTCTTACCGGCATCAATGTGTGCCATGATGCCGATATTCCGAGTTTTCTCTAACGGTACTTGCCTTGGCATAATCCTAATCGCACGACAAAAATCCACGCTTCTCCTCCCTGCGGAAGGAGAAGTTCGCGCCCACTTAAAATCCAGTTGGCATTGAGGGTCGCTGGATACGACCCACAAAGCGGATCGAGGTTCGAGGCCGAACCACATCCCGCCCTGTCCTTGTTGATCCCGCCTAGGCGGGATTACCAGCGGTAATGAGCAAAGGCCTTGTTGGCCTCCGCCATGCGGTGCGTGTCATCCCGCTTCTTGACAGCGCCCCCGCGGTTATTCGATGCGTCCAGAAGTTCACCGGTAAGCTTTTCCACCATTGACTTCTCTCCGCGCGATCTCGCATAACCAATAATCCAGCGGATGCTCAGTGAAGTCTGCCGATTGCGATTCACCTCAACCGGCACCTGATAATTCGCGCCACCGACGCGGCGGCTCTTAACTTCCAGCGCTGGCTTCACGTTTTCCAGCGCCTTCTTGAAAACCTTCAGCGGATCGTCGCTGGTTTTTTCCTTAATCAGATCCAAAGCGTCGTAGACAATCTGCTGTGCCGTCGACCGCTTTCCGTCGTACATGATACAGTTCACGAACTTCTGCACCAGCGGACTCTCATACAACGGGTCCGGCTTAACCTCTCGTCGTTCGACGTACCCTTTACGCGGCATATCGGTTCTTCATTCTCCTTTGCATTCCCCAGCGAGCATTCCGGTCCGACCGTTGCGAGGAAACGCTCAGGAAGCCTTGGGGCGCTTGGCGCCGTACTTTGACCGTCCCTGGCGCCGGTCCGTCACTCCCGCGGAATCCAGCGTCCCGCGAATCACGTGGTAGCGCACACCGGGAAGGTCCTTGACGCGCCCACCCCGGATGAGGACGATCGAGTGCTCCTGGAGGTTATGACCCACTCCAGGGATATAAGTTGTCACCTCAAACCCGTTCGTCAGCCGCACACGGGCGACTTTTCGCAGAGCCGAGTTCGGCTTCTTCGGCGTCTGGGTGTAAACACGGATGCACACTCCCCGCTTTTGGGGTGATCCCTGGAGCGCCGGGCTTGAGGTCTTGTACCGCTCGACCTTGCGTCCGCGGCGAACCAACTGGTTAAATGTGGGCATCCTTCAATCTCCGCGTGGCAGCGCCGCAACTGTTTTCTGCGACCCTCCACACCTTAAGCAAATTCAAGTTGTACTCAAACCTTTTAAATTTACCACGAAACCAGCCTTAGGTGTCAAGGTTTCAACGAGCTATAGTTATCAATGCCCGCCCAGAATTTCGGTTTCCTTCGCCTTCCCCTGGTCATCAAGTTTCTTCACAAATTCGTCCGTAAGCTTCTGGATGGTTTCCAAAGCGCGCCGCTCCTCATCTTCCGATATCTTCTTGTCCTTCAGCAGCTGTTTCAATTCGTCATTTGCGTCCCGGCGAATGTTCCGCACAGCCGTGCGGTGGTTCTCCAGAACCTTGTGAACGTGCTTTACAAGGTCTCTGCGTCTCTCCTCCGTGAGCGGCGGAATTGGCACCCGGAGGATCTTGCCGTCGTTCACCGGATTCAATCCCAAATCGGACGTGCGGATCGCCTTTTCCAGCACGGCCAGCACGGTCGGGTCCCAGGGCTGCAGGGTCACAAGGTTGGGCTCCGGTGTTGCAAGCGTCGCCACCTGGTTCAGCGGGGTTGGCACGCCATAATAATCGACCCGGAGATGGTCAAAAATCCCCACCGAGGCCCTCCCAGTGCGAAGGGTAGACAGTTCCTGCCGCAGGTCTTCCAGCGCTTTTGTCATGCGAGTTTTTGCGTTAGCCGTCGTCTCATTGATCATGGCAAAACCTTCTTGACCGCGCTCTATGCTGCCACAAGTGAACCAATTTTCTCGCCCATCACCACTCGCTTCAGATTGCCCGGTACCGTCAGATTGAAAACGATGATCGGCAAATTATTGTCCATGCAAAGTGAAATCGCTGTCGTATCCATCACCGCGAGGCCGCGCGACAGAACATCGAGATAGTTGATCCGGCTAATCATTTTGGCGTCGGCCACTTTTGCGGGATCCGCATCGTAGACGCCGTTCACCTTGGTAGCCTTGAGGATCACATCAGCCTTGATCTCCATGGCCCGCAACGCAGCGGCGGTATCGGTCGAGAAGTACGGATTCCCCGTTCCTCCCGCAAGTACTATAACGCGGCCCTTTTCAAGGTGTCGGATGGCGCGGCGGCGTATAAACGGCTCTGCAATTTCGCGCACTTCGATTGCCGTGACGACCCTTGTTGGCGAACCCGCTTTCTCCAGAGCGTCCTGCAGCGCCAGCGCGTTGATAATGGTCGCCAGCATACCCATATTATCGGCGACCACCCGGTCAATGCCGTGCTGAGAAGCGACTACCCCGCGAATGAAATTCCCGCCGCCCACGACAACCGCCACCTGGACGCCCATCTGCTGGATTTCATTCACTTCAGAAGCGATGCGAGATGCCACAGCGGGGTCAATTCCAAAACCACGCCCACCCAAAAGCGCTTCCCCGCTCAACTTTAACAGTATCCGATGAAAGGCAGGCTCGCTCATACGCCAAAGATGTCTTTCTGTGCGGTTTTAAGCACCGGGCATCAACTTGAAGCCCCGTCCGCATTAGCCTCGCCAACCGACTCCCCCACCTTGAAGCGGGAAAACCGGCGGACCAGGATATTTTCGCCGAACTTGGCGATCCGAGAATTGATCAATTCCCCGATCGTGACATTTCCGGTCCCGTCTTTGATAAAGTGCTGTTCGTAGAGGCAGTTCTCTTCAAAAAACTTACGCAGTCTGCCCTCGACGATTCGATTTACCACCTCTTCAGGTTTTCCGCCCTCAGCAGTCTGCGCCCGCAGGACCTCGCGCTCGCGTTCGAGCACTTCCGGCCCCACGTCTTCCCTGCGAATGAACCGAGGGTCCGTCGCGCAAACCTGCATTGCCAGATCGTGGACCAGTTGCTGAAACTCCGAATTCCTGGCAACAAAATCTGATTCGCAATTGACTTCAATAATCACGCCGATCTTTCCTCCGGCGTGGATGTAAGAACCCACAAGACCTTCGGTAGCGGTCCGGCTCGCCTTCTTGGCAGCCGCAGCCTGACCGCGCTTCCGCAGAACCGTAAAAGCCTGCTCCAGATCGCCACCCGCCTCATCCAGAGCCTTCTTGCACTCCATCATGGGAGCGCCACTCATTTCCCGCAGCTTTTTGACTGCATCCAGTGAAACTGCCATCCTGTTCTCTCACCCTCCAGACGCGAAAAAGGTAGGCAGAATACTCCAGCCTGCCTACCTTTTCAACGCGTCATCTTCTCAATTCCTATTCACTTTCAGCACTGAGCACGTCCGGCTCGCCCTCGTCCCCATGGCGGCCTCGAGGTTTGCCTGCAAACTTTTGGCGCTTCTTGGCCCGTGCGCGCCCTTCGGATTCTTCCTCATCTCCGACGACGCCGCGTGAGGCCTCCTGCTCAGCCTCTTTTTCTTCCAGCTTCAGATACTTTTCGTAGTCTTCCTCGGCGATGTCAAAGGAAACATCCGCCTCCCCCACGGTCAGTTCACCCGCGCTGATCGCTTCAGCCTGCCGTTGAGCCTCAAGCTCCTCGGCCGCCTTCTCTGCGGCGATCTTCTCTTCTTCCATCTGCTTCTCAAGCGCCTGCTGACGCCCTTCCAGGATGGAGTCCGCGACACGCGAGGTGAACAGCCGGATGGCGCGGAGCGCGTCATCATTTCCGGGAATCACGTAATCCACAACATCCGGATTGCAGTTGGTGTCAACTATCGCCACAACCGGAATACCCAGCTTGCGGGCCTCGAGCACCGCAATTTCTTCCTTGTTTGAATCGATCACAAACAGAGCATCCGGCAACCCCGGCATGTCCTTGATGCCGGCCAGGTTCTGGTCCAGGTGCTTGCGCTCACGCTCCAGCCGCTGAACTTCCTTCTTGGTCAGCAGGTCATACCTTCCATCCCTGCTCATCTCCTCCAGTTCGCGCAGACGTTGGATCGACCTCTGGATGGTCGCATGGTTCGTCAGCAGCCCGCCAAGCCAGCGATGGTTGATGTAAAACATCTGGCACCGCTGAGCCTCTTCGGCAATCGCCTCCTGCGCCTGCCGCTTGGTTCCCACAAACAGAATGACCTTGCCGTTCCGGGCGAGGTCGGCAAGAACTTTGGTTGCCTCTTTGAAAAGCTTCAGGGTCTTCTGGAGGTCGATAATGTAAATCCCGTTCCGCTCCCCATAGATGTACTCTTTCATCTTGGGATTCCAGCGGCGGGTCTGGTGGCCAAAGTGAACTCCTGCCTCCAGAAACTCTTTCATGGTAATGGTGGACAAATCTCCTCCAACGCCAAAAAATCAGGGGCGTTCACTGGCCCGCAGTCAAAGCAAGGACCTGGACGCCTGTTGCCTGTCAATCTCTGTTTTACCGCTTCGAGAACTGGAACCGCTTTCGCGCGCCCTTCTGGCCGTACTTCTTTCGCTCTTTGGCGCGCGGATCGCGGGTAAGGAAATCGCTCTGTCGCAAGCGGGGACGCAACTCGGGGTCAAACAGGATCAGCGCGCGGGAAATACCCAGCCGCGCGGCTCCCGCCTGGCTGTGAATCCCGCCACCCCGAGCATTCACCATGATATCAAACTTGCCGTCGTTCTCTGTAAACACCAGCGGCTGCCGAACCTCGGCGCGTAATGCCTCCGAGGGGAAATACTGCTCAAAAGGACGGCGATTCACCTGGATCTTTCCCGTGCCGGGCTCAAGCCTCACCCTCGCCACGGAAGTCTTCCTTCGTCCGGTACCCCAAAATTGATTCAACTCAGCCACACCTACTCCTCATGAATTCCTGTTGATGTCTTAATCGCAACTAAACCGCCAGGCGGGCCGGCACAGGGTTCTGTGCCTGATGCGGATGCTTTGGACCAGCATAGACCTTTAGTCGTGTTGCTAACCGGCTTCCCAGACGGGACTTTGGAAGCATCCCCAGGACAGCTTCTCGTACCAGTTCTTCCGGCCTGGTCTCCAGCATCCGTTGAGCGGAAATCTCCTTCAGGCCACCCGGATATCCCGTGTAGTGCCGGTAAACCTTTTGCTCAAGCTTCTTCCCGGTCAATCGTACTTTTTCGGCGTTAACAACAATGATACCTTCGCGATGGTCCGAAAACGGAGTCCAGTCCGCCGAATCTTTACCGATCAAAATCCGCGCGGTGCGGGCCGCCAGTCTCCCCAGCACAACCCCGTCAGCATCAACCACGTGCCAGCGTATTCTTCCTCGTTCCTTTTTCTGAAAGTGCGTATCCAATTCTCTTATTTCCCTAATTTCAAATGGGTGAACCTTACTATCTTCGCCCAGTATCATTCTTTTTGTCAACAACCTATCCGGCTGAACAGCAGGTCTTATTGTTTTTTGGTCCAGGCCGGCTCCCGCCCGTGTCCTGCGGGTCCTTCAGCATCAATTGGCCAATATATCACACTGTGATATACTTGTCTCATGAAGCGTTCACGTCCTCCGGACCATTCACAGGCAGCCGCCGCACTTCCAAACCTTCGCCAGTTGGCTGATTTCCGGTACCAGCTTCGAAAGTTTCTGCGCTTCAGTGAAAGGACCGCCCGCTCCCATGGCCTTACACCTCAACAACATCAACTGCTTCTCGGTATCGCAGGATTTACGGGCCGGGGCTGGGCTACGATCAGCGAACTGGCCGAATTTCTGCAGGAGCGCCACAACGCCGTTGTCGGACTCGTCCAGCGTGCCGAGCGCCGTGGGCTGGTTCGCAAGAGTCAAGCCTCGAATGACCATCGGGTGGTGCGAGTTTTCCTTCTGCCGGAGGGCGAACAATTGCTGAATAAATTGACCGAACTTCATCAAAGAGAAGTCCGGAGGTTCCGGCTTGGTGTCCTGAATCCGCGCGATTCTCGTGCTACCTATGCTTGAGCGGGAGAAAACAATCCTGAATCACCCCAGGCTGCGGAAGTACGCAGATCTGTTGCGCGAAGACCTTGCTGCAATCTATTCGCGTGATCTCCACAAGTGGCTGTTCGTGGCGCCTGTCATAGGCTTGCTGGCTGGGCTGGCCATCACAGGAATTGCGGTCATTATTCTGGATGTCATGTGGCCGCCGATGCTGGATTACTTCCTTCGCCATCACTGGGCCATCGTTCCGGGCCTGCTCTTGGGATTTGTGCTGACCGGACTCATCATGCAGTACTTTGTCGCGGATCCCAACGAGCACTCCACTGAGGAAACCATCCGTTCCTACCATGAACATCAGGGCGATATTAACCTGCGGTATTTCCTGCCGAAGATAGCCGCCGCCATCACAACGGTAGGACTGGGCGGGAGCGCGGCGCTCGAAGGCCCCAGTATTTACGGGGGAGGCGCCATCGGGTCGTGGCTATGGGGCAGACTCCGGAAGTTCAGGCTTGAACCGCAAGACCGTCGCATCATGCTGATCAGCGGAGCGGCGGCCGGCATGGCTGCGGTCTTCCGTGCTCCCCTAACCGGCCTTGTGTTCGCCCTCGAGATGCCGTACAAGGACGACCTTGCCCATGAGGCGCTCGTGCCCTCGCTCATTGCCTCGGTTGTCGCCTACGGGACGCTGGCCTCTTTTCTCGGCTCCCGGCCTCTGTTCGACTTCGCCGGGACGACGTCATTTTCGGGAAAGGATCTGTTCTGGTCGGCCGTGCTCGGGGGCGTCTGCGGGCTGATCGCCATGGCCTTCGATATCATCTACCGTAAATTCCGGACCTTTGCAGTGCGCTGTTCCGTCGCCCACTGGATGAAGCTGGCCGTCGGAGGCCTGCTTACCGGATTGTGCGGACTGGCGTTCGTCTCCATCTCTAAAGGATCGCTGATTCCCATCGGGCCCAACTACGAAGCCGTTGACAAGATCCTCATGGGACGACACACGGCAATTGAGCTGGCCTTGTTTGGAGTATTCAAGCTTGCCGCGACGCTGTTTTCGCTGGGCAGCGGCGGCGTCAGTGCCATGTTTGTGCCACTGTTCCTCACGGGGGCCTCCTTTGGGACGGCGTTCAACCAGGCAGTCGTCCACAGCCCCTCAGTAGACCTCTATGCGGCGGTCGGCATGGCGGCATTCATCGCCGGAGGCTACAAGACTCCCCTAGCGGCGGTAGTGTTTGTGGCAGAAGCAACGGGGGGACACGTCTTCATCATTCCCGCTCTGGTGGGTTCTGCTGTTGCCTATGCGGTTTCAGGCGAAGCGTCCGTGTCAGCGGACCAGCGCCTGCATGAGGGCGTCAGGATGCACGAGCTCGGATACGTTCCTGTGCGCAAAGTGATGCAGGAAAAAGTCGTGTCGTTAGACGCCACCTCCACCCTGCAGGCGCTGGCGGAGGCTGCGCAAAACCACGCGCACCACACCGTCTTTCCTGTATATGAAGGAAGCTGCTTGCTGGGGACGGCGGCGCTCTGGTCACTGTGGAAAATCGAACCAAGGACCTGGCCCCATACCACTGTCCGCGCCATAACCGACAAGCACCCCCTCAGAATCCCAGGTGAATGTGATGTTATGGAAGCCCTTCGGCTACTGAAGAAGCAGGCGGGGCAGCACATTCTCCTGGTCACCTCAAACGACGGTGAATTGGAGGGTGTGGTAACCAGGACAGATATCCTGGGCGCACTCGAAGGTCATGTACTTCGCAGCACACAATCCGGCAGCCCAAGCCCTTTGAAATCCTGGTGCCGGGCTGGTACGCAAAGCCGTTGATTCATAAAGAAAACTCCCTTTGCCCGTCCCGCCCCACTAGGAGTATTCTCCAGCTAAAACCTCATTGCAGGCCAAAACTGTCTCTCTTCCTGCTAGAATCAACCTGGCAAAAGGCAGGTCACATGGCTGAAACAGAATGGAAAGTTCAGACTCTGCTGGCGGGAAGTTGGCGTAGCGCCACTTCAGTCCTGCTGTCGAATGGACGCCGCCGTTTTGTGATTGATACCGGCATGCCTCATGAAGAACATTTGCTCGTGAATGCCTTGCAGCATCAGGGCCTCGCCGCTCGCGATATCGAAGCCGTCATCAATACGCATTTCCATATCGACCACGTCCTCAACAATTCGCTTTTTACCGGCAGCGCCATTTATGGCACGCAGGAATCACACGACTGGTGCTGTTCACTTTACTCAGACCTTCTTGACAATCAGAACTGGGAGAAACTGATCCTGAAATACTATCCGCAAACTTTTGAGTACGATCATGCAGTGGAGCACCTGCACCAGATGCGCAAGTTTACCTTGCGCTGGTGGGACCGGAAACGGTTGGGCTGCGCTTCACAGCATCGCTGGCTTGAATCTCATTCTCTGCCGGAGGGTCTGGAAACAGCAGTGACCTCAGGCCACGTTCCGGGCCATTTGTCGGTGATCGTCCCGGAGAAAGATCAGAAGACAGTTGTGGCCGGCGACGCGTGCCTGAGCCGCTCAGAAGATTCCCGCGTTTTGACCATGATTCCCCGCGACCGCGAACAGTCCCGGCTGGACCGCGAGCAGGTGCTGGCACTGGGCACAAGAATCTTCCCGGGCCATGATGTTGAATTCACGAAAAACGGGAATTAGAAAACTGAACGGCTGGAATGCAAGTCAGTCAAAGAGGCAGTAAGGTCCCAATATAGTCATCCAGCGCGGCCTGCCAGGGCCGGAGCAGTGAAAAGCCCGCTTCCCTTAAGGCTCGCATCTCCAATACCGAATATTTCAGACGCTTGCCAGGACGGCCCATCTGGTCGGATGGAACACCAATAAGCTTGCTCACGTCAAGGCCCGCCTTCTCGGCCGCGTACCTGGCCAGTTCGTAGCGGGTACAGATTCCCTGGTTCGTCAGATGGTAAAGGCCCGAGCGGCCGCTCTCCACCACCTCAAGAATCTTTTCAGCCCCGTCCAGCGTGTACAGCGCGTTCCCAGTCTGGTCTGAAGCCACAACGTAGGACTGGCCAGCAACTATTGCTCTCAGGCTCTTTTCGATAAAATTCACCTTTCCGGGGCCGAAAAGTACACACACACGGAATATCCAATACGAGGGCAGCGCCGCCACGAGGCGCTCACCGCGCAACTTGGTGCGCCCGTACACGGTTGGAGAAATAGTTGGATCGGTTTCTTTATAAGGAGTCCGACTCTCGCCGTCAAACACCGCGTCGGTCGAAATATAGGCCACCGCGGCTCCAACCTCACGCGCGGCCTCCACAACGTGACGAGTGCCATGGACGTTGACAAGATAGGCTTGCGGTGGGTCCAATTCGCAGGAGTCGGGGCTTGGATTGGCCGCCGCGTGGACTACGACATCGGGGCGTGACTTCTGGAACGCTGCCAGTACCTCTTCAAACCTGGTAATGTCGGCTTCGGCCCTTCCAATTGAAAACACCGTGTGGCGTTTGCTGATGACCTCAACGAGTCCGTGGCCGAACAGTCCCGCGGCGCCGGTAACAGCTATTTTCATGACGTCATCTCTTCTATTGGTCCTCAGGTCAGGAATCAGTTGCGGCAATCACGGATGGTTTACCCGGTAAAAAGCAGGCCCCTAATGAACACCCGGTTGCGAACCCAGGTGGTCTACATACCTCCGCAACTCTCGCGTAATAGCTTGAGCGATCTGCTGGCTTGACAGTCCCCTGGCATTGATTTCGGCATCCTCGCTGGGGGCCGTGTTCTCGTCCCGCTTCGGCTTGCGATCAATGATGTCCACCTGCCAGACCTGGTAACCCGTAACCCAGTCCTCCACGATGATTGAAAACATGACGTTCTTGCGCTTCGGGTCCTTCCGAACTTCTTTTGGCTGAGGGATGCCCTTTCGCATTTTGTATTGGACTTCCGTCTCCGGTTCGTAGGCCTTCATTACGAGGTCAACGCCTTCAATTTGCCGAGTGGGCTTGTACTTGCCCCAGATGCTGAGATCGTTGACAATCCAGGCGTCAAGGTTCTGGGGCATTGTCCCAACGTACATCAACTTGCCTTCAATCAGCGGGCTCGGCGCTCCCTGATTTTTCTGTTGTCCCATCACCGGAGCCGAAAACAGGCACAAGGAAAGCAGGCAATATCTTGCAAGTTTCATCTCAGTTCCCTCCAGCTTTTCATGAATGCTGGCACGTCTACTATCATACCGCAGGCCATCAGTTTCGCTGGCTTCCACTGGCTAGCCCGTGCCCCCCACACCAAGTGAATGAAATGATCCGCAAGAAGAAAAAGACCGCTGGTTTCAGGCCCGAACGAAACTTTTTGCGAAGTGGCGGGTTTCATCAACGGAAGCAGGAACTGCTCAACGCGAAGGAGGACGACGATGATGCGAAACAACCTCAGATGGCTTTTGCCAGTAGTTCTGGCTGGGATGCTCGTGGCCGCTCCCGCAACCTTTGCCCACGGACGATTTGGGCCTGAATCCATGAACAATCGCGTGGACAGGCGGCAGGATCGCCGGGCGCTGCGACGCGATGGCCGGCGAATTGTGCGGCGCCAACAGAAACTTCATGCAGATGTTCGGCACTATGGCCCCAACAGTACACGGGCCAGAATTGACCGGCGCAAATTGCGGCATGCCAAGCATCAATTCAGGCGTCAGGCCCGAGATCTGCGCCAGGACCGCAGGGAAGCCTTTCACCGCTGATAAGTCCGCCGCACCGCTACGCGCAAACACGCGGGCAGCGGGGAACCTGCAACTCCCCGCTGCGCTGCGCGCTCTTCGCACCAGTTATGCCAGGCGATGGCAATGTCCCGAAGCGTGAACAATCTGTTTCAGGTAATATCTGCCAGCGCAGTCAGCACCTCGTCCATGTCAGGCAAATCCCGAAGAGCATAAATCTTTGACCATGCAATTTTGCCGTTCTTATCCACAATAAAAATCGCACGATCATTCACAAAAGGGATTTCATGCCGGGTTGGGGGGAAAACTCCGTAAGCCTGCGCGGTGGCGGCATACGGCCAGCGGTCTGCGGCAAGGGGAAATTTCAATCCTCCCAGCGATTCCTGAAAGGCAATGTGGGAGAAAACCGTGTCGGTGCATACGCCCACGACCTGGGCGTTCAACTCGGCAAACTTCGGGAGATTTTCCTGGATTGCCGAGAGTTCGTTCCGTCAAACGGGGGTGAAGTCCAGGGCATAAAAAGCGATAACAACCCTCTCGCCTCTGTGATTGGAAAGCTTGAATTCCTCCTGCTCATCACCTATCGCCGCCTTAAGATTGAAATCTGGCGCCGCGTCTCCAACGTTCAATGGCATGCATGCCTCCTCTCAGCAATCTGTCGGCACACGGAACGGCGTTCCTCTGCCATTTGAAAACACGGGCATCCATGCGCCATCGTCCAACTTTTGAGCCCAGGGCTATTTTAGGGGATGAGGAACTTCGAGGTACAGGGAGAATTTCGGGAGGGCCCCGTGCCCTGGCGGCGGAAATCACTGTTTTGTGTCACACTTGGCAGGATGCAGTGTCTACTTCATTGAGGAGGCTTGATGAAATCCAGAATCGGAATCATTGCTTTGATCATTTTTTCGTCGGCAGCTGTAGCGCTGGCCCAGACCCATATCGCCGGGACCGCTGAATGTTCGGGGCCCGAGCAGGTGCACGTGATGCGGCTCAGCGATCAGGCTGGCCATTTCTTTGTGATGAGCCAGGGAAAATGCCATTGGACAAAGCCAATTGACATCGCCGGCACCGAGACTCAAACCGACGAAGCAACCGTCACAAAAGAAGTTCGTGGCAACCAGGCTCGCGTGCGCGGTTACGTTACTGAAACCACGGTCAGTGGCGACAAATTCAGTTATCGCATTCAGGGTGAGCAGGTGATCGAACGCGGCAAGACTGTAAGCGAGCAAGGGCAATGGACCATTGTCAGCGGAACCGGCAAGCTGGAAGGAATCAATGGTAAAGGAACGTATGCCGGGAAGCTGCAAGGCAACGATACGGTATTCGAACTTGAGGGGGAATACCAGGCAGGACATTAGTCTAGAGTCGTAGTGCTGACGGTTCAACTGTGAGACTGTCCGGCTCCGCTCTTCGACAGTGATGGTTTGGGCAGGGATTTGCGTTGGAGTTTGTCAATCTCGTGCCGGGTGAGCGGGCGCCATTTGCCGACTTCCAGTCCTTCAAGCGTAAGCGGGCCGACGCGGGTCCGGACAAGTTTGAGCACTTTGAAGCCGACCGCTTCGATCATCCGCCGCACCTCGCGGTTCTTGCCTTCCGTCAGCACGATTTCAAGCCACGTATATTTGCCGCGGTCTTCCAGGCGGCGGACGCTCCTCGGCCGGGCATGGTCGCCGCGCTTCATTTCCACGCCGCTGGCCAACTGCCCAATCACTTCATCGCTCATGAGCGCGTTGAGCTTGGCCATGTAGGTCTTGGGAACCTGGGATTCCGGACTCATCACAGCGTGCCCAAATTCAGTGTCGTTGGTCAGCAGCAGCAAACCGGAGGTGTCCTTATCGAGGCGGCCGACAGGCGCCACCCAGCGGCCGCTTGCTCCCAGTAGATCATAAATGGTCTTGCGGCCATCCGGGTCGCCGTGGCTGGTGATCACCCCCTTGGGTTTGTAGAGCAGCAGGTATGTTCGCGGGACCGGGCGTAACGGCTTGCCGTCCAGATGGACCACATCACGCTCGGGCCAGACCCACCGCTCCGGATCGCGCTCAACCTTGCCGTTCACTTTCAGACGGCCGGCGCGGATGAATTCCATCGAGGCGGTACGGGAGGCAATCCCGAAACGGGAAAGCACACGGTCAAGCGTCATGGCAGGTTTTGTGGCCATGCCTTATCGTAAAGCCTCACGTACTGGCTTGCCTAGACGGGAGAGCGCGAGATTATCTTGAGGCAGAAAGGTGCTGGACTGCCGTTCGCGAGGGGTCGGCGGCGGGCGACGGAGCAACGGAGGACACCGCGTTTTCCGCCTGCCAGCCCAGACCCTCAGCCGTGAGCAGGACAAGAACAATCCAGATGAGGTCCGCTACCAGCAGGTGTAGTATCTGCATATACACGGGTGTAAGAAGAACGATGTTGGCTGCGCCAAAGCAGAATTGCAGCAGCACCAGCCCTGCCAGACGCCGGGCCAGGCGTTTAGGCGCAGTTGGGCCAGGTGAACTCAGCGTCATGACGGCAACCACAAGCAGGTAGCCACCCACCAGCACTGCAACTACGGGATGAATGATGCGCAGGTGAAGAATGGGAGCCGCTGTGCCGGAGAAGTCCCACCGGAAAGCTTCCGCCAGCGACCTTGCGGGGTAGAGCGTGTCCGCAAGTGCGGCAATGGTGCCCGTGATGGAAATCGCGATGGCCCCTGCGATTCCCGCCCCGTAAACAACATAAAGACCTTTGCCAGGCACCGCTGGGTACAGAGGCGGCGCGCCCGCGTCTGCGGAAAGCTGCCGGCTGGCCGCCCAGGCCGTTAGCGCCAGTGAAGCCAGCAGCAGAAATGTGTTCACCAGGTGAACCGAAAGAATCACTACCCGGCCCGTGGAAACAACGTTACCAACCTGGCCGAACAGCACCAGCGCGGCCCCGACCAGCCCTTCAGTGAGGGTAAAAAAACCTGATGCCGCGGCGTATTTCCGGACGGCGTGTCCGCGGCCAAACCGCCGGAAAGCCATCCAGACAAGTCCGACCACCAGCAGGACGTCGATGCCACTGGTGGCGCGGTGGGAGAATTCAATGAGAGTGGCAATCTGCTCGGCGTGCGGAATCACCACGCCCTGGCACAGCGGCCAGTGTTCTCCGCAACCCGCCCCGGACCCGGTGGCGCGCACCACCGCTCCCCACAAAATCACCAGGATGTTGTAGCCCAGCACCATCCAGGCATAGGCCGCAAACCTGCCCGGACCGCGCTCTACCCTGCTCTGAGCCATAAGGGGAAATGGTAGCACATTGGGTGGTGGGGAGCGGTATCTGTGCGGACATGGAGCATCAGGGGGATTGCTCTACTCAACTGTGACTTGTTCGCTGGAAGCAGGTTCTACGGCCAGCGCGCGGTTAGCCAGTTCTGAAACGTAGTCATGGATTTGCACGCCAAGTTCGTCCACGGTGATGTAGGTTGGGTCTTCAGTGGTCCAGCAGCCGGAATTGAAATATCGAATTCCCTTACGTTCGGCCTGCATAGCCATGTGGGTATGGCCGCAGAAGACTACGTCGGCGCCACGCAGTTTAGCCAGTGCAAGGGCACCAGCCGCCACTTTGGGTGAGAGACGCAACCACTTGGAATTCTGCCGGTCAAGGAACCGGGAGATCAGCTTGCTCTTCGAATCAAGCTTCTGAAGGCTCATGTATATCCATTCGCCAAACGAACTGAGCGCCGCGTTCCCCACCAGGAAACTGTCATACTGATGCCCGTGGATGGCAAGGTAGCGCTTTCCGTCGTAGTCCCATTGATAATCCTGGTACACATTGATCCCGACCAGATGCGACATGACTTCAGTCAGCCCACGATCGTGGTTCCCTTCCACCCACACCACTTCCACTTTACGCTTGGGATTCGAAAGCTTGCGGATGTAAGACAGCAGCTCCCAGTGTTCTTTCGTCAGCCTGCGGAAATCCAGATCGCAGAAAATGTCGCCCAGCAGGATCAGTCTGCGGAACGTCTTGCCCTGAAGCATGAGGCGGGCGTCTTCCGCCCGGCTGACAATCGAACCCAGGTGCAGGTCTGAAATGATCAGCGTGTCGCAGATACCTTCATCGAGCTTATAAACCTTTGTCATTTTCAGCGCGGATGGCCCCATCGCACGGCGTCTCCGGCCGGGGCCCAAAGGCGTCCGTCATCCTGACGGGCCGTGTGGCCTCGCTCCTCCTTTCGTCCTGGAAAGAATGTTTTCCAGAATCGTGACGACTTCATAGACCGCCCGGTTGCGAAGCCCCTGGGCGTTGGCGCGGTAACGGTTGAAAACAGCGGGATCACGGAGGCGCTCAACCGCCGGCCCAATCTCACGAATGCTCCGGACGACGATTCCAACTTCCTTCTCTTTCACCCACTCTGTATTGAACCGCTCCTGCGGCAGCGTCCAGGCATTCCGCTCGACGATGACAGGCAGCTCCATAACCAAGGCTTCACTGAGACTCCCGGGGCCCGGCTTGCCGATAAAGAAATCCGACATTTGCATAAAACGGGGCATCTGGGAGGTAAAACCCTCAAGGTGAACTGGAATCTGGAAATCCATCCCTCGAAGCTGTGATTCCAGCTTCTCGTTGCGGCCTGCGATCAGAATCAGTTGCAGCCAGTCGAGCTTATTCAGCCGCCGGGCGATTTCCAGCATCGCCTGCGAACCCTGTCCGCCGAACATCACCAGCCCCGTCAAGCGGTGCGGCTGGAGCCCCAGGGATTCCCGCTGCTCGCGGCAGTCTGCCTCGGGAATCGAATAAAAGGCAGGATTGAGGATCATTCCGGAGGTTAGAAAAACGTGGTCCGGCTTGTGCCCCATCAAGTGCGCCTGTTCCGCCGCGCGCTCTGTCCCAACAATCAGATATTCGGACTCACGCTCAATCCAGAAATGGGGCGGGTAGTCCGCCAGGTCCGTCAGTATCGTGACGAAGGGAACGATGGGAAGGACCCGCCGGATGCTTTCCGCAATCTCGCGGTTGAAATTCGGTATCAGGGAGACAACAAGGTCCGGCCGGACTGCGCTCCAATACCGTGCAAGGACTCCGACAATCAGTGAGTGGTGCAGTCTGATGACGCCATGGAGCAGCGGCAGGAGCTGGGCGGCGCCTAACGTCCATCCATTCTCCAGCATGTAGTTGTAAACGTCCTGGACGCGGATGCCCGTCAGCTTCCTGACAAAGTCGAGGGGATCGAGCAGTTCCTGCAGGTTCAGGCATTCAATTTCCCAGGGCAGGCCCTGCTCCTGCGCCGCGGTTAGAAGCGCCTTGGTCGCGCTCCGGTGGCCTCCACCGGCGTCAAAGTAGACGAACGAAAGGCGCGCCCCCGCTGCCGGCTTTATAACGCCGCCAACCTTCCGCGCCTCTCGTTCAAGACTTTCCGGTTGTTCTGACACTACGCCAGAAAAGCCTTCTCCACGGCTTGAGAACTCGGCTTGAATTAATGGAGCGTTCTCCGCTCTTTCCCAGCTTTGCCCGGATTGTAGTGGGACGTCCCACCGGGACCACGTTGGGCATTCCATTTATGAGGCATTAAACCATTCCCGTGTGAAAGTGGCGTTACGGTTGCGTTACGTTTTGGAGAACGTTTTCAGGATTCCAGTTCGAAAACCAGAAGTGAGCGTTCACGATAAACGTACAAGATGCTGAAAAAGCAGTCATTATGGAAACCCTGGGGAAAACCTGAAGAGGACATCGCGACGCTAAGGGCCACAGACAGTCCCCTCAATACCAGCTGGAATGACCTCAGGCCAGCTTGTCCTCACGCTCGGCGGAAATCGACTCGGGCTTTGGAAATTGGAGTCCCGATAACTTCAATGCGTTTGAGGTCGCGTGTTCCAATGCCGAGATCTTCGGCCAGCTTCAGTGTGCTGTCGCATCCTTCAAACGGCGCGGTCCCTCGCATTGCCATGGGGTCAAAACCCATCAGGGCGGTTGCCACTGCGTCGGTGGTTACGGGGTTCGTGCCCGCCACCAGCACTCCCGCGTGCACCGGGCGGCAGCGCTTGATCCACGGACCTTCCCCGCCCGCGACCGTGTGGATGCCGTCAATAATAGCCAGATGGATGGGACGCGCATGGACGAGGTCGGCTGTCACACGCGGCACACGATAGCCGGGCTGGCGCGGCGAATTCGGGTCATTTTCCGAAAGTGCTGTTTTGGAAGGCTGGCGGTCGCCCTGGTGCAGGATGCCGCCGCGCGAACCTTTGACCACCTCGGACGGCTTGTCAACGCCCGCGCCGCGCCCGTAAATGGTGCAGGGCGTGATGCCAAAGGAATTCTTCATAGAAAGAGTTACGCCCGCCGTCGCGTGTTCCTTCAGCTTGGCAAGAGAAACATAGACGTCGACATCGGTATAGACAGGATTCAAATCGTAGGCACGGAACAGCAGGCCGCCTCCGGGAACCCAGAGCCGTTTGTACGTTCCTCCCGGGCCGCTGTAATTGGTGTCCACAAAATCCACGCGGGGCGCCGCGCTTGCAAAGTCCTTCGGATTCCAGCCGGCGTCGGACATGAATTGCTGCAGAGAGCGCGAAGGGCTGAGCGAGCTTTCCACCAGCATGATCCTTCGGGCCCCAGCCTGCCCCAGCAGCTGGACGGTGTTGCCGATCACTTCCGGATGCACCCACTGCGTCATGCCAATCGGCATGCCCTGCACGAGATCTGTATTGTGGCCGGTCATGTTGACCTTGACCGCCACCGTCTTGCCGCGCACGATCCGCGACAATCCCCCTATCTGGTCAAACAGCGCGGCCAGTGTGGGACGGACCTCGGGTCCGTATTCAAGGCACTTTGCCACCGCAACCGGAGGCGCCGGCGGCGTGGCGGCCCCAAAAGTATGGCGCGGAGCCAGGGCAAGCCCGGCCACCGCCGCTCCGAATCCCTGGATGAATTCCCGTCGATTGGCTTGGACCTTCATCGTGCACCCCCTCACGGAAGTCAATACTTATTGCAGATGTTATGACAATTCGGAGGCAAGAGCAATGGGGAACCGCAGGGTTGTCTATCGGATGGGGGATTTCGGGCCCCAAGGGACTTCAGCAGCCTTCGCGCTGGCAGCAAATGCAGGGAGAGATTTGCCAGGGCAGACCGGTGTCCGCCCCGGCATGAATGTCGGGACCGATTAGTAACTCGGCATGGAAGGATCAACGTCGCGCGCCCATGCCAAAACGCCGCCCTTCAGGTTGTGGATCCTGCGGAACCCAGCCTGCATAAGGAATTCCACAGCCTTGGCGCTGCGCACTCCGGACCGGCAGTGCACAACAATCTGGTCTGCAGAGTTCAGCTCGTGCATGCGCTTCGGAACTTCGCCCAGCGGAATCAGCTTGGCGCCCGGAATATTGCAGATTTCGTACTCGTGCGGCTCGCGAACATCGACCAGGACAAAAGGCTTGCTCTCGTCCATTAGCTTCTTTACTTCTGTCGCTGTAATTTCCGGAACGCTGGTCTCAGGCACGTGTTCTTCTCCTCGGATTCCACAGAATTCTTCGTAATCAATCAACTTGGTAATGGTTGGATGCGTTCCGCAAACGGGGCACTCCGGGTTCTTACGCAGTTTGAGCTCCCGGAACTTAAGGTGCAGCGCATCGAACAAAAGCAGGCGGCCGATCAGCGGCTGACCCTTGCCAAGAATCAGCTTGATGGTTTCCAGCGCCTGGAGCGATCCCACGATGCCCGGCAGCACTCCCAGCACTCCGCCTTCAGCGCAACTCGGTACGAGCCCCGGCGGTGGCGGCTCCGGATAAAGGCAGCGGTAGCACGGCCCTTCCGGAGCGTGGAAAACAGAAGCCTGTCCCTCGAAACGGAAGATGCTTCCATAAACGTTCGGCTTGCCCAGCAACACGCACGCATCGTTCACCAGGTAGCGGGTAGGGAAATTATCCGTGCCGTCGGCAACGATGTCATAGTCGCGAAAGATGTCGAGAGCATTATCGGAAGTAAGCCGTGTCTCATAGGGGATGACTTCCACGTTCGGATTAATGTCCCGAATGGTGTCGCGCGCCGAGTCCAGCTTGGGGCGCCCCACGTCATCCGTATCATGAATAATCTGCCGCTGCAGGTTGGTGAAATCGACCACATCGAAGTCCACCATGCCCAGCGTTCCCACGCCGGCCGCAGCCAGGTAAAGTGCCAGCGGCGTGCCCAGGCCCCCCGCGCCAATGCAGAGCACCTTGGCCTGCTTCAGCTTGAGTTGGCCATCCATGGCCACTTCCGGCATGATGAGATGTCGGCTATAGCGGAGAATCTCGTCTTTAGTCAATTGCTCTGTTGGAGTTGTTGCTATTGTCGCCATTTTTTCCTCTTTGGTTGTCATTTCCTTGGAATTCCTGCGCCATGCAAGCCCCGCTCACTCTGGAGCTGGGATCGCTTGTATCTTGCTTTTTCTTGAGATTTCTTAATCGTGGGGGATGAGCCCGGAATCCCGGCCGTGCCGGATCCAGGCTAGCTACAGATACAGCGGATCATTGAGCCGCCTGCAATGGAGGGAACAATACTGATGACGTCAGTTTCGGTAAGAGGAGTCTGGTCCTTTTGAAGAAAGCGGATATCCTCGTCATTCACGTAGACATTAACAAAACTGCGAAGCTTGCCTTCCTCGTTGTAGAGGTGCTTTCGCAAATCGCTATATCTCGAAGTCAACCCCGCCAGCGCCTCGCCAACAGTCTTCGCCTCAACTTCAACAGAATCCTTCTTCCCCGTGTACTGCCGCAGCGGGGTGGGGATAACCACTTTTACTGGCATTCCTTCTCCTCGACCCATCATACCAATCCTGTGCTGACCATTATACACTAAAAAGTCCACTATGTTTCTTTGATGAACGTGGACGGCCTAAAGTTTCAATGGTTCAGGATCAAACCGCAACCGGTCTTCCGATAGAACCCACGAGGTCATTTCAGCGGCCTTGCCCCGTTCAACCGAAAGAATAACATAAGAATACCACGGCCAGGCATGTTCGCGATCATAATTTGACGGACGGGCCGGATGGTCCGGATGAGAGTGATAGTAACCCAGGACATCCAGCCCGCGGGTGCGCGCTTCCCTCTCAACCCGTAGTTGCTCAAGTGGGTCAATGAGGAAACGGTTCTTCTCTGATTCGCGGCCAGGATCTTCCAGCGGCAGCAGTTCCTGCGCCCGCGCGGAGTCGAGGCGCAAATTCTTCAGTGGCACTACTTCTGAAACTTCCTTGGAATCGCCGTCCGCCCGGCCGAGCAGCATTCCGCAGCATTCGTTGGGGTATTCACGCTCGCCATGCGAATGAATTTTCTCAAGCTGTTCAGTGTTCAGTTGTATTGCCATTCAATGCCTCATTGCTGAAGAAAAACCAAAGCCGGCACTGCCCCGGATTTCAGCGGGCGGATGCCGGCAATCGTCAGAACCATGAGCCAGGTTCTAGCGTCGGGCCGCAGAATCATTCCAGAAGCGTTCACTGAGGTACTTGTCTCCGCTGTCAGGAAAGATCGTGACAATCACGCCGCTCCGAACCTCTTTCGCCACCTTGAGCGCCGCAACCAGCGAAGCCCCGGACGAAATGCCAACCAGCAAGCCCTCTTCCCGGGCCAACCGCAAGGTCATGGCATAAGATTCTTCCGTCGAAACTTCCACGTTATCGTCAGGGACAGACGAATCATAAATGCCGGGAACGATGGAGGTGGGAAGGTGTTTCAGCCCCTCCAGGCCGTGAAACGGAGAGTCCGGCTGATAGGAAATGCAACGAACCTCTGGTTTAAGCTCCTTCAGCCGGCGCGCCGTGCCGATAAACGTTCCAGTGGTACCCAGACCCGCAACAAAATGTGTGATTTGCCCTTCCGTCTGGTCGAAAATTTCCGGGGCGGTGGTCTGATAGTGCGCTCTCCAGTTGGCAGGATTGTTGTACTGATTGGCGTAAAAGTAAGTGTCTGGTTCTCTTTCGGCAAGCTCGCGGACCTTGCGAATGGCCCCGTCAGATCCTTCCATCGGGTCTGTATAAACGATCTCTGCGCCGAAGGCGTGCAGAATGTGCTTACGCTCAAGGCTCACATTCGAGGGCATAAAAAGCTTGACGCGGTACCCGCGCGCAGCGCCAATCATGGCATAGGCAATTCCGGTGTTTCCGGAAGTGGAGTCGAGCAGGACCTTGCCTGGCATCAGCAGTCCGGCACGTTCCGCTTCCTGAATAATGTTCCACGCCGCACGGTCCTTTACAGATCCGCCGGGATTGGCCCACTCGGCCTTCGCCAGAAGCGCCACCTGCGGGAATTCAACGCCAATCCTTTGCAACCGGACCAGGGGAGTGTTCCCGATCAGGGATAAAACGTCCGTGGCCCGTCTCAATTCCGGCTGCAAAACGGCCTGTTTGGGTCCAGGTTTCATAAAGGTAAGCCCTTGAGAATTCTAGGAGGTCGTGTGGCGGAGTGTCAACTGCGCGGTTCGGGGCCTTTGGCGTAAGCGGGGTGGTCTTTCCAGGTTTTCATGCCGTTAACGTGGTTTACCGGGTTGATGGGACGGTAGAGAATCTCGAAGCGTACGCTCTGCAAATCTTTCTCGCCCAGCTCAACAATCTGGTCAAACCCCTCGGAGGCGACCGATCCCTGCGCCTGCTTGAACAAACGATACTGTTCCTCAATAACCTTCGGCCCTACCGAGCGCACACGGGCACGGTCACGCTCAAGGCATTTCTCAAGCGCGACATCAAAAAGAAACAACTCTGTACGGACTCGGTACTTCCGACCAAGATCCAGCAGAGACTTTCGAGCCCCGGGAGTTATCGCAGTTGAATCAACAACGCAAACGCGGTTGATGGAAAGTCGCTGACCAATGAGAAAGTTCAAAAGAGCAAATGTTTGCGAATGGTAACGCTGGTCAGTCTCATCATCGCACACTAGCTGCCGGCAAAAATCGGATGAAATAACATGAGTGCGCCGAAAATGCCGGGCTGCAAATGTCGATTTTCCACATGCCGCTGGGCCGCATAAAACAATTACAGATGGTCGAAGCACTCGAATGACCCGTTCTTCCGCAGAAGACATTGAGAACCTCGAACGGACATTCCTGCTGTGTAACAATGCCGGTGCTGAGCCGAAGCCGTGTCCACACCAGCATTGACCAAGTTATGATTTCCAAGCCGTAAATCGATTGGCTAAGTATTACACATGTGCAGACGCAATACAACCTCGCTAAGTTACACAGTAGAGCCAAAAATGCGTAAAATAATTTCCAGAAATGGAAAATTTTCACCTTAAATCTATTAAAAATAAGTGGGTTAATATATTTTGCGAACAAAAATTATGGCTTTATGAAATTTTCAGGCTCTTGGGAGTAGACGGCTACAGAAGGCAGGCGTCGCTGTCAAAAGAGGACATTGACCCGGGCCAGGAATAGCAAGACAGCAGAAAAGTGTGTCAAATTATGACAGTCAGGATCACTGAATAGCTTTTTCGAGATCGGATGCGGCGGCATCGATTGCCATGGCTTCGTCTTCAAGGACCTTCCCGACAATTGCAATCTGTTTGCCAGCCTCGTCCCATTGTCGCTCTTCAATGGCTTCACGGACCGCCGGCAGCGTCTTCACGTCGTAGCCGGTGTAGACTCCCGGTGCGTAAATCTGATGCCGGTACCAGGCCCGCCCGGGCAAGCCCTCCGGTCGAATCAGTTTCCTCTCGGTCTCTATGATCAAGTGATTCACACTGGTGAGCGAAGCGTGTGCCAGGGCAGAACTGCCGCTTGTTTCCGCGGCTTGGAGGGCCTTGCGATAATGGTCTGCACTTCGCTCAAGTGCGGCAACGCCGTTGTCCAGCGGGGCAAAATTCAGGAAGGGCGGCATATCTTCGGGTTCAGGCGGGACGTAGGTCTTTTCAGGATCGGAGGTTGCGGTAAAAACACCTTCCTTGATTTCGGTGTTCAACTCCTTTGTCTCAGCCTGCTCGTGCGTCAACATTTCTTTGAGCTGGTCAACGTAGGTACGGATGGTGTCGGTAAATTCCGAATAATCAAGGGGCAAAATATCAGCATCGGCCAGGCGCATAACAGTGGTGCCCACGGTTTGGGCCAATGCCCGAGCGTAGACAAACTTGGTGTCGTTAAAGTGGGTATACCAGTAGAAGTCGTCGTAGATTGAATGGTAAATGCCCGCACCATTACTTTCGCCGCCATAGGAAAGCGTCAGGGAGGCGATTCCGAGGTGGTCAATGAAAACAGTGTAATCAGATCCCGATCCCAATGCGCCGATTTTCAGATCGGGATTCTGCCTCAGGGCCTGCCGTTCCGCCGCCGTCGTGGCCCGGCGAATTCGCTGGTCCCAATCCCGTTGCCAGACCGAGATGTTCTTCTCGGGATCCTGAATGTCCCTTGCAACACCGTTGATGAATTTCTGAAGAGTGTGCGAGCCCTCTACAGTAAGGTAGCCGCGGCTGTTGGAATCCGTGTTGACATAGACTGCCGCATGCTGATCGAGATCGGTAGCGTGTTCCTCCGCCCATTCTGTTGATCCCAATAGTCCCGGTTCTTCTCCGTCCCAGGCACAGTAGATAATCGTCCGCTTGGGCTTCCATCCCTGCTTCAGCAGCAGGCCGAGGGCGCGAGCTTCTTCAATCAGCGATGCCTGGGCGGATACTGGGTCTTCAGCTCCATTCACCCAGGCGTCATGATGGTTGCCCCGGATGATCCACTCGTCGGGGTAAACTGAACCTGGGATTTTCGCAATCACGTTGTAGATGGGCTTCACGTCCCAGTTGGCCTTGACAGCCATGTGAACTTTCACCGGTCCCGGCCCAAGGTGGTAGGTCATGCCCAGCGCGCCCCGCCAATTGGCCGGAGCCACAGGCCCCGAGAGAGCGTCCAGCAATGGCTTCGCATCGCCGTATGAGAGCGGCAGAGTGGGAATCGCTGTGAGCACCTTCAACTCTTTCAACGGAATCCGCGCGGCGTCTTTCGTCGCCGCAACATTAGGAGTGAGCGGGTCGCCGGAGTACTGCGTAATGTCCATCACGCTGCCGCGCTGCACGCCTTCAAGCGGACGGAAAGCTCCCCCGGGAAAAACATCACCCTGGAAGTAGCCATCCTCGCGCGGGTCTGAGTAAATCAGGCAGCCCACAGCGCCATGCTCAGCCGCAACCTTGGGCTTGATTCCCCTCCAACTTAGTCCATAGCGCGCGATTACAATGGCGCCCTTTACGGAAACACCCAATCTCTCAAGCCTCTTGTAATCCGCCGGAACGCCATAGTTCACATACACCAGCGGGGCCGTCACGTCGCCGTCAATTGAGTAGGCGTTGTAAGTGGGAAGCTGCGTCGAGTTCTGATCGGAGGTGGGATCTTCAGACACGGTCGGCTCCTGCATCTTCGCAACGAATTGCGAGGGAGCCACCATTTCCACCTTGCGCTCCTTTGGAGTCGGGAAAAGGACGTAGTAGGTTTCAATATGCGCGTCGAGCCCGAATTCCTTGAACTTCGACAGGATCCATTCGGCGTTCGATTTGTCATACGGGGAGCCGACATGATGCGGATAGGCCGAGAGGCGCTTCATGTAATCGCGCATGTTGTCCGGCTCGGGGATGGCATTGAACTTCCCTTCCCACTGCCGTTCAGTCTCGGAGCCCTGAGCGGAAAAACCCATCAGCCTGCTGGAATGTTCTTCGGCCGCATTGGCCGTAAGTCCGATGCATGCAACACACAAAACTGCGATGAGTCCTAATCGGCGCACGAAACCCTCCTAACCTGAAAACTCAGGCGTCTTCCCGGCCCGGCCCTCCTGCCTCAATCCAGCGATCAGTTGTCTTGTGGACAGAAAATGCTGTGACCTGAAAGGCTGATGGTAACAAATTCCATACGCTGCCACAAGCATTCTGCCGTAGCATCAGGGCGTTCGTTCCGGTGTCTGCAGGCAGCCGAGGTACGGGCCTTCAAACTGGACGACGTGAAGCGCGGAAAAGTTTCCAAAGTGGCGATTTGTAATTTTTGCCCGCTGTGCGAGAATTGAACACTTTTTTGAAAAACGAACGCTGAATTTGTGTATCGAAATTAATAAGTTCCGTAAAATCAATCACTTGAAAATTGAGAAGAAAAAACGAATGAACGTCCCAAACGTCCCATTTAGGGCGCTTCAAGGGCCATGTCTAGCCTACTAAATAAGGCCTACAAATGGCCGCGGCGTCTCGCGCCGCCAACCCAAACCATGATTGACGGCAGGTTCATTGCCAGCTCAGGGTGAAGAATTTCCGGCTAATAGGCCGTTCCAGGTCTCGGCGGCGAACTTCAGATTGTGCATGATGAGCTTTCGATTCTCATTTCCGGCTTCCGGGGTGGCGAGTTTTCGCGCGGTAACTCCGGCGTCCGTGTCCATCCGGCGGGGGGCCCGGAATCATT
This sequence comes from Terriglobia bacterium, assembly GCA_035576145.1. Lineage (GTDB taxonomy): Bacteria > Acidobacteriota > Terriglobia > UBA7540 > UBA7540 > SCRD01. The sequence goes on from DATLWV010000113.1 coordinate 27,242, forward strand.
TTTCGCAGCCTGACAATTCCATGACAATCCCGGCTCCGGCGGGTCTAGAATGGGTGCAACTGGATGGTCGCTGGGCCGGAGCTATGAACGCTGGAACCCATCGCAAGCAATTGCTGTTGTTTTTCGCGGCGGTGTTGTTGCCCTGCCTCGTGCTGGTGGCGCTCACCTTGCGCCTGGCCAGCCAGCAAAAGGAGCTGGCCCAAAAGCGCGAGGCAGAAGACCGCCAGAACACAGTCCGTGACATTCGCGAGCGGCTTCTCTCAAAATTAGAAGCGATTGAATCGCGCGGGCTCGACGAACTGGCCGCGCAGCCTTCGGCAAACTGGTCTGTGATGCCCGGTGAAGCTTCAATCGTCCTGATAGCTCCCCTCGATGGTTCCCAATTGAAGCTGCCCTGGGATGCGGACACCTCACTCTCCAAATCTCGAGTGGTTGACGGCGAGCCGCGCTTTGAACTCCAGTTGCAGCAAGGAACGCATGCTGAACTGGCCGAGGGCAATCCCGCAAAGGCGGTTTCGCTTTATCGCCAGGCGGTCCAGTCAGCACCACTTCCCGTCCAATCAGCCCGGGCAGGAATTCTGCTCGCGCGGGCCCTGTACAGATCAGGGCGGCGCGACGAAGCCCTCAACGTGGAGCGGCAAGCCGCTCTTCTGCCTCTCAACCTGAGGGACGACCAGGGCATTCCTTTCGCGCTCTACGCGGCCACGGAACTTGTAAAAACAAAGGGCCTCAGTCCATCCGGCATCGACGCCATCCGTTCTGAAGTGGAAAGCCGGCGCTGGTTGCCTCCCGCAGAGGCCTACATGCTGCTCGACCTCTCGGGCGCCCTCGTCAAAGGTGCCAACGACAGTACAACGCGGGCTTCAATGGAGGGCCTCCAGCGGGAAGCGGTCCAGCGCGTGAATCTCACCGAAGCCGTTCTTGCACTTCGGGACAGCCTTCCTGAACTGATGCCGATTGAGCAGAAAGCGCAACTGCGAGGCTCGGCGGACCCGCGCTGGGTGACATTCGGTTCCGAGCCATGGCTGGTAACGATTGCCGCGCCCGTCAAAAACCTGCCGCGCACTCTTGTGACGGTTCATGGCCAGTCGCTTTTCAGATCCATCCAGCAGGATCATGCCAATCTCTTCAGCCGTTTGTTCCAGGTGGAGTTTGAAACGGGCAATCGCGGTGAACCGCTGGGCGCGGCTTTTCCTGGCTTGCGGGTGCAACTGGCTCCGATT
>DATLWV010000114.1:0-6408 GCA_035576145.1 Terriglobia bacterium
CTCCGTGACGGTTTCCCGAATTCGAATTTTGTCTGTTTCCCTTACGAGACCTTGCGTACAGGAATATATGCCGCCGGCACCGTGCGGGCCCCGATGGACTCCGCCCGCGCCGAGGAAGACGCCCTGGGTGCTGCGATGAAGGCCATTCAGAGCCTGGAGATGGCCTCCGCAGGCCAGGCTGTCCACCCGCGCGCCGGCGACCTTTCTTATCCCAGCTTCCTTCTCCAGCGCTGTACGCAGTGCAAGCGCTGTACAGTCGAGTGCCCGTTCGGATCGCTCGACGAGGACGAAAAAGGCACTCCCAAATTTAATGCTTACCGTTGCCGGCGCTGTGGATTGTGCATGGGCGCCTGCCCTGAGCGGATTATCTCCTTCAAGAACTATTCGGTGGACATGATCGCCAGCATGATTAAGTCCATTGACGTGCCGGAGGAAGAGGGGGAGAAACTCCGAGTACTTCTGTTCATGTGCGAAAACGATGCCTACCCGGCGCTTGACGTAGCGGGGATGAACCACGTGGTTTACGACGCAAATGTTCGCGTGATTCCTGTCCGGTGCCTGGGCTCGGTGAACATTGTCTGGATCGCGGATGCTCTATCGCGAGGCATCGATGGCGTGATGCTGATGGGCTGCAAGTATGGCGAGGACTATCAGTGCCACTTTGCCAAGGGCAGCGAAATTGCCCACCGAAGGCTTGAAAACGTGAAAGAGACTTTGCAGCGGCTCCAGCTTGAATCCGAGCGGGTTGAGGTGTCGCAAGTCTCAATCGACGCATATGAAAACGTGCCGGAAATGATTAACACCTTTATGGATCGAATGCGTGAGCTTGGACCGAATCCGTACAAAGGGTTCTGACATGGAAGAAACGCTTCTGGTTCAACCCGATCGGGAGTTCATAGAGGGCCTGATAGCCTCAGGCGCGCACGATTTCAAGAAGTGCTTCCAATGCGCCGCCTGTTCCTCGGTCTGCACGCTGTCAAGTGACGGGTTCGCATTTCCGCGAAAGCAGATGATTGAGGCCCAATGGGGATTGAAGGACAGACTGCGTGCGGATCCAGGGCCGTGGCTCTGCTTCTACTGTGGCGAGTGTTCTAAGAACTGCCCGCGGAAGGCCAATCCTGGCGAAACCATGATGGCGCTGCGCCGCTATCTGACGTCCGAGTACGACTGGACAGGGTTGTCGCGGTTAATGTATCGCTCGGCGTTCTGGGAGATCGGTATCCTGGCGCTGGTTTCCGCCGTCATCGTGGCGTTGTTTACTTTGCCGCAGAATTTTGGTTTTGGCCTGCTCAGCCGTTCGGGTCCGGCGCCTTTGTCGTCAGTGATGCTCAGCAAGTTTGCCCCGGTCGGACTGGTGGACCTGGGCGATAGGGTCCTGCTGGTGCTTCTCAGCTTCTTCCTGCTGACGAACGCCGCGCGAATGATTTACCGCATGACGCAGGGCCAGGGAATTCCGGCGTACCTGTATTTCAAGTACCTGCCTCACCTCATTTTGCAGGCAGCGACCCAGAAACGTTGGAGAGAGTGCAAGGACAGCGAAGGCGCCAGGAACTGGTTGCGGCACCTGTTGTTGGTCACGGGTTACGTCACCATGTTTACCCTGGTCGTGGTTTTCCTGCCTTGGTTCCAGGTAAACGACTCCAGTATTCACTGGACCAGTTTTCTCGGTTATTACTCGACAGCTGTTCTGGTTGGCGCGACGGCCTGGATGCTGATTGACCGTGCCAACAAGCAGGGGGAAATGTACAAGTTCAGTCACCTGTCGGACTGGCTTTTCCCTATCCTGTTGTTCCTGACGGCTGCGACAGGTATCGGGGTCCATATCCTGCGGGTCAACAACTTTGCGATGGGGACTTACGTGATGTACACGGTGCATATGGCCATTGCAGTGCCGATGCTGGCCGTCGAGGTTCCGTTCGGCAAATGGGCGCACCTGTTGTATCGGCCGCTTGCGATTTATGTGGCCGCGGTAAGAAGAGAGGCGGCAAGATTTCCAAGCCGCCAGGTAGGGTCTGTTCGCCCGGCAGCCGCTTGAAGGTTGCCAAGTAACACTGGCGTGGCCGGCGTTCGAAGTCTCCGGCAAATTCAGTAGGCCCGTATGTGAGCGCCAGCCAGGAATGTCACGAAGGCTGGAACCACCTGGGAGTGGTTTTCAGGAGGAGACAAGCATGGCAGACGAAATGCGCGCAACCCCGTTGCTCGATGAACTGGAGAAAGGCCCATGGCCGAGTTTCGTAAAGGAAATCAAGGCGGCGGCGAAGGCCAAGCCCACAGCGGATGACCTTCTGGGCCAACTTGAGCTCTCGTACAAAGAGAAGATAAGCCACTGGAAGCATGGCGGGATCGTCGGCGTGATGGGCTACGGTGGCGGCGTGATCGGCCGTTACAGTGACGTACCCGAACAGTTTCCAAATGTGTCGCACTTTCACACCCTGCGTGTCAACCATCCTTCCGGCTGGTTTTACACCAGCGATGTGCTGAGGAAACTTTGCGACATCTGGGAGACCCATGGTTCCGACCTCACCAATTTTCACGGCTCGACAGGCGACATCATTCTGCTCGGGACGAAGACGGATGAACTGGAAGCAACGTTCAACGACTTGACGAAGCTCGGATTTGACCTCGGCGGCTCCGGATCCGTTATGCGGACACCTTCTTGTTGCGTGGGCGAGGCCAGGTGTGAGTGGGCCTGCTATGACACCATGGCGCTGTGCAACGACCTTACGCACACTTACCAGGATGAACTCCACCGCCCGGCGTTTCCCTACAAGTTCAAGTTCAAGTGCAGTGGCTGTCCAAACGATTGCGTTGCGTCGATTGCCCGTGCGGACCTCTCGATTATCGGGACGTGGAAAGACGACATCCAGCAGGACGACGCCGCGGTTTCCGAATATGCTGCGGCGGGGCTGGACATCCAGAAAGACGTCTGCGACCGCTGCCCGACAAAATGTATGGACTGGGACGGCAAGAGGCTGAGCATCAACAATCGAGAATGCGTCCGCTGCATGCACTGCATTAACGTGATGCCCAAGGCGCTGCGCCCCGGGAAGGAAAAGGGCGCAACGTTGCTAATTGGCGCCAAGGCGCCAATCCTTCAGGGGGCGTTGCTCTCCTCCGTCCTTATTCCTTTTGTTCCCGCCCAGGAACTGCTGGAAACCGTCAAGGAACTCGTCTCGCGGATATGGGATTTCTGGGGCGAGTATGGGAACAACCGCGAGCGTGTGGGTGAATTGATCCAGCGGATAGGTATGCCAGCTTTCCTTGATGCCATCGGCCTGGACCCCGTTCCCGAAATGGTCTCAGCACCCCGCGACAATCCCTACATTTTCTTCCAGAGCGAGGATGTTGAAGAGGGAGAAACTCCCGGCGAAGAAGCGCTGGACGAAGCAGCTGTTAAGGAGACGAAATAATGGGAACACAAACTGAGCGTCTAACCGATATCGGACCGCCAAATTACGAGCAGTTTCTGCATCCGGTCATCAAGAAGAACTATGGCAAGTGGAAATACCACGAAAACCTGGCGCCGGGTGTTCTCTGTCATGTGTCGGAAACCGGTGACCGGATCTACACCGTGCGTGCCGGCTCGCCACGCCTGTTAAGCATCCAGACGGTGAGGTTGTTCGCGGACCTTGCCGACAGGTACTCGGGTGGCTACCTCCGGTTTACCAGCCGTAACAACGTGGAGTTCCTGTTGGACAATCCCGACAATATCGAGCCGCTTAGGAAAGATCTTGCGGAGTCAGGTTTTCCGGTGGGAGGAACGGGGAATGCCATCAGCAACATTGTCCACACACAGGGCTGGGTGCACTGCCATTCCTCGGCCACCGATGCTTCGGGCATCGTGAAGGCCGTGATGGACGCGGTGTACGACCACTTCACAGGCCAGAAACTCCCGGCCAAGCTGCGCATCGCACTGGCCTGCTGCCTGAATATGTGCGGCGCGGTCCATTGCTCAGATATCGCCATCCTGGGCATCCACCGACGCGCTCCGAAGGTGCGGCATGACATGCTGAATAAGGTCTGCGAAATTCCCACCGCGATTGCTTCCTGTCCGACGGGTGCCATCCGCTCCGCCACTGTGGACGGCAAACCTTCGGTCGAGGTTATCGATGCGCAGTGCATGTTCTGCGGTAACTGTTACACCGTCTGTCCCGCGATGCCGCTGAACGATCCCGAAAACGACGGGCTATCCATCTGGGTGGGTGGAAAAGTGAGCAACGCGCGCTCCGCTCCCAGATTTTCCAAGCTGGCCATTCCCTTTATTCCCAACAACCCGCCCCGCTGGCCGGAGGTTGTGGATGCGGTTGTCAACATTGTGGAAGTCTACGCCCGCAACGCCCGCAAATACGAGCGCGTAGGGGAGTGGATTGACCGCATTGGCTGGCCAAAGTTTTTTGAACTGACCGGTATTGAGTTTACCCGGTACCACATCGATGACTTCAAAAACGCCGGGCTGACCTACGCCCGCTCGGCCCACTTGAGGTTTTAGGAGATGACTATGGCTGTCCAAATCGAAACGCTTGCCGAGGAAATGTTCGCAATGGTTGCTGAGTGTCAGGGCAAGAAAAACCTGAAAGCTACAGACCTGACCAAGACCATGATTGCCAGACACGGTGCCGAACAGTGCAGTAAGGATGACTGCAAGCTTGCCATCCGGCAACTGATTGACTCCGGCCGCTGCGTTTACAGCTATTTCGGCGGAAGCTTTATCACTCTTCCGCATAAGGAAGGTGCGGCTCCCGATTAAAAAGAGGTGGTGGGAACAATGCAATTCGTCACGGACAAAAGCTGTCCGAAAAGGAGTCGTCATGACTAAACCCGCCCAGAAAAAAGAGAAGCCTTCGGAGGACCTTGCGGAACTCTCCTCGACGCTCCGGAGGTGGCAGGAAATCGAAGATGCAAGTGTGGCGGCCTGTTCGGGCATTATTGCGAAGACCAAAAACCCGCTGATCCGGCTGCTCATGGAAATCATCCGGCAGGACTCAGTGATGCACAAGAAGGTCCAGCAGGTCATGATCGATAGCCTGGAAAAACAGGCGATCAGCCTGACACCTGAGGAACTAGGACAGATCTGGGAGAGCATTGTGCATCACGCGGAAATTGAAAAGGAAACGCTCGTACTTGCTGAGAAAGCACGGAAGAACTGCCGGCTGTTTGTTCTCAGGCACCTTCTGACCTACCTCATTGAGGATGAGCAGAAACACGATCGCCTTCTGGCTCAGTTGGAGAGCTTCAAGAGGGGAATCTACCCTTATGCGTAGGTTGGAGCAAACCTATGGTGGTATTTAAAGCTGTAAAGAAACCGGCTGTTAAGGGAACCTCCACAGCAGGCGCCGAGATCAGTCACCTGCGCCCACGCTATATTGCCAAGACTCCGCCATGCGTAGAAGGATGTCCCTGCGGAACGGATATTCGCGAATGGGTCAACACCATTTCCCAGGCGGCGGAGTACGGCAGGACTAACGAGCAGGCCTATGAAATCGCCTGGCACACAATTACCGACCGCAATCCCTTTCCAGCCGTCTGCGGCCGCGTTTGCCCGCATCCCTGCGAGGACGCCTGCAATCGGATCGAAAAAGACGGTGCGGTGGCCATCAATGCACTTGAGCGTTTTGTCGGCGACTTCGGAATTGAAAAAGGTCTCAAGCTGGCCAGACTGACTGAAGAAAAGCACGAGGAGAGGATTGCTATTGTGGGCGCTGGACCCGCGGGTCTGTCTTGCGCCTATCAGCTCGCAAGGCGCGGTTACCCCGTTACAGTTTTTGAGGCTTTCAGCAAGCCTGGTGGAATGCTCCGATACGGTATCCCGCAATACCGACTACCCCGCAACGTGCTGGACGCCGAGATCCAAAAGATTCTTGACCTCGGCGTTGAACTGCAATGCAACAAAGTGGTTGGGGACGGGCTTTCACTCGAAACCCTAAGAAACGAATACAAAGCAATCTTTGTGGGCATAGGCGCACACAAAGGGTTGAAGTTGGGAGTCCCGGGTGAAGACGCTCCAAACGTCTTCACAGGAACAGAATTCCTGAATCATGTCAACAACGGTGAAGGGGTATCACTGGGGAACAAGGTGACTGTTATTGGCGGTGGCGACACGGCCATTGACGCGGCGCGAGTGAGCAAGCGCTTGGGCGCCGAAGTCACCATCCTTTACCGCCGCTCGCGGCAGGAGATGCCCGCAATCAAACAGGAAATCGAAGGGGCACTCGAGGAAGGCATCGACATTCAATTCCTTGCAGCCCCCGTGGAGATTCGCGTGGCCGACGGCAAGGCCACAGGCATGCGTTGCATCCGTATGGAGCTGGGTGAGCCGGACACTTCCGGGCGCCGCAGGCCAGTTCCCCAGCTTGGATCTGAGTTTGACCTCGAGGCCACGGCGATCATTGCGGCCATCAGCCAGGAGCC
>DATLWV010000115.1:0-31027 GCA_035576145.1 Terriglobia bacterium
CGCAAAGATTCGCGGCATTGAACAGTCCTGGGACCCCGTTTCCGGTCCGCCCGTAGTGACGGCGAAGGGGCGTTACCAGCCGCGGGAGTGGACCGACTGGACGCGGGGCTTCCAATACGGTTCTGCGTTGCTGCAGTTTGAAGTCACCGGAGAAGCGTGGTTTCTTGAGTGCGGGCGTGAGGGAACCAGGAAGTGGATGGAAAGTTACGTCACCCACACCGGCGTCCACGATCACGGTTTCAACGTGGTCAGCACCTTCGGCAATCTGGCCCGGCTGGCGTGTGAAGGCAAGATTCAGGCGACCCAGCCCGAGCAGGATTACTACAGGCTGGCGCTCAAATCGAGCGGCGCCGTCCAGGCCGCCCGCTGGTCGCACATCTCCGGAGGCGGTGGATATATCCACTCTTTCAACGGTGCGCACTCCATGTTTGTGGATACCATCCGCTCGCTGCGTTCGCTGGGCATTGCGCACCGGCTCGGCTTTGCGCTGCACGGGGAATCGGACCGTAGAATCTCGTTGCTGGAAAGGCTGGTCCAGCACGCCGATGCCACGGCCCGGTATTCGGTCTATTACGGCGAAGGTCGCGACCGCTACGACGTGCGCGGGCGCGTGGCGCATGAATCTTTGTTCAACGCCAAGGACGGCCGCTACCGCTGCCCCAACGTTCAGCAGGGCTATTCGCCCTACACCACCTGGACGCGCGGACTGGCGTGGGCCATTCTGGGTTTTGCGGAACTGCTTGAATTCATCCAAACGCTGCCCGCGGAAGAATTTGACAGTCTTGGCGGGCTCGAAAGAATTGAGACCGTGATGCTCCGCGCCGCCGAGGCCACGGCGGACTTCTATATTGAACAGACTCCCACCGACGGCGTTCCCTACTGGGACACGGGCGCGCCGGGCCTTGCGAAGCTGGGCGATTATCTTTCGCGGCCAAGCGATCCCTTCAACGACTTCGAGCCGGTGGACAGTTCGGCGGCCTCGATTGCCGCGCAGGGGTTGTGGCGGCTGGGACGTTACGTCGAGCGGGTGCGGCAATGCGCTGAAGATGGCAAACGCTACCGGCAGGCGGCGCTGACCGTAACACGGACGCTGCTGGCGGAACCTTATCTTTCGACTGACGCTGGGCATCAGGGACTGATTCTCCATTCCATCTATCACCGGCCGCGTGGCTGGGACTACGTGCCGGAAGGCCGCAAAGTGCCGTGCGGGGAATCCTGCATGTGGGGCGACTATCACGCGCTCGAACTGGCGCTGGTGCTGCTGCGCGAAGCCCGGCAGGAACCGGAACTCCATTTCTTCAACATCTAGCATTTTATGGACTATGGAAGAAACCTCGCGACCGTCATCCTGAAAAGCCGCAGGCGACGAAGGATCCCGACGTTTGCCTGATTTTGGAAATGCAGTGATCCTTCTCCCGCTCCGCGTGATCAGGATGACGTCAGGCAACCAGTTGTAATCAGCGGACATTCCCACTGGATAAGGGCCCATTATTTGGGCCGCGTGATGGGCTCGTACATTTCGGGACGGCGGGCTGCAATGCGGTCGTATTCCCATTCGCCAGCGATCCGAACCACGCGATTCTCGTCGGCGTGCGCGGGCTCCACATCAGCATAGAGGATGGTCTCTTCGGTATCACCGGCTTCCACCAGCACGGCGCCCGTGACGTCAATGATCTGCGAGTGCCCGGCAAAGCGGAAGCCGCGCTCTTCTCCCACGCGATCAGCGGCAATAACATACATGTGGTTTTCAATGGCGCGCACTTTGGGAATGTGCGCCCAGGTGTCGGAGCCCACGGGCCAGTTGGTGGGGATGGCCAGGATCTGCGCGCCGTTCAGCTTGAGGACGCGGCCGGATTCGGGAAAGCTGCAGTCATAGCAGATGTTGACGCCGATCTTCGCCTGCCCGGCCTGGAACACCCTGAAGGGAACGTCACCCAGACCGTTGTAGCGGTCGATGCCCAGGTACGGCAGATGGATCTTGCGATGAACTCCCGCAATGCCCTCCGGAGTGACGACGACCGCGACGTTATAAAGATCGTCGCCAGCGCGTTCCATCATGCCGATCACAATGGACCCTCCCAGGCGCCTGGCCGCTGCAGTAAGCTTTTCCGTGGAAGGGCCGGGGATGGTTTCGGCGGCAGGCAGGGCCTCTTCGCGGCTGGTGAAACAATAACCTGAAAGAGTGCACTCAGGGAATACCACCAGCTTCGCGCCCTCCTGCCCGGCGCGCTCCAAAAGATTGAGCACCCTGGCAAGGTTGCGGTCATTCTCCAGTATTTTGACGTCCATCTGGACAGCGGCGACTTTCATGTTTTCTCCTGAGATGGTGAGGTTTCAGAACGCGCCCCATTGTAACAGGGTTTCAGGCGCAGGCGGCGCGGTTTGTTCATAAACACGCCGCGTGGGAAACATTCAGATTTGCGAGGAGCACGACACGGAATGTTGGCAGCGTGAATTTCAGCCCTCGTTTATTTTCAACAACATGGCCGGGTTCGTTTTTGGGTTCGTTTTTTCCACAGCTATGTATTTTCAACAACTTCCCGGCTTCGTTTTGGGTTCGTTTGGGTTTGTTTTTTTGGCTCGATCTTTTATTATCAACGACTTCTCGGCTTTGTTTTTCAAAAAAGGTATTCTTTTTTATTTTCCAGCCTGATTTTCGAATGTTGAACGCCCGCCGCCGGCCCTCTGAAACCGGCATTTCACAGACTAGCATACTAGGCCACTTTGTGTCAAGCAAAATCGGCGCCCAATGCGTCATTCCGAGGCCGGTTTCCGGCGGAAGAATCTGCTTTTGGTTCCAGCCCCGTTGTTCAAAAGAACCAAAGCAGATTCCTCGTCGCCCCGCATTGGCGGGTCTCCTCGGAATGACGAGCAGGCTCTGGTTTCAGGAATCGAAGAACCTCTTAATGCGTGGCCAGAATTTCTGCACCGTTTTGCTGGTGCTGAGGTGGCCGCCGCGCGCGAGCAGGTTCAGCTTGATTCCCGCACGCCGGGCGAAGCCGTCCACCTGCTTCCATGGAATGTAAGGATCGTCTTTGGCGTGGAACATCATGATCTTTGCAGCGGTGAGTTCCTTGATGTGATGCGCAGGGTTATAAAAATCGCCGCGCAGCAGCTTGTTCCAGTTACTGTCTGTGAGCCGATAGCCGTTGCCGAAAGCTTCGCGGATGTAGGCCGGGTAACTCTTGTTGGAGGTTTCCTTCTCCTGCTCTTCCCTGAGCATGCTCCAATCAACCACCGGGCAGTTGGCGATCACTTTCTTCACCCGTCGGTCGAGCGAGGAAAGAATGGCCGCCGCGCCGCCGAAACTTCCGCCGATCACAAGAATCGAATCGGGGTTCACGCGGAATTCCTGTCCGAAAGCGCTTTCCCGAATGCGGCCCTTTCTGATGCCGGTGATGACGTCGGCAATGTCCTCCACAGGCGACCGTTCCAGGAAATTGCCACCGCTTTCCCACGCTCCGCGCCAGCGCGGGTAAAACACCCAGTAGCCACGCCGGGCCAGGAATTCCGCAAGCGGCTGCTTGGTGGGGACAGACGGCATTCCATCGCACAGAATAATGATCTTGTGCCTTTTGCCCAGTCGCGCCGGCGGCAGGAACTCAGCCACGATTTCCTTCTTGAACCTTGTACGAAACATGCGGTTAGTTTAGCAGGAACGAGCTTCGGTCTGGATGTGCGTTCATTCGTAGCGGCGGCTTTACGCCGCCACTTGGCGAAATGAACATGGCGAGATAAACTCGCTACTTCAGCACGTGGTGGTTGTAGCTGATGACGCGAGTCAGTTTCCAGGCCCCGTCTTTGTATTGCCACAGGTGAATGAAGCTGGCCTCGCCAGCAGCGCCGTGCGTCTTGGGATGTAGAAATTGGTGCACGCCAATTTCGAGCGCTCCGTAACCCTTCATGGGATAGGCGCGAAGCGTGCCAGGAACGAGCACGCGATGGAAATCTGTCCCGCAAATATTGTTCCTGACGGAATCCAACATGCTTTGCTTGCCGAACGTCAATCCATCGCTATCGTGGAAAAACTCGATTTGGTCGTCGATCAGGCTTGCCAATTTCTCGAGTTCGCAGCGGTTGACGGCATCGAAAAGCTCGGTATCGAGCGTGGAGACTGTCTTGTCGAGCTCAGCCTGTGACCTGATGTCCTGAAGCGCCAGGACGTTCTGAGCGCTCGCGCGGACGGCCAGCAGTGCAAGCGGCGGCAGCAGAAGCAGAATCTTGAGCGGATCAACCAGCTTGTTCATGAGGTTCCTTTCGCATCTCAAATAGTGGCATGTTTCGAATTACGCAGGCCGCCGGGTGAATGTTCCAGGGCGACGCCGGAAAGAAGCCTGGACCTGCATTAACAGAATCAGTTCTGGCAATCTGCGCGATTTTCTTGACATCCCGCTGATATATCAGCTAAGGTGCTGCAGGCCGGTGGGATCGACGAATCAAGAGGGGCAGAGTAAACCGTCCAAATGATGACGAAAGTGATTCAAAACCATAAGCGAAGTTGTTTCGCGCTGATTGTGATCGCCTGCTCCTGCTGCCTGCCCTTAATGATGGCGGGCCAGGAGAGGCAGGCGCCAAGAAGACATCGGGGGCTGTGGAACGAATATCCGGCCGCGCAGGTCGAACGCGGGCGCATCCAGTTCCAGAAGACCTGCGGATTCTGCCACGGCCCTGACGCCAATGGCGCCTCGACGGGGCCCAATCTCATGCGCAGCTCGGTGGTGCGGCACGATGAAAAGGGCGACCAGATTAGTCCGGTGATCCGCAACGGATTTCCAGACAAAGGGATGCCGGCGTTCCAACTTTCCAACGACCAGATCATGGACATCGTGGCCTTTCTCCGTTTCAGGCTGGATGAGTCTGATCGCCGGTCTGCCGCGCGGGCTGGCGCAGGCTATTCACTTGCCAAGTTGCTGGTGGGCAACGCGACAGCCGGGAAAGAGTTTTTCAACGGCGCAGGCAAGTGTTCAAGCTGCCACTCCCCCACCGGCGACTTGAAGGGAATTGCCGGCAAGTATCCGCCGGCGGAGTTGCAGGCGCGGATGCTTTACCCGAGACGCGGCCAGCGCCCCACTGCCACGGTGACGGATGCTTCCGGAAAGCAATACACCGGCGAGATTCGCCTGCTTTCACACTATGACATTGCGATTGTTGACAGCACGGGCTGGTACCGTTCCTGGCCGCTCCATTCCGTGAAGGTGAAGATTGACGACCGGCTTGCGGAGCATCGGCAGTTGCTTTTCGTAATCACGGACACCGAAATGCACAACCTTTTTGCATACCTGGAGACCTTGAAGTGAGGAAGCTGATCGCAATTCTGTTCCTGCTGTGGGCCCCGTCAATTTTCGCCCAGGGGCTCGACCCCAGCGCGCTGCTGAAGCCTCCCACAGACACATGGCCCACCTATAACGGTGATTACACAGGCCGGCGCTACAGCCCGCTTTCGCAGATTAATCAGTCGAACGTCAACTCGCTGACGCTCGCCTGGGCGTTTCAAACGCACCAGCAGGCGATGAAATCGACGCCGCTTGAAGTGAACGGGGTGCTCTACTTCACCGTGCCGAACCACGTATGGGCGGTGGACGCACGCACGGGCAGGCAGATCTGGCAGTTCCAGCGCGAGTCCGAAGGGAATTACATCGCCAATCGCGGCGTGGCGATGTACAAGGACCGGCTGTTCTTCGGCACGCCAGACGCCCACCTGATCTGCCTTGACGCGCGCACCGGGAAAAAAGTCTGGGATGTGGTGGTCGCTGATACCAAGTTCGGGTATTACACCAGCATGGCTCCGCTGGTGGTGAAAGACCGCCTGATTGTAGGAATTTCCGGCGACCAGACGGACATCAAGGCCTTTCTCGACGCCAGGAGTCCGGAGGACGGCCACCTGATCTGGCGGTGGTATGCCACGCCCAAGCCGGGAGAACCCGGGGCCGATACCTGGCCGAACGCCGACGCCATGGCCCACGGCGGCGGCACAACCTGGATGACAGGAAGCTACGATCCCGAGCTGAACCTGATCTACTGGGGAACCGGCAACCCGCACCCTGTCATGGCCGGGCAGGTGCGCCCCGGCGCGAACCTTTACACCTGCTCGATTGTAGCCATCAATCCCGACACGGGCAAAATGGTGTGGTATTTCCAGGCCTCGCCGCACGACACCCAGGACCGCGACGCCAATGAAACACCGATTATTTTTGACGCGAATTTCCAGGGCAAACCGCGCAAGCTGCTGGCCCAGGCGAGCCGCAACGGATACTTCTTCCTGCTCGATCGCGCGACCGGCAAAGATCTCCTGAGCGTGCCTTACGGCCCACAGAACTGGAGTGAGGGCCTCAACAAGCGCGGAGAGCCGGTTCCCAACTTGAAAAAACAGCCGCAATATTCAGGAGCGCTGCTGGACGGCATGGGAACAAACTGGTGGGCGCCTAGTTTTGATCCGGTCACAGGGCTTTTCTATGTGAATGCCTACCGCATGATCTTCATCAGCTACCTTACGAGGGACGGATCAAAAGCCACCGAATCCGACCACCAGGGGGCCGTGGTCAGCTCGCTGTGGTCGCAGGCACAACTGCTGGCGATTGACTACAAGACAGGAAAGGTCCAGTGGCGCCGGGACAGTCCCGCTGTCACCGGATATGGTGAGGACGGCGCGGGAATCCTTACAACCGCAGGCCGTCTGCTCCTCACCGGCGACCTTTCCGGCGACATTGTTGCGCTCGACCCCGAAAGCGGCAAGTCCCTGTGGCACACATACGGCGGCGCCAGGGTAACCGGCTGCCCCATGACCTATGAACTCAACGGCCGGCAATATCTTCTGACCGCCGTGGGCAGCGTGCTGTACGCCTGGACTTTACCCTCATCGAGCCAGCCCTCACAATAAGAGAAATCCTCGCAAGATATACCCTCGCTGACGCGTGCCTATCACTTTACGTGTTTTAGATGGCGCGACAGCCGCCGTGCAAATTGTTCAATTCGATTCGTGGCGCGGGCCTCCTCGCCCGTGTTGCGTCCAAGAATACACGGCCAGGATGGCCGTGCCACATAATAGGAACCAAACTGAGTCGCTACCAACCGCCAGAAAATGGGTCGTCATTGCCTGTATTTCCTGATAATATAAAGAGTTTTCGCGATAACCAAATGACTGAGAATACAGCCAACAACCCGTTCAATTCCCGTGCGTCACTTGAAACTGCAGGTGGTCGCGCCACTATTTTCCGCCTGGATGCGCTTGAAAAGGCTGGACTGGGAAGCGTTTCAAAACTCCCGTTTTCAATCAAAGTGCTGCTGGAATCAGTGCTGCGCAACTGTGACGGCAGGCTTATCAAAGAAAGCGACGTAGCGGCGCTGGCCAGCTGGAGTGCCAAGTCGCCGTCGCCGCGCGAAGTTCCTTTCAAGCCGGCGCGGGTGATCCTGCAGGATTTTACGGGTGTTCCAGCCGTGGTGGACCTGGCGGCTTTGCGATCAGCCATGCAGCGGCTGGGCGGCGACCCTTCAAAGATCAACCCGCTGGTGCCCGTCGATCTGGTGATCGACCATTCGGTGCAGGTGGACGTTTTCGGAATCACCACCGCTCTGCAGAAGAACGCAGAAATCGAATTCAAGCGCAATCGCGAACGCTATGAGTTTCTCCGATGGGGACAGCAGGCTTTTGACAATTTTCGAGTGGTGCCTCCGGCCACGGGCATCGTGCACCAGGTGAACCTGGAATATCTGGCCAAGGTGGTTCAGGCAAGCCAGCAGGGCGGAGAAACCGTCTTTTATCCCGACACTCTGGTGGGGACCGATTCGCACACCACGATGATCAACGGCCTGGGCGTGCTGGGCTGGGGCGTAGGCGGAATCGAGGCCGAAGCGGCCATGCTGGGCCAGCCTGTTTACTTCCTCACGCCGCAGGTGATCGGCTTCAAACTGAAGGGATCGCTGAGGGAAGGCGTAACGGCCACCGACCTGGTGCTGACCGTGACCCAGATGCTGCGGGCCAAGGGCGTGGTGGACAAGTTTGTCGAGTTCTTTGGCGACGGCCTTGCGCAAATGTCCCTGCCTGACCGCGCCACCATCGGCAACATGTCGCCCGAATATGGCGCGACCATGGGCTTTTTCCCCGTGGATGCAGAAACACTTCGCTACCTGCGCCAGACGGGACGCGCGGACGAGGAAGTGGACCGCGTGGAGCGCTACACGAAAGCGCAGGGAATCTTCCGCGACGCTGGGACTCCCGACCCCGAATACAGCGACACACTGGAACTTGACCTTGAAACGGTTGAGCCCAGCCTTGCCGGTCCCAAGCGCCCGCAGGATCGCGTTGCGCTTTCAAACATGAAGAGCGCCTTCGAAAAGGCGCTGACCGCTCCCGCCAGGGAGCGTGGCATGGGCGTCGCGCCCGATGCCGTGGACCGCACTGCAACCATCGGTTTTAACGGAACCAGCGCCAAGGTCGGACACGGCGCGGTGGTGATTGCCGCTATCACGTCATGCACCAACACCTCAAACCCTTCGGTGATGCTGGCGGCGGGTCTGGTGGCGAGAAAAGCGGTTGAGCGCGGCCTGAGCGTTCCACCGTATGTAAAAACCAGCCTGGCGCCCGGTTCGAAGGTGGTAACCGAATATCTGAAAGCTGCCGGGCTGCTGGAATCGCTCGAGAAGATCCACTTTGACCTTGTGGGCTACGGATGCACCACCTGCATTGGCAACAGCGGACCGCTGCCGCCGGAAGTTTCAAAGGCCGTCAGTGAGAACGACCTGGTGGCGGCTGCGGTGCTTTCAGGTAACCGCAACTTTGAAGGACGTGTTCATCCGCAGGTTCGCGCCAACTATCTGGCTTCGCCGCCGCTCGTGGTGGCTTACGCTCTGGCGGGAACGGTGGATATCGACCTGCCGAATGAACCGCTCGGGAAGGACAAAGCGGGCAAGCCTGTCTACCTGCGGGAAATCTGGCCGACTCGCGAAGAGGTTGTTGGCGCCATGAACAAGGCGATCCGGCCGGAGATGTTCCGCGAGGTCTACGGAAATGTGTGGAACGGCAACCCGACCTGGAACGACATTCCGGTGGCCGGTGGAGCGATTTATCCCTGGAGCGAAGAATCCACCTACATTCAGGAGCCGACGTTCTTTACGGATATGACGATGGAAGTCCGGCCGGTCGCGGACATTCGCGGGGCGCGCGTGCTGGCGCTGCTGGGCGATTCGATTACCACCGACCACATTTCACCCGCCGGTGACATTCCGGAAGACGGCCCTGCCGGGCGTTACCTGATTGCGCACGGCCTGAAGAAGATTGACTTCAACTCGTTCGGCTCGCGGCGCGGCAACGATCGCGTGATGGTGCGTGGAACGTTTGCCAACATCCGCCTGCGGAACCAGCTGGTTCCCGGCACGGAGGGCGGTTATACGGTCCATTTCCCGGAGCGCGAGCAGATGGCAATTTTCGACGCCGCCACGCGCTACACGCAGGAGGGAGTTCCGCTGGTGGTGCTTGCCGGCAAGGAATACGGTTCCGGCTCATCGCGTGACTGGGCCGCCAAAGGAACTCTTCTGCTGGGTGTGAAAGCAGTTCTTGCAGAAAGCTATGAACGTATCCACCGCGGGAACCTGGTGGGGATGGGTATTCTGCCCCTGCAATTCCAGCCGGGCCAGAACGTAGCTTCACTCGGGTTGACCGGAGAAGAGGTGTTTGACATCACCGGGCTTGGCGAACGCATCCAGCCCCGCTCGGAAATCAACGTGTCCGCTATGGGTCCGGACGGCTCAAAGAAGAGCTTCAAGGCGATTGTCCGCCTGGATTCCGAGGTTGAAGTCACCTACTACCGCAACGGAGGCATCCTGCCTGCCGTCCTTCGGAATTTCCTGCGGGAGGCCTGATCGCGGCCAACGGGCCCTCGGTCAAGCCGTTTCCACCCGCAGGACGCGGTTAAATCTTGATTTAAGCAATGAATGCCCCGGGCCATCTGCCCCTCGTCCTGTTGCGCCCGGCAAGCGTTGAATGTTTACAAAAACCTAACTGAGAGGATTCTTCAGGTATGAAATCGTATAACGGAGTCCCCGTACCCGAAAACGGCAATGCAATCACCTTTACCGGCGGCAAGCTGGTTGTTCCTGACAATCCCATTATTCCTTACATTGAAGGCGACGGCACGGGCCGCGACATCTGGAAGGCCACTGCGCGCGTGTGCGACGCGGCGGTGGAAAAGAGTTTTGGTGGAAAGCGCCGGGTGGCCTGGTTCGAGGTTTTTGCAGGCGAAAAGGCCTTCCGGCAGTTTGGCGAGTGGCTGCCCCAGGGGACGCTGGACGCCATCAAGGAGTTCCACATTGCCATCAAGGGCCCGCTGACCACCCCGGTGGGCGGCGGCATTCGCAGCCTGAACGTGGCGCTGCGCCAGCTGATGAATCTCTATGCCTGCTGGCGGCCGGTGAAATATATTCCCGGTGTGCCCTCGCCCGTGCGGCATCCCACCAACATGGATGTAGTGATCTTCCGTGAAAACACAGAGGATGTCTACGCGGGCATCGAGTGGCGTGAAGGCACGGACCAGGCGCGGCGCGCCATTGAATTTGTCAACACGCTGCTGCGCGAGGACAAGGCCAACAAGCAGGTCCGCGCGGATTCCGGCATCGGCATCAAACCCATTTCCATTCTGGGAACCAAGCGGTTGGTCCGGCGGGGCATCCAATACGCGCTGGACCATGGACTTAACCGTGTGACCCTGGTACACAAGGGCAACATCATGAAGTTCACCGAGGGGGCCTTCCGCGACTGGGGCTATCAGCTGGCGCGAGAGGAATTCCGCGACAAGATCGTGACCGAGCGTGAAAGCTGGATTATCGGCAACAAGGACAGCAATCCCGGCCTCTCGGTTGAAGAGAATGCGGCGATGGTTGAGCCTGGGCTCGAAATGGCGCCCGATGCCTTCAAGCAGCAGATATTCAAAGAGGTCAAAGACTGCCTGGACGCCATTTACTCAACGCATGGCAACGGCAAGTGGAAGAAGATGATCCTGGTGAACGACCGAATCGCCGACTCCATCTTCCAGCAGATCCTGACCCGCGCCGATGAGTACCAGGTGCTCTGCACGCCCAACCTGAACGGCGACTACCTGTCCGACGCCTGCGCGGCGCAGATCGGCGGGCTGGGCCTGGCGCCCGGCGCAAACATCGGCGATGGCTACGGCGTGTTCGAAGCCACACACGGCACCGCTCCGAAATACGCCGACAAGGACGTGATTAACCCGGCAGCGCTCATCCGCTCTGCCGTGCTGATGTTTGAATTTATCGGATGGCCCGAGGCAGGCGAGATGATTGAGCGGGCGCTTGCCGACACCATCGCGCAGCACCGCGTGACATACGACCTGGAACGCCTGATGAAGATGGAAGGCATCTCAGGCGTCACGAAGCTCGGAACGGCAGCCTTTGCTGATGCCATCATCGAAAACATGGCGGCAGTGAAGGCCGGCGCCGTGTAACAGGCGGCTGAAAATGGTTCTTACGTCTGTCATTCTGAGCGGAGCGAAGAATCTCGGCATTTATTTCCAGGCAAATACGGGGATCCTTCGCTCTGCTCAGGATGACGATGTGGGTGAGGTCTTCCTGCACGGAGCCAGTCGATAAGATTCCCGACATTCGAATTTACCGAAGGAGGTTGAAGATGCGCAATAAGATCACCGTAATCGGCGCAGGAAATGTTGGCGCCACATGTGCACATCGCCTGGCTGACAAGCAGCTTGGCGACGTTGTGTTGATCGACATTCTGGAAGGAGTGCCGCAAGGCAAGGCCCTGGATCTGCTGGAGGCGGGCCCCATTGAGGGTTACGACGTTCGCGTGAAAGGCACCAACGATTATGCCGATACCGCGAATTCGGACGTGGTGGTGATGACGGCCGGTTTTCCGCGCAAGCCCGGCATGAGCCGCGACGACCTGCTGAAAGCCAATTACGACGTTGTAAAGGGTACCATCGAGAAGGTGGCAAAAGTTTCGCCGGAAGCGTTCCTGATTATCGTGACCAATCCGCTGGACGCCATGGCGCAAACCGCGCTGAAGGTGAGCGGCTTTTCAAAGAACCGCGTGATCGGTATGGCTGGCGTGCTGGACACCGCGCGCTATCGGACCTTTATTGCCGAAGCCTTGAACGTCTCCGTACAGAACGTCCAGGGATTTGTGCTGGGCGGCCACGGCGATACGATGGTGCCAATCCCGCGTTACACCACTGTGGCAGGTATTCCGGTCGGCGAACTGATGCCAAAGGACAAACTCGACGCCATCATCGACCGCACCCGCAAGGGCGGCGGAGAGATTGTGAGTTATCTGAAAACCGGAAGCGCGTTTTATGCTCCCTCGGCTGCGGCGGTTGAAATGGTGGAAGCCATCTTCTACGACCGCAAGAAAATTCTGCCCTGCGCCGCTTACCTGGAAGGCGAGTACGGGATCAACGGCCTGTATGTTGGCGTTCCGGTGAAGCTCGGAAAGAACGGCATCGAGGAGATCATCCAGATCAAGCTGACGGCGGAAGAACAGGCAGCACTACAGAAATCTGCTGACTCGGTGAAAGAACTGGTGCAAGTGATTGGCGTCTGAAAAAGGATGAAGAGTGAAGGATGAAGGATGAAAGAAAAGCTCAAGATCGACCGGCTGATATTAGAAGGCGATCGTTCCAATATGCCCTTCGAGCATTGACGCTTTATCGCTATCCGGATGAGCAGAAAGACAGCGCTGGCTGGCTACTTGCAAAACAATATGTGCGGGCGGCAACTTCAATCGGCGCGAACTTGCAGGAAGCGTTATCCGGCGAAAGTCGCGCCGATTTCATTCACAAATACGGAGTTGCGCAGAAGGAGGTAAGAGAAAGCCTATACTGGCTTCAATTGATGGCTGAATCTGGCCTTGTTCCACGAAGCAGGCTTGATCCACTCATCCAGGAAACCAACGAGCTCATTGCAATCATTACAACAATCATCGTGAAGTCGAAGCGTACCAAGGACACCAAAACCAAGGGTCGCTAATTGCCTGCACAGGGTTTGCTTTCATCCTTCATCCTTCATTTCACTTCTTCGATTCGAATCTGCTTGATGACCACGGGCTCGAGAGGTTTATCGCGGCGGTCGCGGTTGACCATGGAAATCTTGGTAGCCACGTGCTGGCCCTGGATCACCTCGCCAAAAATTGTGTGATGGTCGTTCAGCCACGGAGTTGGAGCAACGGTAATGAAGAACTGGCTGCCGTTGGTGCCGGGGCCTGCGTTTGCCATGGCCAGCTTGCCAACTCCGTCAAAGCGCAACTCCTTTGTAAACTCGTCCTCAAACTGATAGCCGGGGCCGCCCGTGCCGGTGCTGAGCGGGCATCCGCCCTGGATCATGAAGTTGGGCATCACGCGATGGAAAATCAATCCATCGTAGAAGGGACGCTTCACCGTTTCTCCGGTTTGCGGGTCTTTAAATTCTTTGGCCCCCTGGGCCAGGCCCACAAAGTTTTCCACGGTCTTTGGCGCGTGCTCAGGATAGAGCCGGCAGGTCATGGTTCCGGCGGATGTTTCGATAATGGCGTGAAGCCCGGGCTGCAATTTTTCCATTTGTTCTCCTGTTCCTGTTGCTGAAGGATATTTTCAGATATTGGCGGCGCTGAGGCGCGCTTACCCGGTCCGCCGCGGGACGGGAATTCAGGTGATTAAGGCGCCGACTGCAAAACGGTCGCCGACTTGATGTGGTCGAGCTTGGGAAAGTCGCTGGCCAGATAAGGTTCGCCCTGGCTCTGAATCAGCTCCTGGTTTGGGCCGCTTCCCATGGGAGCGCCCTCGCCATACCCGCTGTAAAAACTCTGGGCAACATCCATTCCCGTGGTTACGGCTCCAAAGGCAGAAAAGCCCTGGGCGTCCAGCCTGCTATTGTCCGCCAGGTTGATAAATATCTGGGTTGTGCGCGTATTAGGCCCGGCCGTAGCAAAAGTGACGGTGCCCGCCACGTTGCTCTGCTTGACGGGATCATCCTGGATGTCAGCATCGTGCCACACTGCGGAAACTTTCGGGTCTGCACTAATGCCAAACTGGACGATGAACCCGGGGATCACGCGGAAAAAACTCGCGTTGTTGTAAAAACCGTTTTTCACCAGGTTATAAAAGCGGTCAGCGCCGATGGGCGCCCAGTCCCGCGTTACCTTAATCACAAAGCTTCCCTTTGTGGTATCGAACTTTGCCCAGTAAACATCCGGCGCCTGTGCATTGAGCGACGACGGATTGCCGAGGGAGGGCTGGCTTGGGGGAGCAGCGGGTTGTTCCTTTTTGGCGGATTCACATGCTCCCAGCACAAGGAGCGCAGGGATCAGGGCTGCCCAGAGAATCCGATTGAGGAGATTTCTGTTTCTCATTGCGAACTTCCTCCCGTCTGCATTTTCTGGGACACCCGGGCTACTTCCCGCATCACCCGCAGGACATTGCCACCCAGGATCTTTTCCAGGTCCTCTTCACTGTAGCCCCTGCGCGCAAGCTCCGCTACCAGGCTGGGGAGCTGCGAAACGTCTTCCATGCCGCGGGGAATGGCATCAACACCGTCAAAGTCTGAACCCAGTCCAACGTGATCGATGCCGCCCACTTTGACTGCGTGGTCAATGTGGTCGGCAATCACTTTATAAGTCGGCTGCGGGAGATTTGCCTGCATTTTCACGCGAATGGCGGTCTCCTCCGCATAAGTCAGCTTCTTGCCTTGCTGTGCACGCTGCTTCCGGGCAGCCTCCACGGCGGCGTCGACCTGGCTCGAAATCTTATTCGCCGCCTCGCGGTATTTGGAATCGAGGAATGCGGAGTAATAATTAATGTCCATCACGCCGCCATTTTTGGCCAGCGCGCGGATCATATCGTCAGTCATATTCCTTGGCGCGTCGCACAAGGCGCGGCAGGAGGAATGAGAAGCGATCACGGGCGCCTTGCTTGCCGCCACTGCATCGTAAAAGGTCTTGTCTGAGACGTGCGAAATATCCACCATCATCCCCAGGCGGTTCATGCGCTCCACCACCTGGCGGCCGAAAGGCGTGAGCCCGTTATGGCGGGGAGTGTCTCCGGAAGAATCCGCCCAATCCGTGTCCTTGGTATGGGTCAGTGTCATGTAACGGACGCCCAGGCGGTAGAAGTTGTCCAGGACGCGCAGGTCATTGATGATGATGTGCCCGCCCTCCAGCCCCATTAGAATTGCAATCTTGTGCTCGCCGTGGAGGCGAACCACATCGCCGGCGCTGCCAGCCAGGCCGAGGGAGTCCGAGTGCCGCGCCACCTGCTCATTGACCACGTCAATCAGGTCCAGGGCGCGATGGACCAGGTCCTGCTGCGGCCAGTCTACGGGCACCCAGATGGAGAAAAATTCCGCACCCAGGCGGCCTTTGCGCATCTTTGGGATACTGATCATGTAGGGGCTTGACGGGTCCGCAAGATCGTAACCTTCGTCCAGCATCATTTGTGGGGTGTCGGCATGGGTATCGATGATAATGGCGTGCTGGAGCGCTTGCTCCGCGACTTGCCGGGCCTGCGCAGTTGTACGCTGCGCGGCCGGCAAACAGACAGCCGCCATCAGGATTGTGATCTGGACAAGGAAAAGTTTTTTCATAGGACAACGCCAGGCAGCATCGCCGGCTGCTCATCGATTATCCGAACCTTGGCGCGCTTTTGTCAAACGGAGATCAAGATGTCTTGAGTAACCTGGAGAATCTCAGTCGTAATACTCGAGGCCGAGGTGCGTGATCAGTTCCTCGCCCCGCAGGTAGCGCAAAGTGTTCTTGAGCTTAATGAGCTGGATGAACAGGTCGTGCTCCGGGTAAAGGTTGGGAGCGCACATCGGGCTCTTGAAATAGAAGGAGAGCCACTCCTGGATGCCCTTCCGGGCCATTTCAGGGCAACGCTGGGCGAGGTCCATAAACAGGATGAGATCAAGAACGATAGGTGCAGCCAGAATGGAGTCGCGACAAAGGAAGTTGATTTTGATCTGCATGGGATAGCCCATCCAGCCAAAGATATCCAGGTTGTCCCACCCTTCCTTATTGTCGCCACTCGGCGGGTAGTAGTTGATCCGCACCTTGTGGTAGAAGTCCTTGTAGAGCTGCGGATAGATGTCGGGCTGGAGGATGTATTCCAACACCGAAAGTTTGCTCTCTTCTTTGGTCCGGAACGACATGGGGTCATCAAGAACTTCTCCATCCCGGTTGCCGAGGATGTTGGTTGAAAACCAGCCGCTCAGCCCAAGCATTCGCGCCTTGAGCCCCGGAGCAAGGATGGTCTTCATCAGCGTCTGCCCGGTCTTGAAGTCCTTTCCGCAGATGGGGACCTTGTTCTCAAGGGCCAACTGTTGGAGAGCAGGAATGTCCGACGTCAAATTGGGAGCGCCATTGGCGAAGGGGATGCCAAGTTTCAGCGCCGCGTAGGCGTAGACCATGCTGGGCGCGATTCCAGGGTCCGAGGAACGGAGGCCTTTTTCAAACGAGGCAACGGACTGGTGCACCGGTCCCGGCTTCATGAAGATTTCGGTGGACCCGCACCAGATGATCACCATGCGGCTTGCCCCGCTTTTCTCGCGGAAAGCCTGAATGTCCTCCATCAACTGCTTGGCAAGATCCATTTTGGTCTTGCCTCGCTTGACGTTGGGACCATTCAGTTTCTTCACATATTTGCGGTTGAACACTGCTGGAAGAGGCCGAATTTCCTCCAGGAAATCCTTAACTTCACTGAGATGTTCTGGTCTGAGCACACCGGCATTCAAGGCAGCCTGGTAGGAACTGTCGGGAAAAATGTCCCAACCTGAAAAGACGAGATCCTGAAGTCCCGCGAGAGGGACAAAATCCTTAATCAGCGGAACCCGATGCTCCGTGCGCTTCCCCAGGCGAATGGTACCCATCTGGGTGAGCGACCCAATGGGGCGCGCGAGGTTCCGGCGAATAGCCTCCACGCCTGCGAAAAAAGTGGTGGCCACTGCCCCCATTCCGCAGGTCATGACGCCTAACCTGCCTTCAGGCTTGGAGATCTGGATAGTTTTCTTTGCCAATGTGTCGTCCTTTCAGTTATTCCTTGAAAATCGTTAAAGGAAAGTTGCCATAATGCGTTAAACGTGCGAAAATTGCAATCCCTCTCGGAAGCTTGGAGATGACATTTGAAGTCTGTACTTCCCTGGGTTCAAATAATACACCGCCCGCAGGAAGAATGCGCAACAACTTGAAGGATGAGGGCGGAAACTCTTGAATTGGTGCTTTGACCGGGAACCCCAGGATTGTTCCGAAGGCATTGGCAGGCAAAGAGAAGGCCTCCTGCTCTGTAGGTCGGGATAGGGCGCTTGTCTTGATAATCATGTGCCGGGCAGGGATAAATGGTAAGCTGTTAGGAGCGTTCTAATATCCTTTTTTTGCATCTAAGTGAAGTGACAGGGTGGGTTGGTTGTAGGGCGGAATCGAAGAAAGGGTGGTAAATTTTTTCTTGCCATGTTAAAGAAGTCTTGGTATTTGGAGAGATGCTCCAGAACGATGGGGTCCGGCCGGCCGAGTGACTGGGCGGAGTGTTGCAAGTCTTCCACGGCGGACCCGGGCCAGGTCACAAAAACTTCTTATTGGCCCGGAAACCAAAACACTAAAACAAGAGGTAGCTTTACAATGAAGAAAACCACTGTGCTTTTCAGCATGTTGTTGCTAGCTGGCTTCGTGTGCCTGCCAAACTCAATAAGTGCCTCAGGCAAGCTCGATGGAAGTCCGACGGCACAAGCTTCGGACGCGTCGCCAGCGCCGATTCCCGCCGCGCCCCAGGCGAAGACCCCGCAATGGAAGAGCCGCGCCGAATATGACGCGTTTCAGGCTTTTGTCAAGGAGGCCGACGCGCAGAAGAGAGTTTCGCTGATCCAGGATTTCATCAAGAAGTACTCGGATTCTGATTTTCTTCCGAACGCGTATGTGGCCGAAATGCAGACATACGTTCAACTCAACCAGACAACCAACGCGATTGCGGCCGCCAAGAAAGCGCTCGCTGCTGACGCCGACAATCTTGACGCGCTCTCTTACCTCAGCTTTACATTCCCTTACACTTTCAAGCCTTCGGATGCCAGCGCCGCAGCGGAATTGTCTGCGGCCGGCAAAAATGCCCAGCACGGGCTGGAAGTCCTGCAGAACCTTAAGAGGCCTGAAAACGTCAGCGAAGAACAATTTGAAAAGTACGTTCAACCCAAAACAAAGCGGGCCGTCTTTAATATAGCTGCCGGTTATGCTGCGCTGATGGAAAAGAACTACAGCCAGGCAATCAAATTCCTTGAAGCTGCAGCCCAGGACCAGCCGGAGAACGTGCTGATCCATTCGTTCCTTGGCCAGGCGTATTACAACGAGTCACCGCGGGAGGTCAACAAGGCCATCTGGAGCCTGGCGCGGGCGGCGGCGTTGGCCGAGAGCAGCAACAGCCCGAACGCGGGCGAGCTTAAGAAGTCTTTTGCTCAGGTGTATGAGGCCCAGCATGGGTCCAACGCAGGGGAAGACACCGTTCTGGCATCCGCAAAAACCGCGGATAGCATGCCGGCCGATTTCACTGTGGCGCCCCCGCCGCAGCATGCGGCCACCGGGGATACTTACCTCGATGGATTTTATAAGATTGAGGACGCCATTACGGTGGGCGGCGACACAGCCGAGCAGAACTGGTCGCAGCTGAAGGGTCAGCCCCTCGGATTGGTTGGACACGTTGACAGCGTTGAGGCCGGGTCCGATCCGAAAACCTTTATGGTGCGCGTGGACGTTACTCCCGACTCGAAAGGCAAGGAAGGAGCCTACGACATCGTCCTGCAGGATTCCCAGACTGGCGTGAACCTTTTGCAGGCGGGCGATCCAGTGCGGTTCCAGGGAAATATCGAGTCCTATTCGTCAACGCCTAATTTCACTCTGACCTTGAACGACGTGAAAATCGACGAGAGCGTTCTGAAGATGGCGCAGGAAAGGGCAGCGGCTGAGGCTCAGAAGAAAAAGGCTGCGCGAACACCGGGAAAATAAATCCGGCGTTGCATCCTCTTACAACATTCAGGTAATGGGCCTTGCGGTCTGGCTCGCAACCGCCAGGCGGCAATAAAAGAATCGCCCGGGTGCTCCGGGGTCCAGCGTTTGCCGGACTCCCAGCGGGGCCCGGGCATTTTGCTTTTAAGCGCGCGCCGACCTTCGGCGCTTCGGCTGATGGTCCAGCTTCAACGCCGTGATCTTTCGGCTTAAAGTGTTGCGGTGGATACGGAGGGCTTTGGCCGCTTTGGAGAGGTTCCCGTTATTCTTCTCCAGGACCTTCCTGATGAATCGTTTTTCGAACTCGCAGACGGCATCCTCAAAGAGGATGTCATGTTCGACTAACTGATTAATGAGAGCATCGAGCTGGTTCTTCAACCCACCACTCCGATCCTAAAGGGCCTTCTTCTCTGTTGTATGGACTTCCGTGGCCTTCTTGTCGGTTTCGATCAGTTCCTTCTTGAACTTTTCAAAACTGGCCCGGAAGCCGTTTCTCATGCTGACAGGCATGGCCAGAGCCAGGACTCTTGACCCTGCGCTGAAATAAGGAGCCAGTGCCGATTTTTCCACCGTCCCCTGCTGGATGGCGAACGCCATCATCACCAGGAGCACGATGCAGTCAATCAGCAAACCCCGGACAAGGCCAAATATTCCTCCAAGAAAACGGTCAAACCATTGAAGCCGGACCTTCTTGACCAACTTCCTGGCGCCCACCGAAATGAGCGCACCCACAATCATGACTGCGGCAAACAGCAGGACAAAACTGACTCCCCGCGCAACCCCCGGGCCCCGTGTAAACCCCAGCAGCAAAGAAGACAGGGGCTCGTAGTAAAGCGCTGCAATAATAAGGGCCGCCAGCACCGAGGCCAGGGAAATCAACTCTGCGACAAAGCCCTTCCAAATGGCCGTCAGGACCGATAGAAGAACTATCGTTGCCAGGACCCAGTCGAGCCAGTTCCAGTGTGCCATGCTGCTCTCGGCCCGTTCAGAATCAGGAATTCAGCGTTTTCCCGGTCAGAAGCCGGTACGCGTCCCGGTATTTCTGACTTGTTTTTTCGACAACCTCGGAGGGAAGAGGCGGCGGGGGAGGAGTCTTGTCCCAGTGGGTTGATTCCAGATAGTCCCGCACGAACTGCTTGTCAAAGGAAGGCTGGGATTTGCCGGGCGTGTAGGTGTCTTTGGGCCAGAAGCGTGAAGAGTCTGGAGTGAGCACTTCGTCGATCAGGATGATTTCGTCTCCAAGCTGGCCCCATTCGAACTTCGTGTCCGCAATAATGATTCCGCGTTCCTCTGCGTACTTCCTTGCCTCCGTGTAAAGCCGAATACTCAGGTCGCGGAGTTTTTCGGCAGCGCTTCTTCCAATCGTCTTTATGGTTTCTTCAAAAGAGATATTTTCGTCGTGGCCTGACTGGGCTTTGGTGGCCGGCGTAAAAATGGGCTCATCCAGGCGGCTTGATTCCACAAGCCCCGCGGGCAGCTTGATTCCACAGACGGTGCCGTTCGAGCGGTACTCCTTCCATCCCGACCCCGCCAGGTAACCCCTGACAACGCACTCGATGGGGAAAGGTTCAGCCCGTTTCACCAGCATCGAGCGCCCTTCAATCTCGTCAGCCAGCGCCTGGAGTTCCTCGGGATACTCTGACAAATTGGCTGTCAGGAAATGCGTTGGCACCAAATCCTTGAACCGCTCGAACCAGAAACAGGAGAGCTGTGTCAGCACACGCCCTTTGTCCGGTATAGGCTGGTCCAGGATCACATCAAAAGCAGAAATCCGGTCCGTTGCGACAATCAGGAGTTTGCCGTCGCCCACCGCGTAAATGTCGCGCACTTTGCCGCGAGATAAAAGTTCTACCCCTGGGAGGTTCGTCTCATGAATGATCAAGTGTTTTTCCCTTGCATAGTGGAAGTCGGCAGCAATCAATTTTAAGGCATCAGAAAACCATGTCAATGGGAAAAGCGGGCGTGCACTGTTCTGCACCGTGTCAGCGCAGCCAATGCGAGCTTCCCTTTGATTGGCGGGGGGGTATGTATAGACAGTGCCAATTCTGTGGTGATTGTCGGTGATCGCACGGGGTAGCAGCAGTCATGCATTCCTGACGCTGGGATCTTCAGGAGTGAAACATCCCTGCCCGCAGCACGGCGCTGTTCGTGGCAAGCTTCGCTGACGTTAATTTGCACCCATCACGCCGACACGGCCAGCGGTTCTTCTTCAAACTCTTCCATCTGCACGGAAATCAGTTTTGAAACGCCGGGATCTTCCATGGTGACGCCGTAGATGGCCTGGGCGATTTCCATGGTCATCTTGTTGTGGGTGATCAGAATGAACTGCGTGGCAGAACTCATCTTCTGAATCAGGCGCGTGAAGCGGCCGACGTTGGTGTCGTCGAGCGGAGCGTCCACTTCGTCCAGCACGCAGAAGGGGCTGGGGGTGTAGCGGAAAATCGCGATCAGCAAGGCCAGCGCCGTCAGCGCCTTTTCGCCGCCCGAGAGCAGCAGGATGTTTTGCAGGCGCTTGCCTGGCGGCTGGGCCACGATGTCGAGCCCACTGTCGGGGTCTTCCTCATCGGTCAGCCGCAACTGCCCGATGCCGCCGCCAAACAGCGTGCGGAACGACTCCGCAAAGTGGATGTTGATGGCCTTGAAAGCTTCCATGAACTGCAGGCGCGAGAGCCGGTCAATTTCCCGGATGGCCTGCGCCGTATCTTCGATGGAGGCAAGCAGGTCCTGCCGCTGGCTTTCCAGAAATTCGTAACGCTCTTCAGCTTCTTTCAGCTCCTCAAGCGCCATCATGTTGAGCGGGCCGAGATTTTCGATCTTCTTCTTCAGCTGGCGAACTTCTTCCTCCGCGATTTCCAGGGCTTCTCCCGCCAGGAAGGCTTCTTCGGTCAGTTCGGCCAGCAAGACTTCGGGTTCCTGCTGGAGAGATTCGCGGCATTGCACAGCGTGGTGATCGCGGTCAGATTCCGCACGCGCCAGCGCGACCTCAACCTCCGAGCGCTTTTCACGCTCAGCTTCGTAGCGGGCGCGGGCCTGCTCCACCTGCGGCCGTAACTGGTCCCGCCGTGTCCGCACCCTTTGCAACTCGTCTCCAACCCCCTGCAGCTCCATTTTCAGACGGGAGTGCGTGGTCTCGAGCCCGGCGTCGTGCGTCCGTGTCGTATCGGCTTCCGCGGCAAGCTGCCGCTGGTCTTCTCCCCAGCCGCTTACCTGCCGGGCAAGATGGTCGGCTCGGTCGGTCATCTCCCGTGCCTGTGCTGCCAGCCGCTCGCGTTCGGCAGCGAGCGCCCGTGTGCGTTCCTGGAGAGTGCTGAAGAGGGCCTGAGCCTGCGCCAGGGTTTGGGCGCCCTGGTCAAAGCGCTGCCGTTCTATTCCCACTTGTTCGGATCCGGAAGCGATCTCAGACTCAAGCCGTAATTTTTCAGATTCCTCGGCTTCAAGCTGGGCGCGTATCGCCACCTGCTTTGATTCGAGCGACTGGCGCTCAGCCTCCAGCCGCTGGTTCTCCTCTCCAAAAACCCGCAACCGCTCAAGCGCGCGCGCAAGCACCTGCTGAACCTGCCGCAGACGCTCAGACCCCACTACGGAATTCTTTTCTGACTCCTGCCGCGCCGCGGTCAGGCCGTTCAAATTTTCCTTCAGCGTCCCCACCTGCTCTTCGAGGGTGGCGAGCCTGGCTTCACGCGACTGAATGTCTGATTCCACTTCGACAGTGCGCCGTTCCAGGTCGCGGAAGTCGCGCCGCAGCGCCAGAGGTCCCGCGCTCGATCCGTGCCCGCCGGAAACCAGCCGGTGGTGATAGTGCTCACCGGAGCGCGTCACAAAGTGGCATTCGGGATAACTTGCAGCCAACCGTTCCGCGGCCACGGTGTCCTCCACCAGATAGGCCTTGCTCAGCGATGGCAGCGGCGGGTCTCCGTTCAGTCCCAGCCGCGGCTCCAGCCGAACCATATCGCGCAGCGAAGCCACCACACCGGCTTCCTGGCTGATCTGGTGATGGCCATTGCTGCTGAGGTGCCCGGCCGCGTCCGCGCGGGTCACAAAGAACGTTGACCGGCCCGTACCTTCCGCCTGAAGTAGCGCGATTCCTGAGCGCGCCTCCGCGTGCTGTTCAACCACCACGCAGTCGAGCTCCGACTTCAGGAAATCTTCCACAACTTCCTCATATCCGGGAGACACTTCCAGAAAATCCGCCAGCACCCCGAGCGGGCGAAAATGATGGCCGTCCGACGGAAACTCTCCGTTCAAAAGCCGGCGAACGCTCTCGGTGGAGTAGGCATGGCGGGCCAATGACTCCTCAAGCGTCTGTTTGCGGGCCTGCATTCCGGAAAATTCGCGGCGAAGATTCTCAAGGTCCCGCTTCTCAGCCGCTTCCACCTTCTGTGCCTGGTCCAGCGCCGTGGCCGTCTGCGAAACCGACGCGGCAAGCTGCGCCAGTTCATTCTGGAATCGTTCGTTTTCCCGCGACAGCGTCTCCAGTTCGGTGGCGCGCTGCTGGCGTTCGGCTTCAACTCCGGCGCGCTCTTCGCTGATTCTCGCCTCCTGGCGGTCGAGAGCCAGACACGCTTCCTCCACCTGAACAAGCTGGTTGCGGAGGTTGGACGCCCGGCTGATGGAAGCCAGGAGGGCCTGGCGGGACTGCTCGACGGCCTGCTCAGCCTCGCGGATGCGTTGGCCAAGCTTCTCTTGTATTTCCTGGTGGCGCGCTCCCTCTTCTTCTGCCGCCGCCTGTTCCTGCAGCAGCGCCTCGAGTTCGCGGGCCCGCAGGGCGGCCTCCTGCTCAAGCGACTCCATTCGAGCCGCGATCTTCTCGCTTTCCTGTCTTGCATCGGCGCTTCGCGAATCGAGCGCCGCAATCTGCTGACGGATCTGCTCAAGCCGCGACTGCAGCCGCTGGCGTTCCAGTTCATTTTCCGCCAGCTTCTCGCGGATGGAAATCAGTTTGCCTTCCAGTTCTTCGCTGCGTGCCGTGGTCGCCTGCTGTTCGGCCGTCAGTAACTCCAGCCCTTTGCTCTCTTCAGAGCAGAGCAGTTGGAGCGTCTCAGAGTCCATGCGAAGCTGCCGGCACTGCGAGTCAAGAATGCTCAGACGTGAGGCCAACGTTACTTTCTGCCGTCCCATCATCTCGTCGTGCAGTTCCCGGTACCGGCGCGCCTTTGATGCCTGGCGCTTCAGCGAGTTCACCTGCTTGATGACTTCTTCCAGAATGTCGGTGATGCGCGAGAGATTTCCGCGCGATGATTCAAGCTTCAACTCGGCCGCGCGCTTGCGGGCTTTGAACTTGGAAATGCCGGCGGCTTCTTCCAGAATCAGGCGGCGGTCCGATGGCTTGGAACTCAAAATCTGGCCAATTCGCCCCTGCTCGATGATGGCATAGGATTCCGGGCCAAGGCCCGTTCCCATAAAAAGGTCCTGAATGTCGCGCAGGCGACTGGCGCGGCCGTTGATGAGGTATTCGCTCTCGCCGGAGCGGAACAGCCGCCGGGTTACGGTGATTCGGCCTGAGCCGTCCTTCAGATACCCTCTGTATACGGCCCGCTTGCCGGCGGCGGTCCTTTCGATCTCAGATGCTTTGGCTTCTGGTGTATCTGTGGAATCTGCGGATTGCGTCTGCTCCTCAGCCGGTTCCGCCTGCTCTGCAACCGCCTCACTGCTATCGTATCCGGGATCTTCAAGCGTCAGGCTCACTTCCGCCATGCTGGTTGGAGGCCGATTGCCCGTGCCGTTGAAGATGACATCTGTCATCCGCTCGCCTCGGAGCAGGCGCGCGCTTTGCTCGCCAAGAACCCAGTTCATGGCGTCTGAAAGATTCGACTTGCCGCAACCGTTCGGCCCCACAATGCCCACCGTTCCGTCCTGGAATTCCAGGCGCGTCCGGTCTGCAAATGACTTGAAGCCGAGCAGCTCCAATCTCTTTAGTTTCAGCAAGATAATGCCTCCGTTCAAAAACTGGACCACCACCCCGAACCGTGCTGCAGATACACCTCAGGCACACGTCCAAATTGCAAGGTTTCGAAGGAAGCGCGCCACGCACACAGGTATGACCCCGGCGAGTTTCCCCGGCACTGTTGCCGTTTCATCTCCAACTTGCTCGCCTTACCCGTCATGCCTTTGGCGCGCAACAAAAGGCAGTCGCGAGCTACCCCAAACACTTCGCTCAAGCTACCACGATTCAAGGGGGGTGTAAAGTGAAAAAAACGCAATATCGTGGGGCAAAATTTCACAGGATGCTAGATATTGTGGTTTGCCAGGTCTACGCAACCACTTGAGGGGTTAGGGTTTCCAGCGCAGGATGGGCTTGCGGGCGGCAGTGGCCTCGTCCAGGCGGCTGACGCGCGTCGAGTGCGGGGCTTTCAGCACAAATTCCGGGTCTTCCTCCACCTCCTCCGCCACGGCCCGCATGGCCTCAATAAACTCGTCCAGTTCTTCCTTGCTGGCGCTTTCCGTGGGCTCAATCATCATGGCGCCAGGCACAATCAGGGGAAAGGCGGTTGTGTAGGGATGAAAGCCGTAATCGATCAGCCGCTTGGCAATGTCGATGGTATGGACGCCGCGCGCGGCCTGCCGGCGGTCAGAAAGCACGCACTCGTGCATGCAGGGTTCATTGTAAGGCAGGTCGTACAGGTCCTGCAGCCGGCGCATCACGTAGTTGGCGTTAAGCACGGCGTCCCGGGTGGATTGCAGCAACCCTTCGCTTCCATTGGCTGCAATAAATGCCAGCGCGCGCACCGCCATGCCGAAATTGCCGTAGAAGGCACGCACGCGGCCAATGCTTTTCGGGCGGTTGTAATCCAGGGCATAGGACCCGTCAGGGGCCCGGACAACCATGGGCGATGGCAAATACGGTTCGAGTATTTTCCTCACAGCAACGGGTCCGGAACCCGGCCCGCCGCCGCCGTGAGGTGTTGTGAAGGTCTTGTGCAGGTTCAGGTGCATGACGTCTGCGCCAAAGTCAGCAGGGCGTGCAACACCCACCAGCGCGTTCATGTTGGCCCCGTCCATGTAAACGAGGCCCCCTTTGCGGTGAACCAGCTCACAGATTTCGCGGATGCGGACTTCAAAAATCCCCAGCGTGTTGGGATTCGTCAGCATCAGCCCGGCCACTTCTTCGGTCATGGCGCGGTCAAGTTCGGCAAGGTCAATGCAGCCGTGGGCGTCAGACTTCAGGTTCCTTACCTGGTAGCCGGAAGTCGTTACGCTGGCGGGATTGGTACCGTGCGCAGAGTCGGGAATCAGGATGTATTTTCGAGGATCGCCGCGGTCAGCCAGGCAGGCCTGAATCATCAGGATGCCGGAAAGTTCGCCCTGCGCACCCGCCGCCGGTTGCAACGACACCGCGTCCATACCTGTGATTTCGGCCAGGCAGCGCGCCGTATCGTGCAGCACTTTCAGGCAGCCTTGCGTGAGCTCAGCTGGCGCATAAGGGTGGTCCGTCGCCAAACCGTCCAGTCGGGCCACCACCTCATTGATGCGCGGATTGTACTTCATGGTGCAGGAGCCCAGCGGATAGAGCCCGGTGTCTACCCCGTAGTTCCAGGTGGAAAGGCGCGTGAAGTGCCGGATGACTTCCAGTTCCGAGACTTCGGGGAAGCCGGGGATGTCGTCCCGATAAAGGTCGCCACCCAGAAGGTCAGCCGCTGATGCTGCCGGAACTTCCGGCTCGGGAAGATCAACGCCGCACTTGCCGGGCGAGCTCCTCTCGAAGATCAGGTTTTCGTCCCGCGTGATGTGCGGCCTGGCGTGACGGGGATGTTCCTTCATGCTTTCTCCTGGCCAACGGGATGCGATGCCGCGGCTCTGGCCTGTTTTTGTCCGGAAAATTCCTTGTACACCCTGACCATCCGGTCGAGAGCAGCCTTGTTCACGGTTTCGGTAACACAAACCAGCAGATGATCCCTCAACTCAGGATAGAACCGCTCAAGATTCACTCCACCCAGAATCTTTTCCTGCCGCAGGTCACGCAGAAGGACCTCGGCGTTGCCGGGCGCCTTGACGACAAATTCATTGAAGAACGGCGAAGCAAACGGGACGCAAGCTCCTGGCACTGTTGCAAGCCGGCTGGCGGCGTAGTGGGCTTGGGCAAGGTTATGTTCAGCCAGAGTCTTCAACCCTTGCTTGCCCAGCAGGCAAAGATAGATGGTTGCGGCCAGCGCGCATAGCGACTGGTTGGTGCAGATGTTTGAAGTGGCCTTCTCACGCCGGATGTGCTGCTCGCGCGTGGCCAGAGTCAGAACAAATCCCCGTCGTCCCTGGGTGTCCACGGTCTGCCCCACCAGCCGGCCCGGCATCTGCCGCACAAACTTATCCCGCGTGGCGAGGAAGCCGACGTACGGCCCTCCAAAAGCAACGGGGACGCCGAAGGACTGGGCCTCGCCGCAGATGATGTCCGCCTCCGCCGGGGGTTTGACCACCGCCAGGGAGAGCGGCTCGGTCACCGTCACCACCAGCAGAGCGCCGCTCCGGTGAACAAGCTCAGCTACTTCGCCGAAACGTTCGATAACACCCAGAAAGTTCGGCGACTGCACAACCACGACGGCCGTTTCTGCGGTGAGAGCCTTCTTAAGCGCAGCGATGTCCAACTGCCCGGCAGGCGAGTACGGAACTTCCGTAACTTCCGTCCCCAGGTGGCGCAGATAAGTGGCCATCACCTCGCGGTATTCGGGATGCAGTGTCCTTGCCACCACCACGCGATTGCGGCGTGTCAGGCGGAGGGCCATCAGCACCGCCTCAGTCGTGGCCGTCGATCCGTCGTAAAGCGAGGCGTTCGAGACTTCCATTCCGGTCAGCTGGGCAACCAGCGTCTGGAATTCGAACATCGCCTGCAGGGTGCCCTGCGCGAGTTCGGCCTGGTAGGGAGTGTAGGCGGTAAAGAATTCGCCGCGGGAAAGCAGCGCGTCAACCGCTGCGGGGCGGAAGTGCGAGTAAGCGCCCGCGCCCAGCAGCGACGCATACTCGCTGGTGCTCTGGCTGGCAGCCTGCCTGAAAAATTCCAGAATCTCCTGTTCCGAAAGCGGACCGGGCAGGTCCAGCCGGCCTTGAAACCGAATTTGTTCAGGAATTTGCGAAAAGAGTTCTTCAATCGAACTGTGGCCGAGCGTCCGAAGCATTTCTGCCCGGCTGCGCGGGGAGTTCGGGAGATAACGCATTATTGCGACTCAGCCTCCCGGATGTACGCCTCGTATTGTTCCGACGACATCAGCTTCTCGACCTCCTGAGGCTCCGACAGATGAACACGGATGAGCCAAGCCCCTGCGTGCGGGTCGGAATTCAACAGCTCCGGGTGTTCCTGGAGCTTGTTGTTGACGGCGGTCACTTCTCCTGTGACAGGAGAATAAATCTCTGAAACGGCTTTCACGGACTCCACAGTTCCAAATGTCTCGGCAGCCGTTACTGCGTCGCCCGATTTGGGAAGTTCAACATAGACGATGTCACCCAGTTCTTTCTGGGCGTGGTCGGTTATTCCGATCGTCCCGGTATCACCATCCACTCGAATCCACTCATGATCTTTGGTGTATTGAAACTCTTCAGGGTACATGGGACCCACGCTCCCTTATGATTAGCTTTGGGGCCGGACATCATTTCGCCCCGTCTTTCCATCCTACTTTGGCCGTCTGTAAAAAGGTAGTATCACCTGCCTTGCCCTTGCCTGCCGCTGCCTGATCTCTATCATGATCTCGTAGCCGGGCTGGGCCGCCTCCGGCGGCACAAAAGCAAGCCCGATGTTTTTCTTCAGGAATGGCGCGGGAGACCCACTGGTCACCTGGCCCACTTTCTCTCCGCCAATCCAGACCGGATAGCCATCGCGCGCTATGCCGGGTTCAGCCATCTCAAAGCCCACCAGCTTCTTGCGGACGCCCTCCTCGCGTTGCTGCAGCAGTGCCTCGCGGCCGAGGAACTCGCCCTTGTCAAGCTTGCAGATCCATCCGAGGTTGGCTTCCAGCAACGTGGTGTTCTCATCCAGTTCGTGGCCGTAAAGCGCGTATCCGGCCTCCAAGCGCAGCGTGTTGCGCGCACCCAATCCGGCCGGCTGCAGGCCTTCATCTTTTCCCGCTTCCAGCAACGTGCTCCACACGTGTACGGAATGTTCAGGCGAAAAGTAAAACTCAAAGCCGTCTTCGCCGGTGTATCCAGTCCTTGCCAGGATGCCTTCCACACCGCAGCATCGGGCCGGCGTAAACCAGTAGGTGCGAATGGAAGCAAGGTCAGCGTCTGTCACCTTGGTCAGAATTGCCGTGGCCCGTGGGCCCTGCAGCGCGAGCTGTGAATACTGGCGAGAAACATTTTCCAGTTCCGCGCCTGCGGAGTTGTGCTCCACCAGCCACGCGAAATCTTTATTGGTGTTGGCCGCGTTCACACAGATGAAATAATCGTTTTCGCCCATCCGATGGACCACGCAGTCATCAACCGCGCTGCCCTCGGAATACATCAGGGCGCTGTACTGGGCCTGGTGGTCGCTCAGGCGAGAAACGTCATTGCAGGTGATTGATTGAAGGAAGGCAAGCGCCTTTGGGCCGCGCACAGTAATTTCGCCCATGTGGCTGACGTCAAACAGGCCGGCCCGCGTCCGCACAGCCAGGTGCTCCTGGGTGATGCCCGTGTACTCGATGGGCATTTCCCAGCCGCCGAACTCCGTCATTCGGGCGCCCGCCGCTTTGTGGACAGAGTAGAGCGCCGTCCGCTTTGGCCCGGACTCTGCCAGCGTAGCCAAATCCAAATCCTCCCTGGTCAAGTCTTTTGACGATACTGAAAGATGGAAGGTAACACGCCCGCATGAAAAGGGTCAAGGTTGCGCATCACAAGTTCCGGTGAGCCAGGCTTCGGCGCGGCTCTGCAGGCCGGCGACATTTCAAACCGAGGCCTTCCTCAATTGCGCATCGGCATTACCTGGCCACTGTGCGCTCAAAGGGAAATTGCCGATAGGAGAATATTCAGGGCGCTGCTGGGTTGCCGCGTCGGAGGGAGAATCAACTTATGCCACGGAAGGTTTTTCAATGTTGTGTGTGCGGCCAGCCGGAAGAACGCTGCACGTGCGACAGGTACTGCGCCCTCTGCCACTCAGACTACGGCACACGGCTCACTGAAGACGGACAATACTACTGCACCGACTGCCGCGAAGCCTGCGACTACCCAACACAGGACAACGTCTAGCTGAAATCGTGCCTGCGTGCCCATGTCGTGACAGCGCCCCCCGCCGAACAGGACACGGCGTTTATTGCCGCTGGTTTGGGCCGTGTGGTAAGGTTACAGGTTGAATTTGCAGGGGGCGTTGCGGGCCGCGTGTGGCAAGCCTGCAGAGCCTTTTTGATTCCAGCCTATGGCCAGAAAAACCGAGGAACAGGAAGAGAAAGCACCGAAGGAAGCCGGCAAGCCTTCCGGCCCGAAGCCTTCCGCCGGCAGCCTTCTTGGCCTGTGCCTGGCGGCGTGGCTGGTTCCCGGGCTGGGACATTTCTTGCAGGGCCGCAGGTGGCGGGCCCTGGTGCTGTTTGTGGCTATCGTGGTTATGTTTGTTTTTGGGCTGGCCATGCAGGGGCAGTTTTTTGCCACCGGCTCCGGTTCATACCTGCACACGCTCGGCTACTTTGCCGAGCTTTCCATCGGACTGCCCATGCCAGTAGCCACATTCTTTGGCTACGCGGGGGGCGACACTTATTTTGTCTGCTCGGACTACGGCACGGCGTTCCTGATCGCGGCGGGCATGCTGAACGTATTGACGATTCTTGACGCGTACGACATTGCGCTGGGGAGGAAGCCTTAGCAGATCGAGGGACCCACGTCCGGTCCCGTCATTCCGATCCCGCTGAAGCGGGAGAGGAATCTGCTTTGTTTGGTTTGACAAAGGTACAGCAGATGCTTCTCCCGCTTTGCGGGATCAGCATGACATCGCGGCTGTTTCCCCGGCAGGATAAACCAAATGGTCCTCTCTCATTTTGAAGCTTTGGTGCTTTTTTCCTTCCTCGTCTCCGTGGTGTTTGCGGTTCTCAGCAAGCAGACGCCCAGGGAGCAGCTGATTTACGGCGCCAAGGTGTTTGCCGCCTTCGTCGGCATCGCCCTTCTGCTCGG
>DATLWV010000116.1:0-14514 GCA_035576145.1 Terriglobia bacterium
CTCCTGAGTGAAGGAAAACCTCTCGATAGCGTCCGAGGAATTTCACTCAAGCGGGCAGACGGCGCGCATCACAATCCCGATCGTCCGATAGAAAACGTCAACGACCTTCCGACCCCCGCGTTCGACCTGGGGAACTTTGACGCGTACGAGAAGGGAACGGGTGTTCGTAAACTGCCCTATGCATCAAGCGTGGGCTGCCCCTACGCTTGCAACTACTGCACCGACCAGGTCTTCTACAAGCGTCGCTTCAACGCCTACAGTGCCGGCCGCGTGGTCCAGGAAGTCACCGAGCTTGTTTCGCGCTACCGGATTAGCGAAGTTGCATTCCTGGACTCAAACTTTCCGGTCAACATAAAACGAGCTGTCGAAATCGCACGGGGCTTTCTCGAATCAAAAGTCAGGTTCCGCTGGACATTCCAGGCCTCAACGGACCTGTTGTGTCGCATGAGTGACGATGAGGTCCGGCTGCTGGGCGAGTCAGGTGTGACGCACATGGGCTTTGGGACGGAGTCCGCCTCGCAGGAAGTGCTCGCATTGATGAATAAGAAGCATCAGAGGATCGACGAAATGTACGAGACCGCCCGAAAGTCGGAGCAGGCCGGCATTCGGGTAACTTTTAATCTCATTCTAGGATATCCGGGAGAAACAGAAACCGACCGACTGGTAACCTTCCGCATAATGAGCGACATTGCCCGCAAATATTCCAACGTCAGCTTTTCTCCAAATATCTTTACTCCCTATCCCGGAATTCCGATCTGGCCTGAACTCCGGCTCAAGGGGGTGCATGAGCCTCAGTCCCTTGAAGAATGGGCCGACGTAGACCTCGGAAGCAATCACTTGCCGTGGCTGCAGGGAGAGGAGCTTCACCGGCTGAAGCGGATGCTTGAATACTTCCTCCTGAACAACCAAATCCGCAGGACCGCAGCGAAGGTTCCCTGGGTGAGGGGAGGGATTCGCAAGGCTCTCGGCGCGCCTCTGCGATGGCGCTTGCAGAAGAACCACTACGGCTTTCCCTGGGAACTGTGGCTTGCGCGGGCATCTGAACGACTGGTCACTCGCCGGTCGTTACTGACGGGGCAATCGCTCGGGCACGGTATGCAGGAAGTCTGCTGAGCGTGTCTCTGCTGATTTCGGGTAGACGGACGCATATGCGGAAAGGAGATTACTTTGGTTGATGTTCTGCTGACGCACTCCTACCACCTTTTTTATGACCGCAAGCAAGTGCGCAAGATGCAGCCGTACCCTCCCCTGGGCACGCTCTATGCGGCCGCTCTGCTCAGGCAGAAGGGCTTCTCGGTTGCTTTATTTGACAGCATGCTCAACGATCCTGCGGAGGGATTTCCAGAGGCAGTCAGGAAGCATCATCCCAAAATCATTGCGATCTTTGAGGACAATTTCAATTTCCTTTCC
The DNA here is from genome assembly GCA_035576145.1 of Terriglobia bacterium. Lineage (GTDB taxonomy): Bacteria > Acidobacteriota > Terriglobia > UBA7540 > UBA7540 > SCRD01. The sequence goes on from DATLWV010000116.1 coordinate 1,411, forward strand.
AAGATGTGTTTGACCCGCATGAGAGAGGTCGCGTTCGAGATGATCGACGTTGCCCGACTGGCTGGCGCAACGGTCGTCGTACACGGATCGGATTCCACAGACCACTGTGCCGAGTACCTGGCAAAAGGCGCGGATTACGTCCTCGTAGGCGAAGCTGAGTGTACATTGCTCGAAGTCGTCGACTCGCTTCTCAAAGACTTGAAGACTGACCCTATGAGGATTCCTGGCGTCGCGTACTTACCGAATTGCGGCGGGCAGGTAGTTCGGTCATCACACAGGCCGCTGATGCGAGACCTGGATCAACTTCCGTTCCCCGCGCGAGACCTGATCGACATGGACCTATATCGGCAAACCTGGCGAGATGCGCATGGCTTTTTCTCTCTTAACCAGGTGGCGAGCCGTGGCTGCCCATACCGATGCAACTGGTGTGCAAAGCCGATCTATGGCGACTCCTTCCAAGCCCGAACTCCGGAGTCTGTGGCGGAAGAAATGTGGCAGCTCCGCGAGAAATTTGGGGCTGAACATCTCTGGTTTGCAGATGACCTTTTCGGGATCAACAACCGTTGGGTCCAGAGTTTTGCGGGCCAGGTCAAGAGGCTGAATGCCGTCATCCCATTCAAGGTGCAGTCCAGGACGGACCTCATGCGCAATGGAGAAGCTGTAGCGGCTCTTGCAAGGTCCGGCTGCGCGGAGGTGTGGATGGGAGTGGAATCCGGATCGCAGAAGGTGCTGGATGCCATGGATAAGGGGATTCGCGTCGACCAGGTCCTGCAGGCCCGCGATAATTTGAAACACTATGGTATTCGCGCCTGCTTCTTCCTGCAGTTCGGATATCCCGGAGAGACATGGACCGACATCCAGAAAACCATCCAAATGGTACGTGAGGCGCGCCCGGACGACATCGGGGTTTCAGTTTCCTACCCATTACCCGGAACTAAGTTTTACCAGCGCGTGCGGGAGGAGTTGGGAGCCAAGAGCAACTGGGTGGATAGCGATGACCTGGCCATGATGTTCAAGGGGGCTTACACAAGTGAATTCTACCGTACCCTCCGTGATGCGCTTCATGCAGAAGTGGAGTCCAGGAGTCCGGCGGAGGAATGGCGATTCAGCCTTCGGGACCGCGCGGTGCCCACTGTCAACGTAAGTTCTGATCACGTCGCGGAACTCTGGAATAGAGTCGAGCAATTGGAACCGGTATGCAGGAATTCCGACGCCACATTGCTGCCTGTCCTGGCTTGCTCCGCTGTCGGATGCGACTAACAAGAAGTTCGGGAGCAGTTTGCTGGCAGGGCATCGCTGGATAATTGAAGAACACGGTGCAGGGTCGTTTGACGGATGAATGTTATGGATTTGCTCTTGACCCACGGCTACTTCCTGGAAGAGGACGCCAAAGAGCAGGCGATCATGAAGCCCTATGTTCCGCTGGGCATTCTCTATTTGGCCTCGCACTTGCGCTCAAGGAACTTTGACGTGGAAGTCTTTGACACGACTTTTGCCTCCCGGGAGGATTTGTTGAAGGTTCTGCGGATGGGCGAACCCGCAATCCTGGGCGTTTACGCAAATCTCATGACCCGTGGAAGCGTGGTCCGGATTCTTCAGGCTGCAAAAGAAGCTGGCTGGAAAACCATCGTCGGAGGGCCTGAACCGGCTTCCTACATTAATGAGTACCTTGCAGCCGGTGCTGACGTCGTTGTCATCGGAGAAGGTGAGATCACCCTTGAAGAGTTGCTGCCGATTCTGAGGAGCGGTTCATTCCATCATCTGAGCCAGGTAAACGGCATCGCTTTTCGAGGAGATGATGGCAGGGTCCATCGGACACCACCCCGGGCGCAGATTCCGAATATCGACGGCCAACCCTGGCCCAGCCGTGAGTCGGTGGCAATCGAACGCTATCTGAAAACCTGGCGTGAACATCATGGCGCGGGTTCGGTATCCCTGATCACCGCACGCGGATGCCCCTATGACTGCCAGTGGTGCAGCCATGCCGTGTATGGACGCACGCACCGCCGGCGAAAACCCTCTTCTGTGGTTGATGAACTCGAATGGATTCTCGAGCGTTACAACCCGGATATGATCTGGATGGCCGACGACGTTTTCACCATCCATCATGGATGGCTGTTCGAATATGCGGCGGAGATGCAGCGCCGCGGTCTCAAGATCCCCTTCGAATGTATCTCGCGCGCTGACCGGCTGAATCCCCGCATTGTGGCGCTCCTAGCTGAGCTGGGTTGCTTCCGAATCTGGATCGGTTCCGAAAGTGGTTCACAAAGGATCCTGGACGCAATGCATCGGGGCGTCTCCGTGGAGCAGGTTCAGTCTGCCGTCCAACTGTGCAAAGTCAGCGGCATCCAGACGGGCATGTTCCTAATGTGGGGTTATGAAGGCGAGGAGCTGACTGACATTGAAGCCACCATCGATCATGTCAAGCGAAGCGACCCTGATGTTTTTCTCACGACTGTTGCCTATCCGATTCGCGGAACCCCCTATTTTGAAAAAGTGGCAGACCGCGTCACCGCGCTCGAAGCCTGGAGCGAAGGGTCTGACCGGGACTTCAGAATCCAGGGACGGCATTCACGTCGTTTTTACCAGAGCATAAACGAGCTTTTGCGCACTGAAGTTGAAGTCGAGAGAATGTCTAACAAAAATGGCTTCGCGACGCCCTCTGAGATGGTGGCGCTTCGACAACAAGTCGAAAAGGCGCGCGAAGAAATGAGGATTTCATTTGCTGAAGTCGAGGCGTAAGGGTCCATGACTTTAACTCCCGGAACTGAAAAGACAACGGCAGATGCTTTCGACAAAATTGCCGAAATCTATGACGCCAGCTTTACAAATTCAGCCATCGGGTCGGCGCAGCGCAGGTCGGTTTGGAAGGAGATTGACCGGAATTTCACAGCTGGGCAACGGATCCTGGAAATCAATTGTGGAACCGGAGTTGACGCGTTGCACCTGGCAGGACGAAGGGTCCATGTGACTGCGTGTGATTCAGCTCCCCGGATGATTGCTGTTGCACGGCAACGGGCGGACCAAACTGCAACTTCAGCCACAGTTGATTTCAGAGTTCTGGCGAACGAGCGAATCGGAACCCTGAGGAACGAAGGTCCTTTTGACGGAGTGCTTTCAAACTTCTCAGGGCTTAACTGCATTCCCGATCTTTCTTTCATTGCATATGACCTGGCGCAGTTGATAAAGAAACGGAGCAAGATGGTCCTGTGCCTGTTCGGACGATTCTGCATCTGGGAAACTTTTTGGTGTATCGCGCAAGGTAACATCCGCAAGGCGGTGCGGCGTGTCAGGCAAGGAGGGCGCTCAGCCGTTCTTTCTGCCTGTTCAGAGACCACGGTCTGGTACCACACGGTACGTCATTTGAAAAAGACGTTTCATCCATACTTCCGGCTTGTGGGTTGGAAGGGCGTGGGCGTAACGGTCCCGCCCTCATACCTGGAGTTTCTTGCAGCTGATTACCCGCGCCTGTTTCATATTGCATCTCGAATCGATCCCTGGCTCGGTGGGTGCCCCGGGTTCCGTGCGATGGCTGACCACATGCTTCTAACGTTTGAGAGGACGTGAACATGAACGGCAAGTCTGCGCAACAAATGGAAACAATGGAAGAATCCGTGAAGGTCGAGGCTGATATTGCGCACAGTATCCGCCTTCGATGCCCCGTCTGCGGGCATTCTGACCCTTCGATGGTGCTCGCCAAGGGTGTTTTGCGAGAGCCGTCTTGTTCTTACTGCGGATTCATGTTCGTCCAGGAAGGCAGAATCTGGAAGGCGCTTACACCCGCACGTGAAGAACGTTTTCAGCGGTTTATGATCGAATACGAAACGGTCAGGCTGCGTGAAGGACGGGGATCGGCAGGCGCGCACTTTTACCTGGAGCTTCCGTACAAGGATGTTACCGGCCGGAACGCCTGGCAATGGAAGATTCGGTCCCGAAGTTTTCGCTTCTTCTATCAGCGCCTCCTGCCGTGGATGGAGTGCTGGTACAAACGTGGTTTGGATCTGTTGGATATCGGAGCAGGAAACTGCTGGTTGAGCTATCGCCTTGCACTCCGAGGACACCGCCCCACCGCGGTGGATTTGCTCACAAACACGCTGGATGGCCTCGGCGCGGCTCATCATTACTTTGACTTCCTGCCGCGCCCTTTCAACTTGTTCCAGGCAGAAATGGATCGATTGCCTTTTGACGGCGCGCAATTCGACATCGCCGTCTTCAACGCGTCTTTCCACTATTCGGAAAACTATGTCCGAACCTTGCAGGAAACTTTGCGATGCTTGCGCCGGCCTGGCCACGTCCTGATCATCGACTCTCCTTTTTACAGGAATGACGAAAGCGGACAAAAGATGCTCCTAGAAAAACAGCTGAAATTTGAAAGCGAGTATGGCTTTCCGTCGGATAGCGTACAGAGCCGGGAATATCTAACCCCGGACACGCTCGAGGAACTCGCCCGTGAGTACGATATCGAGTGGAAACAATTTGAACCATGGTACGGCATGGGATGGGCCATGCGCCCGTTAAAAGCTCGCCTGTTGCGGCGGCGCGAACCCGCAAAGTTTTATGTTCTTTGGGCCAGGTTGAGTAGCTCATGATTATCTTCTACAATCCGCGCGCGACGAAGCCAAAGAACCGGCGATTTCCGCTATCGATTCTGGCTCTGGCAGCCGTTCTTGAAGGTCGGGAAGAGTATGCCATTGTGGATGGCAATGTCGACCCTTACCCTCTCCAGAAGATTATGGATCTCCTTGGGCGGAGCAGTGTTGACTTGCTGGCGGTCACGGTGATGCCCGGCCCACAGCTGGCTCCGGCCATTGAGGCGTGCCGCGAGGCTCGCCGCGCCTTTCCCCGTGTTCCGATCATGTGGGGTGGCTATTTCCCTTCCATTTACGCCGATGCGGTCTTGAATGCTGACTACGTCGATTTCGCGGCCCGAGGACAGGGCGAGGAAACCCTGCTTGAGTTGCTGGAAGCGCTGCGGGGACAACGGTCGCTGGAAAGTATTAGAGGCCTTTCCTTCAAAGATCCCACCGGCAAACATCGTCACAATCCGGAACGAAGAATGAAAGGCCCGGATGCCTTTCCCTGGTACCCCTATCACCGCCTCCCGGTCGGGGAATATGTTCGGCCTTCGTTCTTCGGCCGCCGAACCGCTGCCCACCATGCGAGTATCGGATGCCCGTTTAGCTGCAGCTTTTGCGGTGTTGTTCCTGCGTACGGAAGCATCGAGAAAATGGAATCGCCCGTGCGGACGGAAGCCATCCTTCACCATCTTGTGCACACGTACGCAGTTGATTCGGTGCAGTTCTATGACATGAATTTCTTTTTGCGGGAAGACCATGCCCGGGAACTCGCCGACCGCCTGGCCCCTCTCAATCTCGGCTGGTGGTGTGAAGCGCGAATCGACATCATGCTTCGATACTCGGACGCAACGTTTGAAGCCATTCGCAAATCAGGCTGCCGCATGATTTTCTTTGGAGCTGAGTCAGGGTCCGATTGGGTTCTCAAGGAGATGAACAAGAAACTGAAGGCGGAACAGACACTTGAACTCGCGCGGCGCATCCGCCAATTCGGTATTATTCCGGAATTCTCGTTTGTGGTCGGCAATCCGAAAGAGCCGGAACGCGACACCCGCGAGTGCCTGGGGTTCATCCGCAAGGTCAAGCAATTGAATCCAGCATCTGAAATCATCATTTACCACTACACCCCTGTTCCGCAGCGCGAACGAATGTACGGTGATGTTGAGGGCCAGATTGCTTTTCCGACTACGCCAGACGAATGGGCCACCGAACGCTGGTATAACTTCACCATTCGGAAGGATCCTGCCACACCCTGGATGAAGCCCACCACAAAACGCAGGATTGATAACTTCCGCCTGGTTGTCAGTTCACGCTGGCCTACGGTTCAGGATATTCGGCTTCCGAACTGGGGACGCCGTCTGTTGCAGCTATTGAGTGCGTGGCGGTACCGCCTGCGCTTCTATTCTTTGCCTTATGAGCTTCGCGCGACGCAGAGTTTGATCAATCTCCGAAAACCGGAGGCAGAAAGCCTTTGAGGAATGTCTTGTGGGAAGGAAAGGAGACGGTACAAAACCGCGTGAGTGTTAGTCATCCGGCTCGCTGCCTGTCGCCGGCCAACGCCTACGCGCTGTGGGCAGAAACTTACGATAGGGATCCCAACCCGCTCCTCGCGCTTGAGGAAAGAGAACTCACCCCCTTGCTTCCCTGTCTCGAAGGGAAGTTTGTACTGGACGTAGCATGCGGAACTGGCCGGTGGCTCAATCTGTTGCTGGCCAGGGGAGCGGGGCACGGAATGGGGTTTGATTTGTCCCATGAGATGCTCGCGCAGGCACGACTAAAACACGCCTTACGAGAAAGTCTTGTCCGTGCCGACTGCACGGCGATCCCCATCCCGACCCGGGTTGCAGACCTGGCGATCTGTTCCTTCGCAGCAAGTTATGTTGCGGACCTCAATCTCCTTGCGTCTGAACTTTCGCGCGTCTTACGAAAGGAAGGGCGCTTGATTTTGACGGACTTTCATCCCTCGGGTTTGGAAAGGGGCTGGCGCCGTACCTTCCGGCACAATGGTGAGGTTGTTGAAATCGCGAACTTTCGATTCTCGATCGACTACTTCTGCCGGACGTTCCGGGAACACGGGTTCAAATTGGATAGACTGATCACCCCATGCTTCGGCGAAGCGGAAAGACCGATTTTCAGAAGATGCGGAAAAGAACATCTCCTTAAGCAGTTACAGGCGGGACCTGCAATCTTAATCTGTTCCTTTACTCCGGGCGGGTCTTGCCCCTCGGCTGACAAATGATTCGTACTGCCCAAAGTCCGGTTCGTTCTCACCCGCGACTGGAAGTCAGTGATTCACCTTCGCTGCTGCTTTCGGGGGGGTGGGTGGCGTTGGATGCTACATCAACCATTCGAGCAGATTTGGAAATTGCCAACGGACGAATCCTGCGACTCATCGATCGAGGCCGAAAGAGAACCGGTGTGGAAAACGCAGATTTAAGAAGCAGGCAGGTTGAAATTTCTCTGGAAGGCTGTCTGATTCTTCCCGGACTAATCAATTCACACGACCATCTTGAGTTCAATCTATTTCCGAGGCTCGGCCAAGGCCCTTATCCTAATTTTGGAAAATGGGCCGACGACATCTTTTACCCCGAGAGTTCTCCAATCCGCGAACATCTCTCCATTCCCAAGCGGGTGAGGCTGTGGTGGGGCGGAATTAAGAATCTGCTTTCCGGCATTACCACCGTCTGCCACCATAATGCATATGAAAAGAGCATTTTCGATGCTGACTTTCCGGTTCGTGTTGTCAAAAGGTACGGCTGGGCCCACTCGTTGCGGTTTGGTAAGAATGTAGAACAAGCTTTCCTGTCAACGCCCCGCGGCGCGCCATTTATCATCCATCTCGCTGAAGGGTCAGACAAGCAGAGCGGAGACGAAATCTTTCGCCTCGACCGCCTTGGAGCGCTCAACTCACGGACCGTCATCGTCCACGGTGTCGGACTGACGGGGCGCGGGCACGAACTTCGACGCCAGCGCGGCGCCGCGCTGGTGTGGTGTCCAACGTCCAATCGGTTCACTCTTGGGACCACGCTTGATATGGCCGGCTTAAGCAGACGGGACCGCATTTCGTTAGGAAGCGACTCAGCCCTCACCGCCGAGGGAGATCTGCTCGACGAAGTCAGAGCTGCGCATCGAGAAGGCTTGGACCCCAGGCAGATTTATTCCATGGTCACTGAATCGGCAGCCGATGTTTTGCGCCTTCGAAACGGCGAAGGGAAGTTGCAGCCTGGGTCGAATGCGGACCTGCTGGTTGTGAAACAGCAGAATGTAAGCCCGGCCGAAACGTTGATCAACACACGTCTCAACACAATCGAGATGGTCATGGTTTCGGGACGTCCACACATGGTCTCGGCCAAAATTGCTCTCAGCTTTCCATCTGACTTCCTTGAACGATTTGAAGATATCGAAGTCGAGGGAACCTCCTGTTATATCCGTGCTCCTGTAGGACAACTGCTGAAAGATCCTTGCGCATGTCTGGGTGCGGTTATAAGACTGGCTGGAAAGCGGGTAAGCGCATGAGCAAACATGCCGAGGCCGTGGCTCCCGATGGCGCGTTTGAAGAAAAGGTCTGTGATCATCGCATCTACGACCTGCCAATTCTGGTCCTGTTTCCTCACAACCGCTGCAACTGCCGGTGCCTCATGTGCGACATCTGGAAGATCCGGCTGGTGCGTGAAATCACCGCTGAAGATCTCAGGCCCCACATGGATAGCCTCCGAGCACTGAAGGTGCGTTGGATCGTTTTTTCCGGGGGCGAGCCTTTGATGCACTCGAATCTGCCGTCACTCGCCAAGCTGTGCCGGGAGGAAGGGATCCGCCTGACGCTTCTTACGGCCGGTTTGCTGCTTGAAAGGCACGCGGAAAGCGTGACTCAATGGATGGATGACGTAATCGTCTCAATTGACGGTCCGCCGGGGGTGCATGATGCTATCCGGTGCGTCCCCGGGGCATTCACCCGTCTCTCGGCGGGAGTCCGCGAAGTCCGACGGTTGCGCCGTCAAATGCCGGTCCATGGCCGGTGCACGGTTCAAAAGAGTAATTTCCGGTACCTTCGCGACACCGTGCGCGCAGCCCACACGCTGGGACTGAACTCGATTTCATTTCTGGCTGCGGATGTCACCTCTGAAGCTTTCAACCGGTCGCTCGGCTGGTCGCGGGAGCGCCAGAACAGCATCGCACTGGACAACTCGGAAGTCGAGGGACTCGACATTGAGATCAAAGCGTTGATACGCGATTGTCAACGGGAGATCGAATCGGGATATATTTCTGAAACTCCTGAAAAACTTCACAGAGTGGTCCTGCATTATCGGGCAACCCTCGGGCATACCCAGCCCATTGCCCCTCACTGCAACGCACCCTGGGTTTCAGCTGTTGTCGAGGCGGATGGCACGGTCCGCCCATGCTTTTTTCATCGTCCGATCGGGAACATCCGCGAGGCAAATCTAAGTGATGTCTTGAACGGCGCGCCGGCAGTGAAGTTTCGCCGGGAACTCGACGTGGCCACAAACCCCGTGTGTCAAAAGTGCGTCTGTTCACTTTACCTGACAGGGGAGGAACCTGAGTCCTGACGAAATGCCCCCCAGCTCCACACAATTGAAGAGTAAAATCTACGGAAAGGGGAGAAATCGGCTACATCTCGCATCCTCTCAATCAAGGCCCTGCCGCACTCAGAAGAGCACGGTAAGGGAAAGCATACGGAGGGGGGACTTATGGTATCGCGTAAAAGACGGCCTTATGGAATTGCGGGAGGCGCAATCCTGGCGTTCTTCCTCACAAACATTCCCGCTGCTGCACAGGCAGTGGCTGCCGGCGGAAACGAGGGGACTACCTCATCCCTGGAACAATCGGTGAGGTCGCTGGCCCAACAGGTCCAGCAGCTCAATGACACAATCTCGGAGTTGCGCACGGAAGTTTCCCGCTCTCGCCATGAAACGCGAGAATTGCGTCATGAGCTTGAAAGCGCCCTCGATAGGCTGGCGATGACCAAGAGCGCTGACCCGCGAAAGGAGACCGTCGCCATCGTGAAGCCGCAAGCGCAGGAACCCCCAGCACAGTCTGCTGCGAGCCAATCAACTGAGCAGCCGGAAATGAATGAGCGCGTATCGAAGTTGGAGGAGGGGCAGGAACTCCTCCGAGCAAAGGTCGATGACCAATATCAAACCAAAGTGGAGAGTGCCTCCAAGTATCGTTTGAGACTTTCCGGCATCGCCCTGTTGAACGCTTTTGAAAACAGTGGACGCGTCAATAACCAGGACGTTCCAACCCTCGCCCTGGGCCGCGGGACGTTTGACACAGCGGGCAGCTTTGGCGCTACAGCCCGACAATCGGAACTGGGCTTTGAAATCTATGGCCCGACATTTGCCGGCGCCCGAACCAGCGCTGACTTGCACTTGGACCTCTTCGGTGGGTTCCCTGATGTCACAAATGGAGTGACAGAAGGGCTGATGCGTCTGCGCACCGCTACGGTGCGGATGGATTGGGACCGGACGTCAATCGTCGTTGGCCAGGACACACCCTTCTTTTCTCCTCTGTCACCAACTTCGATTGCATCCCTCGGCTACCCTGCCTTATCTTACGCGGGAAACCTCTGGACATGGACTCCGCAGGCCCGGCTGGAGCATCGGTTTGATCTTTCGAACTCGAGTGGCATTACACTCCAGGGAGGATTTCTTGACCCGCTCTCAGGCGAGCCTCCGGCGTCGGAAATCTATCGGACACCTCAGGCGGGTGAGAGATCGCGACAGCCGGCCTATGCATCGCGGATCGCGTGGAGTCACGGTCCTGACGATCGCGCGCTCTCACTGGGATTGGGCGGCTATTACAGCCGGCAGAATTACGGACTCGGACGGAGTATGGATGCCTGGGGAGGTACGGCGGACTGGAGTGTTCCGATGGGCAACTGGCTGGGCCTTACAGGAGAGTTCTACCGGGGAAGAGCGCTCGGCGGTCTGGGTGGAGGAACGGGGCGCAGTGTTCTGTTCAGCGGGCTTGTTACGGACCCGACTTCATCTCTGACGGGCCTGAATACCATTGGCGGGTGGACACAGTTGAAGTTCAAAGCCACAGAGGCCTTGGAATTCAATGCTGCTTATGGACAAGATAATCCTTTCAGCAGCGATCTGCGGCGGTTTGACAGGTCTTACAGCTATGCTTATTCGCGAATCTCGAGAAACCAGAGTGAGATGTTTAATGTGATTTACCGGCCTCGCACGGACTTGATTTTCTCACTGGAATATCGCCACATTAATACGTCGGAGACCAATGGCGACAGATACACTGCGGGACACCTGAACCTGGGAGTCGGAGTTTTGTTTTAGATCCATCGGGAGTAGCTTTATGTCAGTTATGAAACAATCCTGCCTTGTATGGGCAGTTACCGTGTTGTGTGGATTTGGGGGACCATTTGCACAAGGTGCGGCTGTCAAAGCGCACATCATCATTGAGAGTCCGAAGCAAGACTCGCATAGCTCACCGCAAGATTTGAACGCGGTGTTATGGCTTACGCCGGCGAAGGGCTGGGCGGGTTCACTGCCCCGCGCACAAAACTCAGGGACCAGGCCACACCTTGTTCAGAAGAACAAACAATTCGTTCCGCACGTGGTGGCAGTGGAAGTCGGCTCTGTCGTGGATTTCCCGAATCACGACCCGTTTTTTCACAATGTTTTTTCCCTGTTCAATGGCAAGCGGTTCGACCTTGGACTCTACGAGGCAGGATCAACTCGCAGCGTCCACTTTGACCGCGCCGGCATTTGCTACATCTTCTGCAACATCCATCCTCAAATGAGTGCGATTGTGGTTGTCGTTGACACACCGTATTTTGCAGTTTCAAGCAGGAAGGGCGACGTCGTGATTCCCGATGTTCCGGCCGGCCAGTACAAACTGAACCTGTGGGAAGAGCACTGCTCGCCAGAGAATCTAAAGGAAGCCTCTCGCGAAGTCACGATTGGAACGGATGCAACCTCGCTTGAAACAATCCGATTGGAAAGGTCCAGGGAATTAGTCATGGTCCATCCCAACAAGTACGGTAGAAAGTACGATCCGCAGGTGTTTTCAAGCCCGATTTACTCTCAGCCCTGATGGCGGCGGAAGCTGGCGATGCGGCTCTGGCCTTTCGTTGACCCGCGCAAGGATGAACGCGCTGACGGCGAATGATTCCCCTTTTGACTTTGTAGAAAGACCGTGAGCGCCTTCAACTGTTCGTCCGTCAGGTTCTTAAAGGCCGGCATGATGGAGCCGGGGGTGTAAGCTGGAGGGTCCTTGAAGTGGCCGATCAGCCATTCGTCGCTTCTACCGCGAGCCCCCTGCACGGTCAGGTCCGGCCCCACCTTTCCACCTTCACCGTTAAGGCGGTGACACATAAAGCAGCCTTCCTGTCGGTAAAGAGTCTTGCCATATTCAATCAACTTTTCCCTCGACCCCTCTTCTCCTGTTCTGGCCGGAGGGTCGGATAGGGCGGCAACCTGAATACCAGTTTCCGGCAAACTGCGAATAAAGTTTACGACCCTCCAGGTGTCGTCATCGCCGATGGCCGATTTCCATGACGGCATTCCCGTCAGCCGCACGCCGTTCTGAATGATCCAGAAAAGCTCTGCGTCGCTCCAGTGCTGGACGTGAGGCGAGGTCAGATCCATGGCGGGCGGATACATGCTGCGCCCGACTTCGGTGTGGCCGTGCCCATCCGTGCCGTGGCAAATTGCGCAGGATTGCATATATAGTTTTCTTCCGTCAGTCACGGCATCCTCGTTTGCGGGCAGAGGATTGGTCTTGTTCTCGGCTTCGATGGGAATGACAACATCTTTGGCCATATTCGCCAGTGTGGTTTCCACTTTCGAGGGCTTCTTATCGGCTGTGCATCCCCCAAGAACTATCACCAGCATAGAGATTAACAAGGCAAGTCTGCTGCATTCCCAGTAATCACCATCTACACTAACCTTCATTTTGTTCTGTCCTTTTTGGCCCCGGCAAAGAGATTACTCAGACCATCGCTGGTACTAACCCCTGCAGAACATCGAGGGAGGGCGTCTACTCACCGGGAAAGATGTATTGCAGGCAACCAAGAGCCCGGAAAAAGAAGCTTTGCTGGCTTCCCGTGCCTGCGTTTCCTGTAGCATCGACAAAATTCAGCGTAACCGGTTAGCATCCGATCGTTGTCAGGCAGGAGCAAAAATCTTGTAAAGCATTGGAGAACTTTACATACAGGTATTTCGGCATCAAAACCGGGAAGGAATGTGCCGCCAACAGGCGCAAGCGCGGGGTATCGCGATGGATTGGATTACACCAGAAGTCCCAGGGCTTCGAGCAGCACCGCCGCGCCGCCCACCGCCAGCAGCCCGCCTCCAATGATGTGCTTCCAGGCTCGGAAATGCATGTCCTTTTCCAGGGTCTTCTCGGTCTTGTCCGAAATCAGAAAGATCGATTCGTTCTTGCCCTGGGTAATCAACTGGGGGTCAAGGTCATTGCCGGCGCCATGATTCATGGCGCAGGTGCCGGTGATGTCGTATTCGCCTTGGGGGACAACGCAGTATTCAGTCAG
>DATLWV010000117.1:0-10099 GCA_035576145.1 Terriglobia bacterium
GGACTGTATGAACGGAATCGGGGGAACACAGGCAGTCCGTGGAACCAACGAAAAAACGGGTCTCCCCTACAACCTCCAGAACCTCTATGTCCACAACAACACCATCACCCAGCAATCCGGCTACGCGGCAGGAATTGTGAAGTCCTCAAGACTTGATGACTCTATATTTACCTCCTGGAACAACCGATTTGTCGATAACGCCTATCATTTGGGATCGATGGCAGGAAGATTCTTTGCATGGCTGAATTCAGCGCAAACACTCGCGACATGGCAAGGGCATTCCTGGGCCCATGAAACACTAATCGAGCAGCATTAAGAAGACATCCGCAACTTTCCGGAAAGCGCACTTCCTGCCAGTGGCTTAAAGATGCCCGCTTTACCAGACCTGTTGAGAGGTTGGTTATGATCACAGCAGAGAGAACAGCTCCCATTTCCCATAACGTCGCGGGACTTGAAGCTTCGCGCCCGCTGCCTCGAATCGTTACAACCAGCTGGGACGACGGTGATGTTCTTGACTTCAAGATCGCCGAGATGCTTCATGCGCGCAATCTGCCTGCTACGTTCTATGTGCCCATCACCGGCCACCACGGCCTTCACGCCCTGGGACGAAGTGAATTAAGGGCCCTTAAAGAGGAAGGTTTTGAGATTGGCGGACACGGATTTTCACACCGCATCCTCCCTCAATGCCCCAGAAAGGTTGTCATTCAGGAAGTGGAAGTTTGTAAGCACAGTCTGGAAGAAATTCTGGGGTGCGAGGTGCGTATGTTTGCTTACCCTCGCGGCCGTCATAGTAGTGTGGCAATTCGCTCTGTGAAGCAGGCGGGATATACGGGCGCCCGGACGACTGAGATGTTTTCGCTGGGACTTCAGTTCGATCCCTACAGGATGCCCACCACCATTCACGTCTTCCCCCACTCGAAATCGGACTACATCCGTAACATGGCAAGGGCCATGGATTTGGGGAATGCCTGGAGATACCTAACCCAATTGTGGGAGGTGCAAAGCTGGGTCGAGTTGGCGAGAATCCTGTTTGATTCCATCCTGCTGGACGGCGGAGTGTTTCACCTTTACGGCCATTCCTGGGAGATTGATGAATTAGGACTCTGGAATGACCTCAAGAAAATCCTGGATTATGTGTCCAATCGAGAGGGCGTCCTGTACTTGCCGAACAGCAAAACATTGGACTACCGAACTGCCGGACAGTTACTGCATCTCAAGAACCCCTGTGCGCTGGAAGGATGAAGATTCTTCTCGTACATAACGAGTATCAGCAAACTGGCGGCGAAGACATTGTCTTTCAGCTTGAGCGCCAGATTCTTTCCAGCTTCGGCCACCGTGTCGTGACGTACAGGCGCACCAATCGCGAAATCGACCGTTATACGACTCTTCACCGGTTGCTGCTGATCAGACAGATGATATGGGCCGAGGACTCCCAGCGGGAAATTGCCGGGATCCTCAGGCGGGAGAAACCCGACATCACCCACGTCCATAACACTTTCATGCAAATCTCGCCCTCCATCTACTCTGAATGCACAAAAGCTGAAGTTCCAGTGGTACAGACCCTGCACAATTTTCGTCTGCTCTGCCCCGCCGCAACTTTTTACCGCGACGGTCATATCTGCGAGGAATGTGTTACGCAAAGCCTTCGCCGCAGTGTCATCCACGGCTGCTATCGAAATTCCCGCTGGGCGACCGCCGCCGTGGCCTCCATGCTGGCAACACATCGCAGACTTCCAACTTGGAGCCACAATATCGCGAGCTACATTGCCCTCACAGAATTTGCCAGACAACAGTTCATCAGAGGTGGATTTCCTGGTGAGAAAATCTGCGTGAAACCCAACTTTGCGGCTCCCGACCCGGGCCGTGGAACGCAAAATGGTGGATATGCCATTTTTGTTGGGCGACTTTCTCCAGAAAAAGGTTTGCAGTCGTTGTTGCACGCCTGGCGTCGCCTTCGGAAAACGATTCCGCTTCGCATTGTGGGCGATGGTCCTTTGCGGGCAGAGTTGATGAAATTTGCGGAGCAGCACAGGCTATCGTCAGTCCACTTTATGGGCCGCCTGGGTCGTGCGGAAACACAGGAGGTCATTAAGGACGCCCTCTTTCTTATATTGCCGAGCACGTGCTACGAGAATTTTCCGATGACCATCGTGGAGGCTTTTGCGGGCGGAACGCCGGTGGTTTGCTCCCGCCTGGGGGCAATGCAGGAAATTGTGACGCACCAGCACACCGGTCTCCTTTTTGACCCCAACAGCAGTGAGCAACTGGCGGACAGCATCGCCTGGGGATGGGAGCACCCCTCGTATATGCGAGCGATGGGGGCCACGGCCCGCCGCGAGTTCGAACTCAAATACACGGCCGAAAAGAACTATTTGCTGCTGATGGATATTTACCAAAAGGCTATGCAAAAACCGCCCGCGGCAGATCATTACTACGATCCAAAGGGCGAAAGTGTTACCTCGTCCAGCCCTGGCGTCCGGTAGGCCCACACCTGCCAATTCCCGATACAACGGAGGCAAGAGGTCAGATGCCTGACTTTGGTGTTCTTGGAGTTCGCGTCAATGCTATTCAAATTCCGGCCGTTATTGCGACCATGGAGAGTTGGATCCGCAACAGGACCAGTACTCATTTCGTTGCGGTCACAGGAATGCACGGCGTGGTTGAGGCGCATCGCCAACGGACCTTCAGAAACATTTTGAATTCGGCTGACCTGGTTGTTCCGGACGGCATGCCACTGGTGTGGATGGGCCGCAGGCATGGATATACGATGCCACGACGTGTTTACGGGCCCGAACTTATGGAAACGTTTTTCAAGCAGACAGGTGACCGCTACAGCCACTTCTTCTATGGCGGAGCCGATGGCGTAGCCGACCTGCTGGCCGGGAAGATGCACGGCCTTTATGGGATCAGAATCGCGGGCACCTATTGTCCGCCATTCCGTAACCTGACTGCCGAAGAAGACAGGCAGGTGACCAGCAGAATTCAGTTAACCGCGCCGGACGTCCTTTGGGTGGGCCTTAGCACTCCGAAACAGGAGAAGTGGATGTGTGACTTTCGCGAAAAGGTTGACGTGCCTGTGATGGTCGGAGTCGGGGCCGCGTTTGATTTCCACACCGGAAGGGTTAGGCAAGCCCCCACCTGGATGCGCGAGCACGGGCTGGAATGGTTCTTTCGGCTTGTTTCTGAACCGCGCAGGCTTTGGCGGCGCTATCTGGTTTACGGATCTCAGCTTGTCTGGAACATCAATTTGGAAATCCTCAATCTCAGGAAATTCAACTAGCCAACAAGGAGGCGCAATATGGACTGGAAGAACTGCAATGTTTTGGTAACGGGTGGAGCTTCATTTATTGGCTCGACCCTCGTTGACGCCCTGCTAAAAAAGGGGGCAAAAGTCCGCGTGGTCGATGACTTGACCAGCGGTAAGCTTGAAAACATCGCCACTCACGTCATGAACCAAAAAGTGGAGTTTGTTGAGAACGATCTTCGCGAACCCGGTGTTGCCGAAGAGGCCGTCAAAGGGATCGACGTCGTATTTCACTTAGCCGCAGACCACGGCGGACGCGGTTACGTGGACCTGCATCAGGCGGCATGCGCCTCAAACCTGATGCTGGACGGCGTCGTGTTCCGCGCGTGTCAGAAAGCCCGCATAGGTAAAGTGGTGTACGCCTCATCGGGATGCGTGTATCCCAACTACATCCAGACCGACCCGGACCAGGTCCTGTACCTTACCGAAGACATGGTGGCCCCCCCCTACGACGCAGACAATATGTACGGATGGGCCAAACTAATGGCCGAGATGACCCTCCGAGCTTATTCCAGGGAGCACGGCTTGAAGGCAGCCTCCTGCCGCTATTTCACGGTGTACGGCCCGCGGGGAGTCGAAAATCATGCCGTCATTGCCATGATTGCGCGCGCCTTCGTAAAGCAGGATCCGTTTGTCGTCTGGGGAACTGGCGAACAAATCCGAAACTGGACCTACATCGACGATATCGTCAACGGCACCATTCTGGCTGCTGAGACAATTGACGATGGCACGGCCGTCAACCTCGGGACAATGGAGCGCATTCGGGTCATCGACGCAGCGAAGGAAATCCTTCGTTATATGGGTCATGACGCCCGGGTCGAACTTCATCCGGAAATGCCCACAGGACCTTACAACCGTGTGGCGGATAACTCACTGGCCAGGAAACTTCTGGGGTGGGAGCCGAAGGTTATGTTCATGGATGGCCTTTGCCGGACGATCGACTGGTACGTTTCAGCAAGGGAACAGGAGCACGTGGCCTCAACTTTGGAGGCAATGCTCACAGAAAGGTAGATGTTTCCGATTACGGGGAATGCGGCGACAAACGCCACATTCCCTGACCAATCCTAGATCCGAATCATTGCCGTGATCTTTTCAGGCAAAGGGTTTCAACGGGAAGAAAACTGAAACATCTTACTACCGGGTCTTAGCGAACGAGGAGGTATCGAACCATGAAGATTCTTGTCACTGGCGGAGCCGGCTTCATCGCATCGCATGTGGCGGACGCCTACATCGCCGAGGACCATGATGTGGCGATCCTTGACGATATGTCGCGGGGGTCGATGGCCAACGTAAACCCGAGGGCCCGGTTCTATGAAGGAGACGTTCGGGACCGGGAGTTTTTGGAACACGTCTTTTCCAGGGAAAAACCGGATGCCGTGAACCATCATGCAGCTCAGGTAGACGTGCGGCGCGGTGTGCGCGAGCCGGTTTTCGACGCCTCGGTCAACATCCTGGGATCCATAAATCTTCTTGAGGTAGCCATCGCTCACAGGGTCAGCCGCTTTCTGTATATCTCCTCAGCCGGGGCCTCTTACGGAGAGCCGGAAGAAATGCCGGTGCCTGAGGAATATCCGATCAACCCTTTCACGCCGTACGGCATCAGCAAGCACACCGTTGAGCATTATCTATTAATGTTCTCGTCGCTCTACGATTTGCCCTATGTCGTGCTTCGTTATGGCAACGTTTATGGTCCACGACAAAGCTCCAAAGGAGAAGCGGGTGTCTTTGCGGTTTTTTGCGAGCAGATATTGGCCGGTATTCGTCCGGTTATCTACGGCGACGGAACCAAGGTGCGCGATTATGTCTATGTTGAGGATGTAGTCAAAGCAAATGTGCTGGCGCTGACACGTGGGACGGGAGAGGCTCTAAACATCGCCGGCGGTGCGCCGACAACCGATTACGAAGTGTTCGAAAGAGTGCGGGACGGATTAGGGATCCAAGGTCTTGAACCGGAGTATGCCCCCAGGCGGCCGGGCGAGATCGAACGGATATACCTGGATATTTCAAAGGCGCGACGGTTGTTCGGCTGGGCCCCGCGCGTTTCTCTTGAAGAAGGCGTGTGCCGCGCAGTCCAGTACTATCAGCGGGCCCCGAACAATGCAAGGCGAGTGCTCGCGTGACGAATTAGAGGTGACCATCACCCTGCGGGATAACTTGGGCAGTCGGAAACAATGTACCGTCGGCTGTGAATGCGTCATCTGGCCAAAGGTCTATCCATCCAGCGTCCAACTTGAGTATCCTGCCTCTAGCATTGCAGAATCAACCATGTGGTCGGACCACGCCTTCGTAAGAAGATTCGGTTCAGGCTGATTTCACCAAGCCTTGCCGAGGACAATTCCCACTGCAATACCCGCCAGGCTTCAATCCTGCCCGGAATGCCTTCCAACGAACTTTACCTCCAAATTCAGAACGCCGGCTCGCAGGCTCTCGTTGAACGATCCCACACAACAGTTGCTCGTGGGGTGCTTCGGGCGCCAGGAATCCATCGTCGTACGGTTTAGATAAACCGGTCTGTTCAGTACCTCAGAAACAAACTCAGATCCGGTGCCTTCCTGGATGGTCTTTTGGATCGCCATTCAACCACAAGTGGCTTCCCAGTCTCTGATTGTGCGGCACTTCCTGTTCTTCCCGCCCACTGATTCCTTCCACCCATAGAAAGTCTGCTCGCTGACGCCCATCTTCCGCACTATTTCCACCACCGGGGTTCCCAGCTCCGCTTGCCGCAAGGCGTAGGCGATCTGTTCCTCTGTGTATCGGGTCTTCTTCCTCGACAAAACTCTCCTTCTCACTCCAGGATTTTGCCGGAAAACTCACTCTCTCGCTGGACCACTTTTCAGGGGGAGGGACGTCACTATTGGAATACCATAGGCTGGAAGACGAAAAGGTTAAGCCTGGAACCGGCAGACGTTTCGGCCCCTCTGTTGTCACCCGCGGTGACCTGCTTCGAGATTGGAACCGACGGAGATGGACGTTTAGAGGCTTTTGATTACCATTGGCCAAGACCCAGATCAACTTAACACCGAAGTGCTTACTGGAAGACTGATGGTATATTCAAGCACCATCTCCCATGGCCGGTTCCGCTAGGAGCCGATCACCCCTCTCTTCCGCCCCGAGACTCAAATCGGACGGTCTACTTGGGGAGACAAGGCAGAAATACACGGCAGGACATGGGGAAATATGCAAAAGAAGCTTCCCAGTTTGCCGATATTGAATTCCCTGTTAATTCCCTGTTCCGATTCTGGCCAGTGGTGTAGTTACACCATCAAGTTGTGGAAAATGAAGCGATTTGCGGGAAGCTTGAACCGTCAACGCTCATTAATTCCCTGTATTTTTCCCTGGTATCAAGGAGACAAGGGTTCGCTCGTGACTGCATACTCCGCCAATAAAGCTCAGGTTTTGGCATTCTCCGGAGCGCACTTCTGAATTCCCTTGAATGAGCGGGGAATTCTCGATGAAGATTGCCAAACCGGACCGAAGAGAATGAATAGGGATGCGCCCTGTCACAAAAATGGCCGTCGATTCTCTGTAGTGTGTCGGCAAGATCCGTTTTCATAACAGTGGCCATTCACCTATATCTGCTCACTTGCCTCCAACCTTCTCATAGGACCACCCTTCCCCTGCCAAGAGTGGGACAGCTGTGTTCCAGGGCATTCGGGCCGGCGGAAGCACATCCGGGACACATTTGACCAGCCTTGGGGATCCAGGTCCGGCTCATGCAGGGTTTAAATAATAATGGCCGTTGATTAGCACGCATTAGAGGCAGCTATTTTCCTAACCTCGTCTTTTTTCCACGCGCGGGCCAGACGATGGAAAATCGCTGAGCATCTCAGGTTCGCTGCCAATTGAGAAACTGGCCGAGCTCCTGGAGAAACAACGGCCAGGCCGGCTCTGCTTCCAGGATCAGGTGATTGGCGCTCGGAAGCGACACGTACCGTGCGCCCGGGATTTCAGCCGCCAGTTGTTGGCCGCACATTGGCGGCACCACTTGATCACGGTCGCAGTGCATAACCAGTGTGGGGACACGCACCTGCCGCAGCAGAGGCCGAACGTCGATCTCGCCGTCGCGCTCCATGAGCCTCGCCGCGTTTTCCGGCGATGTGGATACTCGCTGCAGCTCGTCAAACCACTGTTCGTGCTCCGGAGTGGCCTCGGGAATGAATCGGCACGTGAACATCTTACAGAACGCCGGATTCTTCAGGCCCCATCCGAGCCGAGCAAGGCTCGTCACCGCCCGGCGCTCTTCCTTTTCATGCGGCGTGCCGACGTGGTCCACCCCCGCGGGAAAGGTGCCGTAGAGAACAAGGTGTGACACGCGCTCGGGATGCTTTACGGCGTACGCGAGAGCGATGGACCCACCGCGAGAGATCCCCAGGAGCGAAAATCGCTCGAGTCCCGCTGCGTCAACGACCGTCTCAAGATCGTGGATCCAGGTGTCGAAGCTGACGTCGGGCACGTCGCGCTGGGACATGCCGTTGCCACGCTCGTCGTAGCGGACGACCCGGTGGTGAACCGAGAGCGCAGCCCACCAGTGGCGCCAGATCGGGCTGTTCCATTCAAGATCCAGATGTGTGAGCCAGTTCGATGCCTTGACCAACGGAGGTCCGCTTCCGATGCTGGCATAAGCGAGGCGAACGCCGTCCCAGGTTGTGCAGTACCGGACTTCCTGTCGCGCCTTTGCCCCCGGCGGGGCGGCGGACTTGGCCGGCGAATCGGTGACCTCGACTGGGGCCGCAAACCGATAGCCAACCTTTGGCACCGTCTCGATGTACTTCTGGCCTGTCGCCTTCTCCCCGAGCGCCTTACGCAGCACCGACACGTTGTGATTCAGGTTATTTTCCTCGACCGCAGTCTCGGGCCACACCGCATCCAGCAACTCCTGCTTGGTCAGCAGTCGGCCGGAGTTCTCGACGAGAACCGAAAGCATGTCCAACACTTTGCCCCGCAAAGGGATGACTTTCCCAGCGCGCGAAAGCTGGCGCTCCCGGACGTCGAGACAGAACGGACCGAAACGGTACGTGCCCAGTGCCTCTGTTTTACGCATGAACCACCGTTCAGAAAAACTTCAGAAATATTCGGGACTTTTCAAAGGACGCCGACGACCTCCCCATTATAGCCTCAGGATCGTGCGGTACGAAACCGCAAAGGAGGAACAAGACTATGCCGAAAATACTACCCGACCAAAGCTTCTATCCGTCACCGACCATGGCCATGCAGGCCCCGCCTGAGACACTGGCCTACGTGGCCCTTCTCAATCCTGACCCGACCGCCAGCGATGCGCTCGCCGTGCTTGACGTCGATCCGGCGTCGCCCGGCTACGGCGCCCAGGTCGCGCGAGTGGATATGCCTGGCACCGGGGACGAGCTGCATCACTTCGGGTGGAATGCGTGCAGCTCGTGCCTGTGCCCGTACTCTCCGCACCCTCACATGCAGCGGCGCTACCTCGTGGTGCCCGGGATGCGATCGTCACGGATCCACATTCTCGACACCGCGCCCGATCCAAGTCAGCCGCGGCTCGTGAAGGTGATCGAGGCCGACGAAGTCATCCGGAAAACCGGTTACAGTCGCCCGCACACGGCACACTGCGGGCCCGACGGCATCTACATCAACGCGCTTGGCGACGGCGAGGGCAACGGCCCGGGCGGGATCTTCATGCTGGATCCCGAGACCTTCGAGATCAAAGGCCGGTGGGAGCGCGACCGCGGCCCCCAGTACCTGTCCTACGACTTCTGGTGGCACCTCGGGCACGACACCATGATCACCAGCGAATGGGGCACACCCAAAATGGTGGAATCGGGCGCGAACCCCGAGCTGCTGCTGGCCGGCAAGTATGGAAACGCTCTGCACGTCTGGGATCTGAACAAGCGGCGGCACATGCAGAGGCTCGAACTTGGCCCCGAGTATCAGATGGTGCTCGAATTGCGGCCTGCACACGATCCTACCGAGGCCTACGGCTTTGTGGGTGTCGTCACCAGCCTGAAGGACCTGTCGGCATCAGTCTGGATGTGGCACCGCGAAGGGGACAATAGCAACGGGACCTGGCGCATCCGCAAGGTGATTGAGATTCCGGCCGAACCGGCAAGCGCGGATGACTTGCCCCCGCTCCTCAAAGGATTCGGTGCCGTGCCCCCTTTCGTCACTGACATCAACCTCTCGCTCGACGACCGGTTCCTCTACGTATCGTGCTGGGGCACGGGTGAGCTGAAGCAATTCGATGTGTCTGATCCCTTCAACCCCGTCGAAACCGGCTCGGTAAGGCTCGGGGGGATGGTTGGTCGCCAGGCGCATCCGGCGCGTCCAGGCCAGCCGCTGAACGGCGGGCCGCAGATGGTGGAGATCAGCCGCGACGGGAAGCGGGTGTACCTGACCAACTCGCTCTATCGCGCATGGGACGACCAGTTCTATCCCGATGGCATCCGGGGCTGGCTGGCGAAGGTGGACGTGGAGGCAAACGGCGGCATTCGGCTCGCCCAAAACGGTTTTCTCGAGTTCGATGGCATGCGACCGCACCAGGTCCACCTGGAGGGTGGCGACGCCAGCTCAGACTCTTACTGCTTTTCGTGAGGTGCGTGATGACGAGTGGAATGACAGCATCCTCGGCCGTGCTACTGGCGCTTGGCGCCTTTCACGGCATCAACCCCGGAATGGGCTGGCTGTTCGCGGTGGCCCTCGGCATGCAGGAGCGCCGCCGTCGGGCGGTGCTTCAGGCGCTTCTGCCGCTCGGTGCTGGCCACGCGCTGGCCGTCGCCGCCGCGGTCGGTGTGGCCCTTGCCATCGGAGCCGTGGTGCCGATTGCGT
>DATLWV010000118.1:0-2860 GCA_035576145.1 Terriglobia bacterium
GCCTGCTACATCCCTGCCCGCCGTGCAAGCAAAGTCGATCCAATGGTGGCGTTGCGCTATGAGTAGTAACTTTGGCGCCGTTCTGTGACCGTCGGCCTGTATTCAAGAAGAACCTGGCCTTCATAGAGCGCGGCATGTCGATGGTGATGCTGGATAAGGACGGCGGCGTTGCCGGAACGGTTCCGCCGGTTGATTTCTATCCGCAGGGATCTGACTGGCCGGATGCCCGGCCGTTCTTTGTGAAAGTGGTGGAGGGAGAGGGGAAGACATCCTGGGGCTGGGATAATTCGAACCGCACGCTGATTGTAAACTTGCCGAAGGCCGAGGTTGCCAGGTTTGAACTGAGCTCCTATCTCGGCGGCGGCCAGACGGGCAGCCACAATCAGTCGATCCTGGGTGTGTGGAACTGGATCGAGCAGGCGCAGCCGTCCAACTTGACGATGATGCGCACCGCCGTCGTGCAAGGGCGCTTCTGGATGTTGACGTCCTCCCGCGAAATGGTGCTGGTGCACGCGGGGCGGCGGCTGGTCTATGCTGAGATTCTGAAGGTGCCACCCATTCATTGAGCATTGCGGGCGAGGGTGTAATTTTTGCCTGCTGTGCCAAAAATAGACAGGTTTTGCAGAGAAACGCCGATTTCAAAGAGTATCGAATCTATAAGCTATTAATTATCAGTCACTTACAAAATTCAGAAAAAACGTCCCAAACGTCCCATTTGTCTCATTTCGGGGGTGTTTATGATTGTGTAGGCTATTAACAGGGGCTATTTACGGTAAGGCCACTCGATTCGCCATCAGCGCAAGCCCTGGGCACTGCCAAGATTGGTGCGGTGCGAACTAGCCAGGGTGTCTCTATGCGCTCCGCCGCAGCGCTACCTATCCTGCCAACGAGTACTCCACCCTGAAGACGGGCACCTGGAAAACGTCGTAGCCAACCACATAAAGCCGGCGAGCCGCATTGTGATCGCGCGCGACTCGTGCCAGGTCAAGGCCGCCCTGGGTGACGGGAACGCGTTTTGGCGAATGCTCCAGGCCCAAGCCTTCTCCGAGGCTCTGTTTCAGCGTCCAATTGCCGAACGCCTGTCCGCCCGTCGCGATAAACCTTGCCACGTGCTGGCGCAGGTCCATCACATCGAGCACTTGCGAACTCCGCGGATAGATGATCTCGACCAGGCTGGCATCATCGAATGCGTCTCCTGCGGGCAATCTGTTTTCATAGACCCGCACTGAATTCGCGCGAATCCCCACAGGCAACTCGGCCTCTTCCCATCGCCGGAGCTTCTTCGTCACCACCGCCGGGGCGGCGGCAAGGGCTTTTCCCCACAGCCTTTCCCGTTCCCAGGTGCCCGGCAGTGACCCGGTTGCCCTAAGCCGCCCCAGGGTGTTGCCGGTACCGTCCACATCGGCATGGGCGCTCTCGGTGTAGAGGCTGAACCCTCCCTCTGCAGGCCGGAAGAACCGGTAGCGCACGGCCAGAAAGGTCTCCATCGATTTGCGGGCAAGCGCCTGGTCGGGCTCCGGCAGGTGGCCCCACAGGCGGGTCACCATTTCCGCTCCCTGCGACTGGTCCAGGCTCCAGGCGTGCTTGTGCTGTCGCGTTGTCGGGGACCGGCCTGTCCAGAATCTTCAGCAGATTGTGCACCAGCTTTCCGGCGTAACGCAGGGGGTACTTCTCGCTCTGGTTCTCGCCCCGCCTGGTCAGCACCAGCTTCAGAACGTGGTAGGTGGAGTTGGCATCCACATTTTGCCGCCACTTTGCGGGGCTCCCAATCCGGGCTCCCCAAAAGCCCGTGGCGGGGTCCTGGGTCTCATAGAACCACTGGCGCAACGTGTCCTTCCATGCGTCAGAAAAACGGTAGAGGCCGGCCTGCTCCAGCACATCGACGCCTCTCAATTCGGAAACAGCCGTATATGGCCCGGGACCTCCAAGCCGCGCCCACTTTTCCTGCAGGTAAAGGTGTGAGTCCAGAAAAGTTCGAAGGTCCTCCGGATTCCGGATCTGGTCAAGAAACCACAGCGGATATTTCAGCTTCAGCGGCCGGCCCGTCTGGCGAGCCAGGCCTTCCAGGGCCTCCACCGCGTTGAGCGTCGGCCCGATGTAAGTGAAGTACGGATAGCTCGCGTCCATAAAGGCGCCGGTTGCGGGGTCCTGCCGGTCGAGCAGGAAGTCCATCATCTGGCTGGGAGAAGCCTCCTCGGGCATCTTCACCAGCCCCTCGGTGGTTTCCATCTCCCGGCGAATGCGCCGCAGCGTGCTGAAGGCCGTCAGGTAGCGGCCCTCGTTCAGATAGTACTGCACGGCCACCATCTTGAACTCGAACTCGCCCATGTAGTAGCCCTGGGCTTTCAGTTCCCCATTGCGCTTGAAAAGGTGGGGAACCGATTTCACACTGGCGCGGATGTACAATCCTGCGGCCACCGCAGCAACCAACACCACGGCCGTTAGAACAATCAGGAAGCGTTTCAGCATAACGTGCCTCCCGCATGCAGGCGCATTCAGTTTCATCGTGAGGAATGCGCCATCTTCTTTCAATATACGCTTTGTTGCGGGTCACCGCAGGCGGGACGGAGGGGGGAGTTACAAGTTACGAATTACGAATGACTTTGTAGTTCTGAGTGCAGCGTTCTGAGTGTTGGGTTCCGGGCCATGCGCCGGCTGGTGGCGCCTTCCTGTAGCGCCGGGCTTCAGCCCGGCATGGCTGTCTTGAATCTGAAATCTGAAATCAGTACTGTCCCAATGTTGGTTTTGAGAAAACTTGTAAGCGCAAGGGAAGCATTGAGTTAGTCGGGAAAATGAGCAGAATCGATTTGGATTCGGCGATACGCTTAAGCCATACCAAGATGTTCCGAGGGATGGTGCA
>DATLWV010000119.1:0-20918 GCA_035576145.1 Terriglobia bacterium
AGGAGCGTTTGCTCCAGGAAAACTTAATCAGTCCTGAGGAGATCTTTGAGCCCTCTCCAGCCTCGGATGACGATGTGGCCCTGGTGCATGATCGCGATTACATCTGGAAATTGAAGAACGCGAAGCTTTCCCACGTTGAAATCCTGAGGATGGAGGTGCCTTATTCTCCCGAACTTGTCAAGGCAGTCTGGCTTTCGGCAGGCGGTTCGATTTTGGCGGGACGACTGGCGCTTGACGAAGGCGTCGGTGTCAATGTTGGCGGCGGCTTTCATCACGCCTTTCCTGACCACGGCGAGGGATTCTGCGCGATCCACGACGTCGCCGTCGCTATCCGGCGCCTGCAGAAAGACAACCTCATCCAGCGGGCCATGACGGTCGATTGCGACGTCCATCAGGGGAACGGCACCGCGGCCATTTTCAGCAACGACGAGTCTGTCTACACGGTTTCAATCCACCAGGAAAACAACTATCCCTACCCCAAGCCACCCAGCAATCTGGACGTGAACCTCCACAACGGAGTCCAGGACACGGAGTATCTCACTGTTCTTGAAGACAGCCTCGACAAAGCGCTCGCGGAGTTCAACCCCCAGGTGATTTTCTACCTTGCGGGCGCCGATCCTTATCGCGAGGACCAGTTGGGCGGGCTGAAGCTCAGCCTGCAGGGCCTCGAACACCGCGACCGCATCCTGTTTGAGAAGGCGAGGGCAAAGAATATTCCGGTGGTGGTAACCTTTGCTGGTGGCTACGCGCGCCACGTGGCGGATACAGTCCGCATCCACTGCAACACGATCAAGGTCGCAATGGAGTTCTCGAACCCTGCCGCGACAGGTCCCGCCGAGGAGTAACCCCGTTCACCTGGTGCAACTGCGTGAGCTATTCCAGATGAGGGGTCTTTCGTTTCGAGGATTGGTTGTGGTTTGCAGTTCCGGTCAGCGGGCAATTTTGACAAGGTGGGTGTTAAGAGACCCGCTGCGATAGCCTTCCAGATCAAGTGTTACAAAGTTGAATCCCAGAGGCTTGAAGATCTCGACAAACTTTGCCGCCATTTCCGCCGTCAATGCACGCGGAAGCTCTTCGGGGGCGAATTCCAGACGTACCAGGTTGTCATGATGGCGGACACGGAACTGGCGGAAGCCAAGCGCGCGAAGCGCCTCTTCGCCATTTTCCACCACAGCCAGCCGTTCGGGAGTGACTTCAACACCGTAGGCAATACGCGAAGAGAGGCAGGCTGAAGCCGGACGATCCCAGACGGGCAAATCCACACGCCTCGAGAGTTCACGAATGTCGGCCTTGGTGAGTCCGGCGTCGAGCAGCGGCGTCAGGACCTTGTGATTGCGGGCCGCCTGCTGGCCGGGACGCCAGTCGCCCTGGTCGTCCACATTCACGCCGTAGGCCACGGCTGAAAATCCGCGCAGCGCGGCGAGCTGGTCGAGCTGGCTGAAAAGCTCGTCCTTGCAAAAGAAGCAGCGGTCGGGGTTGTTGGCGCGATAGTCGGGATTTGAAAGTTCGGAAGTGTTAATAAACTGGTGCGGAACCCGGAAACGTTCGACACAGGCCTCGGCCTCTCGACGGTCGCGCTCCGAGTAACTGGCGCTGAGCGCTGTGACGGCGAGCATGCGGTCTCCAAGCGCCTGATGCGCCGCATAGGCCAGGTAAGCGGAATCGACGCCGCCGGAATAGGCGACAATCAAGGAAGACACTTTCTTCAGCCCGCCTTCCAGCCGTTTCTGCTTATTTTCCAGCTCGCCCAATGGATGCCCCTCAGAAAATAGGATAGCAGGTGAACCGAAGGGTCACAACCCACACTGCTTGATCCCGCTTGTTTGCAGCGCCTGGCTGATAGCCTCGTCCCTGTTATCGGCGAGCCTGCAGCCACGCAGCGATAAAGATGACGCTTGGAGCGCCGATCCAGAGGAAAAAGGGACTATGGGGTAAAGATCCAGACTGATGAAGGGTCCAGGCGTAGAAAGCCACAAGACAAGCAAGAGCGGTGATTCCCCCCAGCCCTTCACGAAACCAGGCCACTGCGAGTCCGATGCATACCCCAATGGGAAACAGCATTAAGCCCACCCACTCCTGACCGGTGGGTCCCGGGCCTGGATTCCTCAAGCTCTCACCGGCAGCAACAATGAGAACGTAGATTATACTGAGAATGCTCCAACCACGGGCAATCCAGCGCGTTGCGAGGGTGACAGATTCTGATGCCATAATCCCCTCCTTAGCGTCTCTACCTGGATCATGACACCATCCGCATGCGGTTATCAAGGACTACTGGATCAAAACGCCCTGCGTGTCGTCTTCGGTATCCTCAGCCCGGATGAGGCAGGCTGCAGCCAGTTGGTCCTCTGCTCCAAGGTTGATCAGCCGGACTCCCTGGGAAGAGCGCCCGGACTCCCGAATCTTGGCGGAATCAAGGCGCGCGATCTTGCCCTGCTGGGTGATCAGCATGACTTCCGAATCTTCCGTAACGCTGAGCGAGCTGACCACCTTGCCGTTGCGCGCTGTCGTCTTTACGTTGATCACACCCTTGCCGGCGCGTGATTGCAACCGGTATTCCGTGATGGGAGTGCGCTTACCATAACCTTTTTCGGTGGCGGAAAGGATCAGTTCTTTTTCTCCCACTACCTCGACGCCGACGATGTAATCACCCTTCTCGAGCGTCATTGCTCGTACGCCGCGTGCCTGGCGGCCCATGTCACGAACGTCGCTTTCCGGGAAGCGAATGGCCATGCCTTCGTGCGTGGCGAGGAAGATGGTGTCCTGCCCCGTCGTCTGCTTGGCTCCAATCAACTCATCATCATCATCCACATTCATGGCGATGATGCCTCGCGACATAGGGTTGGAAAAATTCGCCAGGCGCGTCTTCTTGATGACGCCGTTGCGCGTCACGAGGGTGACATAACCTTCGGCCGCGTAGGTTTCGCCGTTTACTTCAATGTCTTTTCGTTCTTCCGGAAGTTCCTTCAGGGTCACCAGCGAGGCCACCTTTTCGCGCGGGTTCAGATTCACGAGGTTGAGAATGTGTTTACCGCGTCCGGCGGCCGCCACATCGGGAATCTCATAGACCTTCAGCCAGTGCACCCTGCCCGTATTGGTAAAGACCAGAATGTAGCTGTGCGTGGAGGCAACGAACAGTCCCTCCACAAAGTCCGCCTCGCGGGTTTTCATTCCCAGCCGCCCCTTGCCTCCGCGGGCCTGCTGGCGGTAGGTGGAAAGCGGGGTTCGCTTGAGATACTGGGAGTGAGAGAGTGTGATCACCACATCCTCAACGGCAATGAGGTCTTCAAGGCCAATCTCCGCCTGCTCGTCAATGATGGCCGTCTTGCGCTCGTCACCGTAGTCCTTCTGCACCTCTTTCAGCTCTTTCACAATCACCCGGCGCAGGACCTTCTCATTCCGCAGGATCTCTTCGTATTCGGCAATCTTCTTCTGGAGCTCGTCGTACTCTTCCTGGACCTTGTCACGCTCCAGGGCCGTCAGTCGCTGCAACTGCATTTCCAGGATGGCCTGCGCCTGCCGCTGCGAAAATTCAAACCGTTCCATCAGGCCCGTACGGGCGTCCGCGGGCGTTTTGGACGCCCGGATCAGTTTGATGATGGCGTCCAGATGTGACAGCGCCTTCAGGAAGCCTTCCAGAATGTGGGCCCGCTCCTGGGCTTTGCGCAGGTCGTAAGTGGTGCGCCGCCGGACGACGTTCACGCGGTGGTCAATGAAGTGCTGGATGGCCTCCATCAGTGGCAGTTCACGCGGCTGGCCGTTCACAATGGCCAGCATGATCATCCCGAAGTTTTCCTGCAGCTGAGTGTGTTTGTAGAGGTTGTTCAGGATAATCTCGGGCTGCTCGCCGCGCTTGATCTCAATCACAATGCGCATGCCTTCACGGTCTGATTCATCCCGGATATCTGAGATACCCTCGATTTTCTTGTCCTGCACCAGATTGGCGATGCGCTCGATCACGCGAGCCTTGTTCACCTGGTAGGGAATTTCCGTGATAACAATTTGCTCTTTTTCCTTGGTCTGGTGCTCGATGGCCGCCTTGGCGCGCATCGTGAACTGGCCACGGCCGGTTTCGTATGCGGCCTTGATACCGCTACGCCCATAAATGTATGCACCGGTTGGAAAGTCGGGGCCCGGAACGAGCTGCAGGACTTCGTCGAGGGTCGCCGTGGGCTTTTCGATCAGCAGGACGGTGGCGTTAATGACTTCGGACAGGTTGTGCGGCGGAATCTTGGTGGCCATACCGACCGCGATGCCGTCCGAGCCGTTGATCAGCAGATTGGGAACCCGCGTGGGAAGGACCAGCGGTTCCTCAGTCGACTCATCAAAATTTGGAACAAAATCCACCGTATCTTTGGCGATATCTGCCAGCAGTTCTTCCGCCAGCGGCTCCAGGCGGCAC
Source organism: Terriglobia bacterium (assembly GCA_035576145.1). Classification (GTDB taxonomy): domain Bacteria; phylum Acidobacteriota; class Terriglobia; order UBA7540; family UBA7540; genus SCRD01. The sequence continues at coordinate 4,400 of DATLWV010000119.1, forward strand.
TCTGTATACCGGTACGCCGCAGCGGGGTCACCGTCAATCGATCCGAAATTTCCCTGCCCGTCTATCAGCGGATAACGGAGGTTGAAATCCTGCGCCATGCGCACCAGCGCGTCATAAACCGCAGAATCACCGTGCGGGTGGTACTTTTTGATGACTTCGCCCACCACACCGGCGCACTTGGTGTACCGCTTGTCGGAGGTCATTCCCTCCTTGTGCATGGCGTAGAGGATCCGCCGGTGGACAGGCTTGAGCCCGTCGCGCACGTCAGGCAGCGCGCGCCCGATAATCACGCTCATAGCGTAATCGAGATACGACTTCCGCATCTCGTCTTCAATGTTCACAGGCACTTCGTTCGCTGGCCTGATCAGTTCCTGGTCACCCATAAATCAGCTTTCCTTTTTCCTTTGCTCGCCGACATCAAGTCTTGCGTCGGGTTAGATATCCAAGTTTTTCACGTCGAGGGCGTTCTGCTCGATGAATGCGCGGCGCGGGACAACGGCGTCGCCCATCAAGATCGTAAAGATCTCTTCCGCCTCGGTGCGGTCCTCGATTTTGACCTGCAGCATGGTCCGCTGGTCGGCGTCCATGGTGGTTTCCCAAAGCTGGTCGGGATTCATCTCTCCAAGTCCCTTGAAGCGCTGCACGGTGAAGGCTTTCTTGCCGAGCGTCATGATGTGCTCCAGCAGTTCCTTGCGGTCCTCGATGGTCAACTGGCTTCCGTTGGTTGAAACCAGGAATGGCGGCTTGTCGTTGTCACGAACGCGCCGGTGCAGATCCAGCAACCGCTTGTAGTCCGCGCTCGAGATCAGATCCCAATCAATCACTCGCTCACTAAGGTTCTCACTCCAGAAAACCAGCGTGTAGAGGTTGTGCTCTTCGTCGAGCTTGATCTCCGTCTTGAATCCTTCCGCTTTAAGATCTTTGGCCACTTGCTGCAACGTATCCCGGCCCTCCAGTTCCGCCTTCTTTCCGAGTTCCACCCGCAGCAGGGAATTAACGGGGCGCGGGTCAGCCATCCGTTTCTCGATCTTGTCAAACAGTTCGATATACTCGCCCAGTGCCATCAGGAAGTTGGTCAGTTCGCCGCCCTGGAGCCGGACCTTGCCCTTGCCTTCGCCGGCCTCGACCGCGTGATCCTCGGTGGCGCGCCGCAACACTTCGCGCCGGAATTCCTTTTCGTCATGAATGTACTTTGTGCTCTTCCCCTTTTTGATCAAGTAGAGCGGAGGCTGTGCGATATAAATGTGGCCGCGTTCCACCAGTTCCGGCATCTGCCGGTAAAAGAAGGTCAGTAGAAGCGTCCGAATGTGCGACCCGTCGATATCGGCGTCCGTCATGATGATCACTTTTGAGTAGCGTAACTTGGTGACGTCAAAGTCATCCTTGCCGATCCCGGTGCCAAGCGCGGTAATCAGGGCGCGAATTTCTTCGTGCCCCAGCATCTTGTCGAAGCGAGCTTTCTCAACATTCAGGATCTTGCCTCGCAATGGCAGGATGGCCTGGTAGCGGCGGTCGCGTCCCATCTTGGCCGAGCCGCCGGCCGAATCGCCCTCGACCACGAAAATCTCGCAGCGCTCCGGGTCTTTCTCCTGGCAATCAGCCAACTTTCCTGGAAGCCCGCCGGAATCGAGCGCTCCTTTGCGGCGCGTCAGTTCCCGCGCTTTGCGCGCCGCCTCGCGCGCGCGCGCGGCATCAATCGCCTTGGCACAGACCTTGCGGCCCACGGTGGGGTTCTTCTCAAACGTTTCCATCAGCTTTTCATAGACGAAGCTTCCCACCGCACTCTGGATGTCGCTGTTTAGCTTGCCCTTGGTCTGGCCTTCAAATTGCGGCTGCGGCAGTTGGACGCTGATGACGGCTACCAAACCCTCGCGCACGTCTTCGCCCGAGAGGTTGTCTTTGACGTCCTTGAAAAGGTTCTGGTTCTGGCCGAACTGGTTGATGGCGCGAGTCAGGCCCGAGCGGAATCCGGAAAGATGAGTGCCGCCGTCCACGGTATTAATGTTGTTGGCGAACGTAAAGACATTTTCGGCGTAGCCGTCGTTATACTGCAGCGCAAACTCCACGTGCATATCGTCCTTGTCGGCATCTGCAAAGATAGGCACGGGATGCAGCGTTTCCTTGTTTCTGTTTAAATGCTTGACGAATTCCGCGATTCCACCGCTGTAACGGAACTCTGTTTCCTTATTATTGCGCTCGTCCTTCAGAACAATGGTAAGGCCCTTGTTCAGGAAAGAAAGTTCACGGAGGCGCTGGGCCAGCGTGTCATGGTTGAACTCGATGGAAGTGAAAATGGTGGCGTCCGGCAGAAATGTTATCTTAGTGCCGCGCCGCGTCGTCTTTCCAGCCTGTTTCAACGTGCTGGTAGGCTTACCGAATGCGTAGGACTGCTCCCAGGTGTACCCATCACGCCAGATTTCAAGTTCCAGCCACTCGGCAAGAGCATTCACCACCGAAACTCCGACCCCGTGCAAGCCACCTGAAACCTTGTAACTCTTGGTGTCGAACTTCCCGCCGGCGTGGAGGACCGTCATCACAACTTCAGCCGCAGACTTCCCTTCTTCCTTGTGCATATCAACGGGAATTCCACGCCCGTTATCAACAATTGTCACGGAATTATCGCTGTGCACTGTAACTTCAACCCGGTCGCACTCGCCCGCCAGCGCCTCGTCCACGGCGTTGTCTACGACTTCCCACACCAGATGATGCAGGCCGGTCAAACCGGTTGAGCCGATATACATCGCCGGCCTCTTCCGAACGGCATCCAGGTCCCGAAGGACCTTGATACTCCCAGCGTCATACGTGTTCGTTTCCTGCTCTAACACCTCTTTAGCCTTGCTCACTCGCTATTCCTCCATAATGCGGCACTCAATCCGCCTGCCATGCGCGAAGACATCATTCTCAACCGTTCTGTTAATTGAATGCCTCCATTCCGACGTTGGAACGGCGGATACAGAAACTGGCCCCTGCATTGAGAGCTGACAACAGAACCGACGGCAAGTAACCACATGTGGTTCGAAAGGACCTACACCCTCATTGGCATCACGACGTACCGGTATCGAAATGTCTTTTCATCCCCAGAGCGCATTTGTCCCGCGCTCTGCTCGTCTTTCAACTCCAGACGGACTTTGCCCCCTTCGTCAACAACATTCAGGAAATCAAGCAGATACTCATAATTAAAACCAACCTGCATCGGCTCGCCGTTGTACTCCACCTCGAGCACTTCATGGGCTTCGCCAAACTCACCGCTGGAAGAAGAGATTTCCATCTGGCCTTCGCTCAGCTTCAACCGTACGGCCCTTGAACGCTGGTCAGCCAGCAGTGAAACGCGGCGGATGGCTGTAGAGAGCACATCCTTATCGATCTCAATCACAAGATTGTTTTCCCGGGGCAGCACTGCCTCATAATTCGGAAACTGCCCGGTCAACATCCGCGAAATCAGGACTCGGTGCCCCATGGAAAAATAAAGGTGGCTATCATCCTTAGAAAGTCCAACTTTTGATTCATCTTCAGCTTCTGCCAACAGCCTTTGAAGTTCCGCCATCGCCTTCTTGGGAATCAGGATGCGTAATTCATTCTTGAGCCCTGCAACTTCCAGATCACTCTCAACCAACGCCAGGCGATGCCCGTCGGTGGCTACCATGGCCACATTGTCCGGCTTCAGGATCAGCAGGGCGCCGTTCAGCGTATAGCGCGACTCCTCGCTGGAAATAGAAAAAATCGACCTCTTGATCATGGTGGAAAGCACGCCAGCCGGCAGCGAGACGAGGGCGTCGGGAAGCGAAGGAAGAGTGGGATAATTATCCTTCGCCATTCCCACCAGTTTGAATGACGCGCGCTCGCACGTTACCTGGATCCAGTGATTTTCAAGAAGTTTGAGTTTGACTTCCTTTTCCGGCAGAGATCGGACGATCTCAAACAGCCTTTTTGCCGGAATCGTTCCGGATCCCGCTTTCTTGATCTTTGCGGTACATCCACAGCAAATACCAAGCTCCAGGTCCGTAGCACTGATTCGAAGAGAAGAATCTCCAGCTTCCAGGAGAAGGTTCGAGAGGATTGGAATCGTCGTCTTTCTCTCAACAACACCCTGAGTGAGGTTCAATTCTTTGAGGAGGAGGCTCTTTTCTACTGAGAGTTCCATATATTTAAATTTCCTTCTATATAGAGTCTTAGTAGTAGAGGTTGTGGACGTGTGGAAAACGCCGGAACCCCTCTACTGGTGCGTGCAGTCGGTGGCGAATGCTTGTGAATACTTTCCTTCTTTCTGTGGGTAGCTGTGCATGTTTCAGACGTGTTTCTGAATTCACAATCCTCATTTTGACCGCGCCTGTTGAAAATTGCGTAAGCCTAACTCAATGTATCCCGAAGCCTGTTGAGAAGTCTGTTCAAATCTTTTTCCGTCTTCCTCAACTGCTCAATCTTCTGTATTGAATGCAGAACGGTCGTATGATGTTTTCCGCCGAACTCTCTTCCGATTTGCGGCAAGGACGCAGGTGTCAGTTCTTTTGCAAGGTACATTGCCACCTGCCTCGGAAAAGCAACCGCATGGCTGTTATCCTTGGCCTTCAATTGAGTAAGCGACAGTCCGTACTCCTGGCAAACCAACCGCTGGATGTGTTCAATTGAGACACGCCGCTGCTCAAGGTCGATAATATTCTTCAACACCTGCTGCGCCATGGGCAGGGAGATTTCGGCGCCCGTCAGCGACGAATACGCAATCAAACGCGTCAATGCTCCCTCAAGGTCCCGGATACTGGTCTTGATTCGGGTCGCAATGAATTCTCCGACGGCCTCTGGCAGCTTGACCCCCTGCTCTTCGCTCTTCTTGGCCAGGATCGCGCGCTTCGTCTCCGTATCCGGAGGCTGCAGGTCCGCCGTCAAACCCCACGCGAATCGCGAGCGCAGCCGTTCTTCAAGCGCTGCGATGTCTTTCGGCGGCTGGTCGCTCGAGATCACCACCTGCTTCTGGGCCTCATAAAGGGTATTGAACGTGTGGAAAAATTCTTCCTGGGTGCGTTCCTTGCCGGCGATAAACTGGATATCGTCCATCAACAGGACATCAACGTTTCTGTACTTGTCGCGGAAAGAAACCATCCGGTCATAGCGCAGGGAATTGATGACGTCGTTGGTGAAAGCTTCCGAGGAAACGTATGCCAGGCGCATCTCCCTCTGCCGCTGCTTGATCATGTGTCCGACGGCCTGCATCAGGTGGGTCTTGCCCAGTCCCACGCCGCCATACAGGAAAAGCGGGTTGTATGCTTTGGCTGGAGTTTCCGCGACGGCACGGGCCGCAGCATGCGCGAATTGGTTGCACGAACCAACCACAAAAGTGTCGAACGTGTACCGGGCGTTCAGTTGGTGGTCCACCGACTCAAAATCAAGCTTCCCCTGCTTGGGTTTTGCCTCTCCGTTTCCCGAAGACTTCTTTTCCGGCATGATCTCCATTTCATAACGGATGCCGTTGAATCCCAATCGTAGCTTTTCGAGCGCTTCCTGAATAACGGCGTTGTAATGGTCCTGAATCCACTCCAGAAATTCCTGGTTGGGAACGCGGATCACCAGTGTATCTGCTTCTGAATGGCTGTACCTGGTGGGCTTGAGCCACGTCTGGTAGCTTTGGGGGTTTACCTTCGTCTTCACGTAGTTCAGAACTTCTTGCCAGGCATTCATAGCAGTTTCAGTTGGTTAAAAATACCCACAGACCGGTCAGATCGCCGTCGTGCAAGTAGGCCCTCACTTCTTCAACCTTGCGCGCTTCGGGGAATCCCGTTGTGCGGTCGATTTCCCCGGCTTTTCCTCTGCTTTTTAGGCGTAAATGTCTTTAGAAGCGGGCTGCCCAGCAATGCCGATTACGGCCACTTTCAAACTCATAGTTTAGCACAAAAACTCGTCTAATTCCATATTGTGTTTGTATCTTGAAATGTGCAACTTACAGGAATTTCCACAGGGCCAGAGAAAGCCACTTGTAAGGGCGCACAAAAGCGGCCGTATTCAATCGTGCGGAAACAACTTTAGAGCCTCTCAAACTAGCCTCCTTTTCCCGGCCTCGCATGCCCCCAAAGCTCTTGCAGAAGAGGCTTTGAGGCCCTACGCAAACACCTGATCCTTGATCGGAGACACTTGCACCTTGATTCGTGAGTTCGCCAGTGGTATACAAACGAAGATATCAAAATCCAGACAAGGGATGGCAAAGGCCTGGTGGCGTGATGTTCGCCCGAATTGGCGTTTCAGCTTTCCCAGTCGACCCGAAAGAAGGCGCCCATTGAATGCCAGGCTTGAGCTGCCCGCAATCTGCTAAAATAGCGGTTCACGTGACAACAACTTTTCAGCATTTTGGGATGCCGATGACCCCCTACGAACTGCTTGGGCGACTCCCGGGCTTCGTGGAGCGTTTGCGGGCGACTCCGCCCGCCCAGGTGGAGAGAGACATCCTTGAAGTCAGGGGATGGTGCGACAGCAAGAATCAGCTCTGGAAAGAAGCAACCGACTCCGCAGTCTGCCTGGCCAACGCGGAGGGCGGAATCGTTCTGGTCGGCCTCGATTCGGCGCGCGTGATTGAAGACGCCACTCCCTGCCCGCACGAAAATGTCACACCGGAATGGTTGCAGGAGTCGGTCCGCACACACAGCCACCCGCCGGTGGAATGCACCGCCTGCTGGCTTGGAGAAGCGGCACCGCACACGCCCGCCGCCGCGCAACACTGCATAGCCGTGCTGGTTCCGCGAAAGGCGATTGCCGGCATGCACCGCACCCACCAGGGAGTATGCCTCATCCGCCGTGGCGACCGTTGCGAGGTTGACCACCTGACGTCCCAGGAAGACTACACAGGCATTCTGCTCGATGACAGCGGCATGGAAAGCCTTTCAAAGGAATCGCTGCACTGGGCGTTTACCAATCACGTAGTGCGTCCTCGGCAGCCGCAGCGCTGGCGGGAGTCCGGCCGCTCCATTGAAGACCTGCTGGTGGATTTCAATCTCGTCAGCCCCCGGGGAACAGGCTCTGCCCTCACCCTGGCAGCAGCGCTCCTGTTCGGCAGGAGGGAGTTTCTTTCCCGGGTGTCGGGATCCGCATTCCTGCGCGTCACCATCAATGGTTCAGGCAACGCTTCATCAGAGCCGTACACAGTCCACATCCAGCAGAACATTGCCGACACATTCCGCGACTTGTGGACGCGCCGGGGAGACCTGACGGCCCTCACGGCATCGTCGCTTCCGGAAAGGTGCCTGCGCGAGCTCATGGTGAACGCGCTGGTCCACCGGTCCTATCGCTCCTTGGAGCCCGTGAACGTGCGAATCACGCCCGACCATCTGCTCGAAATCCAGAACCCCGGCGGCTTTCTTCGCAACCTTGGCCCCCGGAACCTCATCAACGCCAGCCCCGTGCACCGGAATCCCTTGCTGACTGAAGCGGCAGCCCTGCTCGGGTTCTGCGAAAAGAGCGGCAGCGGAATCGACATCGTCTATCAGGAGACCGTTGCCTCCGGGCACGATTACCCTTATTTCGACGGCGATGCTGAGGCATTCACTGCCCTTGTCCCGCTCCAGAGGGACGCCAACCTTGCAACGTTCATCCGCTATCGGGGGAAAGAGTTCACGAGGCTGGAAACCCTTCTGGTCCTCAAGCACCTGCACAAGACTCCTGAGGCGGACATTGGCCAGCTGGCACGCGTGATCGAGCGGCCGGTGGAATTCACTGAAAGCCTGCTCCAGGAACTGCAAAGGCGACTGGTCATCCAGGAAGACCATGCGCGCTTCAGTTTGAGCGATCCCGTGCGCCACGAAATCGATAATCCCCCCGACCGCGACCAGGGAAGATTGTTTTGAACACCCCCGAGCCGAACGTGGCGCGCTTTGCCGGCTGCGGTCGATAAGGGTGACTTGCATGGGCTGCACCTTTCTAGTCCGAGAACGATGTATACTCCGCAGGATGCGCGAGAAGAGTGTCCGGTACTTCTTTGCTTCATTGCTTGCAGCCCTGCTTTGTTGTTGTGCGCCAGTCGCCGCGCAAACCGTTTACTTAAAGTTCTCCCAATTGCCGCCCACCGAGATCCAGCAGGGCCTTCGATTGTATACTGGCGATAACGCAGCGCGGGAATCACAACTTCGGAAAATGTTTTTGCAAGCCGGTTGTGCCGATGCCGATCTGAAAGAGGAACAGGTCCGGCGGAAGGACCCTCCCAACATCATTTGCACGCTGCGAGGCAGCAGCGATTCCGTCATCATCGTCGGGGCTCATACAGACCACGTCGAAAGGGGACAGGGCGTGGTCGATGATTGGAGCGGGGCCGCGTTGCTGCCGGCGCTTCTTGAGAGTCTAAACAAGACGCCTCGCCGCCACACCTTCCTGTTTATTGGTTTCGCAGATGAGGAGAAGGGACTGTGGGGCTCGCATTACTACGTCCGACACCTGAGCCGCGAACGAGTGGACGGTATCCGCGCCATGGTCAACCTGGAATGCCTGGGACTGACGCCGACCAAAGTTTGGGCAGCCCGGTCGGATCGACGACTGCTGAGCGACCTTATTCTGATTGCGAGGAATTTTCAGGTTGACCTGCAAGGCGTGAACGTCGACGGCGTCGGGGATGATGATACGCGCCCGTTTCTGTGGCGGCACGTGCCAGTCATCACGATTCACTCCGTCACGCAACAAACCTGGCCCATCCTCCACAGTCCGAGAGATATATTTTCCGCCATCCATTTCGACGACTATTACGATTCCTACCGTCTGATAGCAGCCTATCTCGCTTATCTCGATGCCACACTTCCCAAATAGCTGTACCGCTGTTGCACAGGAAAGAAGGCCAGGAGTAGTGGCGTGGAAAAGAAATGCCGGAGCTAGACACGAAGTGCAGGCACCGAAGATCAGATAGGGCGTGGCCGCTTGCTTGAAGCCTGCGGCCGGCCATTTAGGGCGGGAAGTTCATGCGGCGCACGAGGTCCTGGAAGCGTGGGTCGGAGCGCAGGGGATCCCATACTGGATCGACTTGGAGCCGAGTCAGATGCCACTCACGCTCCTCGTAGGCTTTTTCCAGATACGAAAAAGCCTCATCATTCTCACCCAGGAAAGCATGAAGCCTGGCGATATAAACCGGCCTGACGTAGCGGTGTTTTGATTCTTCCATCAATCTCCGAAGATCATAGAGGTAGAAACCTCGTACCCCGCCTTTCGCGTAAGCTTCTCCGAGCGCTACCACCTCGGCCGGGCTTGCCCCGGAAAGGGACCTGCATTTCTGGAGAGCGCTGATCGCTTCTTGATGCCGGCCTGTCGCCAGGTAAGCGTAAGCAAGCGTGCCATAGGCATTGGCGAACTCGGGAAACAGCTGAAGCGTCTCCTGTAACCCACGGATTTCCGTGTCATATTGGCGCATAAACCAGTATCGATGCGCCAAGCTCAGATTGATGGCTGGCGAGAGGGGATCGAGTTCCCGCGCTCGTTTGCTCTCCGCCACGGCTTCGGCGTGCCTCCCCATGGCCGTGAGGTATTCGGAGTACCACTGGTGGGCCGTGGCGTAGTTTGGATTGAGCTCGAAGGCGCGCTTGTACTCCTTCTCGCTTGAGGCCCAGTCCCAGTCGTAATCGAAGTAAGGGTACGCCAGGGAGGTATGAGCTTCGGCTGAGGACTCGTCGATTTGCAGCGCTTTCCGGGCCGCTTCCTTCGCTTTCGGGTAGGCGTCCCGGGGCCGCAGATAGTGGTAGTCACCGATCAGGTTGTAGCAATCAGCCACCCCGGCGTAGGCAGGCGCATAAGTGGGGTCAATCTCGATGGATCGCTGGAAAAAGCCAATGGCCTTATTAAAACCCTCTTCGGTTCGCTTGTTCCAATAGAATCGTCCCAGCAGGTAACACCGGTGAGCCTCGGGGTCGACGGGGCGCGTGGCAGCCATACGAGCCCGCTCCTGGGAGGTCACCTTGATCCTGATTTGGCTCGCGATGGCGCGCGCGACTTCGCTTTGGAGCACCAGCACGTCACCCAGGTCGCGTTCGTAGGTCTGGGCCCACAGTTGGCGGTCGTTCCGGGCATCAATCAACTGTGCTGCGATCCGCACCCGGCCGCCGGAGGTCCGCACGGTACTCTCCACGATGGCGTCCACGTTGAGTTCGCGCCCAATTTCCGGAAGAGGTTTCTTGCTACCCTTGTAGCGCATTACGGATTGCCGTGAGATCACCCGCAGGGCCCTGAACTTGCCAAGATTGGTGATCAACTCATCCGTCATGCCGTCCGCGAAGTATTCCTGTTCCGGATTGCCCGAGAGATTTTCAAACGGCAGAACGGCGATGGACTCGATCTTCCGCAGCAGCACGCCGTTCGACAGCACTCGGTCACGCAGGCCAGCAACATTGAGGGCGAAGAGCGCCCCGAACACAGCGATGGCACCAACCGCAACGATTGCGAGCAAGCGCCTCCTCTCGCGGCGATACTGGACCATCGGCGGTGGGCGTGCCGTTGTGGCCAGCACTGAATCAGGTGTTGTCCGGCCGGACACAAGGCTCGGCCTAAGCTTTGCTGGTGCGGCGTGGAATTCCTCCGTGAGCAACGTTGGGCGAATCGTCCTTAAGGGTTCCACATTGCCGATAAAGCGGTATCCGTGGCGGGGCAGTGTTTCGATAAATCGCGGGTTCTCCGCCGAATCGTCCAGCGCTTCACGAAGCTTCTTGATGGCGGTATTGACGCTGTGCTCGAAGTCGACAAAGGTGTCGGGCGGCCAGAGTTGCTCGCGCAGTTCTTCTCTCGTAACAACTTCGCCGGTATTTTCAAGGAGGATGGCGAGGACGCGAAGGGGCTTTTCCTGTAACCTGATCTTCAAGCCCTGCTTGCGCAGTTCTCCCGCGCGGAGATCCAACTCGAAGACTCCGAAACGCAGAACGTAGGGAGAGTGGGCGGCTTCTGGCACAGCGACCCTCCCCTGGGCTAATTCGCAGCGAGTATACTGGCAGCTTACCACATTCAAACTTTGTCTCCAATAAACCACAGCAGGGCCGGTGGCGCAGCCCGGTACCTGAAGTGATGAGTCCGCCTTGCCTCATGCCGGCGTAAATCCACCGCCACACCAACAATTGCCGCCACCCAAGTCTGGTCACCCGCGACCAGAGACCCTGTATCACCAGTGACTTAATGGGTCACTTGGAATTGCGCCAGAGATCACCTGCAGTGCATTGAACGGGTGCCGCACTCGCGCGAAATTGGGGCCATTTACAGAATTGCTGCGTGGCGGCCGGTACAAGAGGTACATTGCAGGGCAAACCTCCCCGGACGTCCACAGCAAGTAGAAAGTGGAGGTGCTGCGATGAAGACTATCCGAAACCTGATGATCCTGAGCGGGCTTTGTCTGGTGCTTTTCGCACTGGCGGCGGCTGGCGCGAGGGCGCAGACATTTGCTTCGACCAGTTTCACGGGCACGTTCACTCTGCCGGTTGAAACCCACTGGGGAGCGATGACCTTGCCGGCAGGGGATTACACCTTGCGTTACGGAATTGCGTTTAGCTCCACCTACCTGGTGACCGTCGACGGCGAGGAAGAGGGAAGCCCACGCGGCATGATTCTCCCCCGTGCACGGGACGATGCTTCAGGTGTGGAGAATGTGCTTAACTGCATTCGCGAGGGTGACATTCTTTATGTGCGCGCCGTTGAGTTGCCTGCCATTGGCGAGTCTATTCACTTCAAGATTCCACACGGCGTGGAAGTGAAAAGTAAGCTGCTTCAGAGACAAGCGAAACATGCGAACGAGAGTGGCAACACTCAGCTTGCCGAAACGCGCATAGCCGTTGAGCGGGTGCCTGCGAGATGACGAGCCGAAAGCCACGGCCGAGAACCTGCAGGCCGTGGATTCAGATGCTGTAAGTGGCCGGGAGGGGTATGCAAAGTGCGGTCATTCGCCCCAACCACCCACAGCAATTTAGAAAGTGGAGGTGCTGCAATGAGAATGATCCGAAACATCACGATCCTGGTGGGGCTTTTCGCGGTGCTCATGGCCCTGGCTACGACAGGTGCGAGGGCCCAGGTACTTTCGACCACCAGTTTCACCGGGACATTTACCCTCCCCACTGAAGCTCAATGGGGAAAAATGATCCTGCCGGCGGGGGATTATACACTGCAATACGGTGGATTGTTCCTTAGCGGGGAGCACATGGTGACGGTCGAGAGCAAGACAGAAGGAGGTCCCCGAGGCATGATACTGGCCGGGCCGAGGGACGACGTTTCAGCGGCGAAAGATTCGCTCCTCTGCGTTCGCGAGGGTGACACTCTTTATGTCCGCGCTCTGGAAATGCCCTTGATTGGCGAGTCGATCCATTTCAGGATTCCACACGGCGTGGAAGTGCGAAGTAAAGTTGTCGCAGGACATCAGAACCACACTGGGAAAACTCAGCTTGCCCTGGTTGCGATTGGCGTTGACCACGTGCCGACAAAATAAGTGAAAAGTGCCAGGCTCTGTGGTGCGTGCACCGCGCCGTGCGCTGTGTGCGCACCACCGGGCAATCCTTCCCCTAAAGACCTTTTACCCAACCCACGCCGGGAAACACTCTTTCCAATCGCGAAGATTGAGGCCTGATTACACGTGACGCGCGTAGGTCAATGAAGCGGTCAGCCCAGAAGGCGGGCGATCTCGTCGCGCTCGGGAACTCTGATGGGGCGGGCGCGGCCATGTTCCACGATCGTGATGCCGTCTTTCGGGGGACGAACCTCGCCAATGATTTGCGCGGGAATCTTACGACGTCGAAGCCCGTTAACGATGAGGGGCGCGCTACGAGGTTCGGCGGCGATCAGCAGTGCTCCGGAAGCGAGCAGGCCGAGCGGGTCGAAGCCAAGGACTCGCGCCAGCAGGTGAGTTTCTTCCAACACCGGGATTTTTTCCTTCCACACCCGCATGCCCACGCGGCCTGCGCTCGCCAGTTCTGCCAGGCCGGTCAGAACGCCGCCCTCGGTGGGGTCGTGCATGGCGTGGACCTCTCCGTGTTCGAGCGCCACCTGCGCGTCACGGACTACGCTGATGCCGGGCTTCTGGAGTAATTGCTGCGCTTGCTTGAGTTGCTTTCCCGCAATCTTGCCCCGCAACTCGTGGGCTTTCTCTCGCGCCAGGATGGTGGTGCCTTCGATGGCTACACCTTTGGTCAGGATCACCACGTCGCCCGGCCGCTGCCTTTCCTTCCGGACCAGCTTGTCCGTCTCAACTTCACCCAGCATCTGGCCCACCACAATGGGGCGGTCCAGTCCCACGGTGATCTCGGTGTGGCCGCCCGAAAGCGTGATGCCGAGTGAGCGGCAGGCCTTCAGCGTTTCACCAAAGACCTTCTCGACCAGTGCATCTGTTGTGCGGCCTTCAGGAAACATAAACGTGGCAAGGAACCACCGTGGGCGCGCGCCCATCGTTGCAAGATCGTTGGCGTTGATGTTGACCGCGTACCAGCCAATGCGGTCGGAGGTGAAGGTGATGGGATCCGTCTTGGCAACCAGAAACTTTCCGCTGGTTGCGAGCACCGCTGCATCCTCGCCGTAACGCGGCCCGAGAACCACTCCCGAGGACTCGGGAACTTTGCAGGACTCCAGCAGTTTTTTGAGCAGGCGCGGAGGAAGTTTTCCCACCGGAATCGGTTTGGATCGCGGCATCGATGCCGAGTATATCGCGCTTTGTGGCGCCTGAACAATCACGCCCTCGCAATCAGGTGGCACCATCTGCTTGCCAGGACCGTCGCAAAAGAGTAACCTCGCTTTCTTGGCGGCCATGAGCAAAGTGGTTGGCGTTATCCCCGTGCGATTGGAATCAACGCGCCTGCCTCGCAAGGCGCTGCGGTTGATTTGCGGGCACTCGATGATCGAGTGGGTCTATCGCCGCGCGCGCGAGTGGCCGGGGTTTGCGCGACTGTTGGTGGCAACGGATTCGGAAGAGGTGATGGCCCACTGCGGCGGGCTTGGCATTCCGGCCACGATGACTTCTTCCGCGCACCGTTCAGGATCAGACCGCGTGATTGAAGTGATGGGCCGCGAGCCGGCAGACCTCTACGTCAACATCCAGGGCGATGAGCCGATGGTGACCGCGCAGCACATCGAACTGATGGTCTCCCCGTTCCGCGAGCAAGAGGGCACATCGGTTTCAACTCTGAAGGTGGCCATTACTCGCGAGGAGGCCGCAAATCCCAACGACGTCAAGGTTGTGACGGGCCGCGATGGTCGCGCGCTCTACTTTTCGCGTTCGCCCATTCCGTATGACCGCGCTGGCACGGGCCGCGTGCAGTATTACAAGCACCTGGGACTTTACGCCTACACCCGAGAGGCGCTCGCGACATTCAGCAAGCTGGCGCCGTCAGTGCTGGAGTCGGCGGAGGCGCTCGAACAGTTGCGGTTTCTCGAAAACGGCATCCCGATTGTCGTGATGGAGACTCGAGACGATACGGTGGGCGTGGATACCGAAGACGACCTGCGCAAAGTGGAAGAGTACTTCAAGCGGGAAAACATCACTCCGCCGGAAGCGCGATAGCGAATCTCACGTTGCGTGCGAAGTACGTGAACCCGCGCACCTGCTACTCCCCAATCAGATAGCGGCAACCCTGTGGTCCCATGCGAGCCGAATGGACCGTATTCGCGGGAACATCACAACGGTCACCAGCTTTGTAAGTCCGCGTCTCGCCCTCGGAGGTGAGTGTCATCTCACCGTCGAGGATCACATGCGCGGTGGTCATTGAGTGAGTGTGGTCAGGATAGTACGCGCCCGGACCATCCTGCCAGACGAAGGTCCTGCCAAAACCTTCCTCGTGCAACTTCTTCTCCCAATCCTTCAGGTTCATTCATCAAGCTCCTGAGGCGAAAGTGTGGCGCAATCCAGAAAACTCATTTCCGAGCGTAACATGAAGATTATGAAACACCTGTAAAATTTCGTCATAATAGAAAAAGGCGAAAGTGTACCAAAATTGAACACTTTTCGGTTCGCCATGGCGGATCGACTTTGTATTACAAAGTACTTGACATTGCTTACCAACGGGTGTATCTAAGTTCCTATGGCTGGCATTCACCCCATTCGCCCGCGTTCCTCTGATCCTCTGGCGCTTGAAGCCCGCGCCATGGACAACCTCCGTTACATCCGCGAAACGATGGAAGGCGCTGCGTCTTTCACCGCTGTTCCGGGCTGGGGCGGAATGCTGATGGGCGTTACGGCGCTGGTGGCGGCATTTATTGCTTCTGCGCAGCCTGACGCGGCCCGATGGCTGGGCGTCTGGATTGTCGAGGCGGCGGTTTCCTGTCTGATTGGCGCCGTCGCCATGATGCAGAAGGCCCGCAAGGCCGACACGCCTTTGCTTTCGCAGCCGGGCCGCCGGTTTGCATTCAGTCTTTCTCCTCCCCTTGTTGCCGGAGCGTTGCTCACGCTGTTTCTTTTCCGCTCGGGTTCCGTGGCGATTCTTCCGGGCCTGTGGCTGCTGCTTTACGGAGCGGGAGTCATAACAGCCGGAGCGTTCTCCGTCCGAGTCGTTCCGGCGATGGGCGCAGCGTTCATGTTGTTGGGGACGGCGGCGCTGTTTTCGCCCGCCGCCTGGGGTGACCTTTATATGGCCGTGGGTTTTGGCGGCCTGCATCTTATTTTTGGGGCAATCATCGCCTGGAGGCATGGTGGGTAAGGCAAACGCATGGGTACGCGACCGGCGCGCGGAAGCGGCTGACCGCGAACCCGAGGGACGGATTATTCAAGGCGAAAAGGTGAGCCGCGCCTCGCGGCTTGACCGCCTGATTCATGAGCGCATACGCCTGGGCATAGTGAGCGCCCTGGCGGTAAACACTTCCCTCAGCCACAACGAGCTGAAGCAGCTGCTCAAAACCACTGACGGCAACCTCAGCGTCCACGCGCGCAAGCTGGAAGACGCGGAATACATTGAGTGCGTCAAGTCATTTGACGGGCGGCTGCCCCGCACGGTTTACCGGCTGACGGCGTCGGGCCGCAAGGCGCTGGAAGGTTACCTCGACCACATGGAGGCCTTGATTCGGGCCACGCGCGCGCAGTAGGGATTCCGGGTAGGGGAATTTTTTTTGGTCAAGGAGCTTTATGACCCAAAGTCCTTTGCACACTGAGACTTCCGTTCACCACGTGGCCATCATCATGGATGGCAGCGGGCGCTGGGCGCGCGAACGCGGACTTGAGCGCCCGGATGGCCACTGTGCAGGCGTTGAAACCGTGCGGCGCGTGATTGCCGCCGCCCCGCAGTGCGGGGTCAGCACGCTCACTCTCCATTCCTTCGGTTCCAGCAACTGGCAGCGCCCCACGGAAGAGGTGGAGCGACTGTTCGGGATTTTCGAAGACTTCCTCTTCACGGAGCCCACGCTCTGGATCGCGAGCGGCGTCCGCCTCAGCGTCATCGGCCGGCGCGACCGCCTGCCCGCCTCGCTGCTCCAGACCATCGAATACGCGGAAAGCGCAACCAGTGGCTGCCATCGCCTCCACCTGCGCCTGGCCATCGATTACTCGGCGCGCCACGCCATCCTCGAGGCCGCCCAGCGGTTGAATTCGGCAAATCAACAGAGGTTGGGCCCCGAAGATCCC
>DATLWV010000120.1:0-14169 GCA_035576145.1 Terriglobia bacterium
TCCGCCGTGGGTCTCTGTGGCGATTACCAGCGAAAGAACCAGCAGGCCCAGAACATCGTCTATCACGGCGGCGGCAAGAATCGTGGAACCGGCCTTTGACCGCAACTGTTTCAGGTTCATCAGCGTCTGGGCCGTGATGGATACGCTTGTAGCAGTCAGAATAGTGCCGATAAAAATGGCCTCGCGCCACACGAAGCCCAGTTCATGGGCGACAACAGCACTGCCTGCGAAAGGCAACACAACACCACCGCACGCAGCCCAGAAGGCCGGCCCGAAGGCTCTCTTCATCGCGCTGATGTCCGTCTCCAGCCCCGCCAGGAACATCAGGACGACAACTCCCACTTCCGCCAGGACATTAATAAAGGCAGACAGTGAAACGAGAGTGCCACCGCCGGCGGGTCCGGAAACCGCAAACCAGGGAAACTTCCAGACGTCAACGAGCGTTGGGCCCAGGACAACGCCTGCCAACAGTTCACCCAGCACGGCCGGCAGTCCCACACGCGCGGCCAGCCCTCCCGCGGCCTTGGCCAGCAGGATGAGCATGGCAAGGAAAAAAAGAACTTGGAGTGATATGTTCATGTGCAAAGCTACCGGCTGGTGGGCGGCGCTTGAGCCTTCCCAACAATTCAGGACCGCAAGCTCCCTGCGGCAGGTCTGGTAATGTTACTTATTCAAGACCCGCTTAAGGCATCCCCAGAAAACCAGCATGGTTACGGCTCCGCCGCATCCTAGAAGCACTGGAGCATATGGAGCGTGAAAGACGCCGATGGCCATCATCGCCACCGCGGCCGCGCAAATAAAAGCCGTCCGTTGTTCTTTAACTGCCTCAAGAAACGCCGAGCCAATGTCCACAACAACTGACTCCGATTGCATCAATATTTCTCCCAAAGTCTAGTGCAAGGTGGAAATGAACATATAGATAATTGGAATAACGACGCTCGCTGCCACAAGCACCAGGGTTTTGCGTGAAAACGGGCGGTCCCAGGTAGGCCGGGCCAAGCCTTTCTGCTCGCGCTGCTTTTGTTCGTGGATCAACTGCCCCACAAGCTTTCGTTCTTCAATCGACGTCGCACAGTCGAGCGCCTTTTGCATTTCTTCGTAACCCCGCTTCGGCACGTGGAGTTTGAACTGGAGCTGACCCAGTTTGAAATGGGCAAAGAAGTTGTCCGGTTCCAGGTTCACCGCCTCTTCCAGGCGGTCCAATGCCGGATAGATGTTGCCCGAAACGGCGTACGCGATCCCCAATCCCACATGTGCATCTGCATATTCAGGGGCCATCTCCACGATCTGTTCGAAACACTTGGCTGCTGCGGCTGGTTCACCGTGGTTCATAAGCTCCAAGCCTTCTGAAAACTTCCGCGAAACTTCCATCGGAGGGGTTGTGCTCCGTGGCTCGATGCACTCGGTGGTTTCAACAGCAACACCAGGTACCTCACGAAGGGCCAAATCAAAATCTACAGTCGACATTCGATTCTCCTTTTGGTTTCCCGGAACTGAACCCTGGAGGGGGAAGCCCGGCCGCCTATGCGGCGCCGGCCCCTTGCATCTTCAGCACGAACTCGGGGTAGCCCAGAGCCCCCATTTCGGGAATATCCAGGCCTTCGAGTTCAGCCTGCGGTGATACGCGCTGGCCCACAAAGTAGTCCACAATGAGGTTAAACACAAATGTGAGCGTGAATATACAACCCAACAGCGTTGCTACGCCGATCATCTGAGCCACAAGCTGTCCGGCATTGCCATAGAAGAGGCCTCTAACGGACCCTATTCCAGTCCCATCAGCAAACAGCCCGACCGAGAGCACACCCCACAAGCCGCAGGTGCCGTGAACGGAAATGGCACCCACAGGGTCGTCGATGTGCGCGACGCGGTCAATGAACTCAACGCTGAGGCAAACCAGCACGCCGGCGATGAGCCCGATGATGGCAGCGCCAATCGTATTAACGAACCCGCTGGGGGCCGTAATGGCCACCAGCCCCGCCAGAAGACCATTGCCGCTCATTGAGGCGTCAGGCTTGCCGTAGCGAACCCACATGTAGAAGACCGCGCCAAAGGATCCTGTCGCACCGGCCAGCATCGTGTCCACAGCAATGGTGGCGATCCGCAAAGACCCGGAGGCGCCCAGTGTGCTGCCTGGATTGAATCCGAACCAACCAAAAGCCAGAATGAAGCAACCGATCAGCACCATGGTAATGTCGTGGCCCGGAATGGCGTTGGACGAACCGTCGCGATTGTACTTTCCAATGCGCGGGCCCACGATGATTGCCACAGCGAGCGCGGACAATCCTCCTACCGCGTGGACCACGCCCGAACCGGCAAAGTCAGCGTATCCGGCTCCCAATCCAAAGTTTGAACCCAGGCCGAAAAGCCAACCACCGCCCCACGCCCAGTTGGCAAACAGCGGATAAGTAATGGCAGCCAGGAAGACGGACGAAACTGCGAAGGCGGCGAACTTCCAGCGTTCAGCGCAGCCCCCGGTGACGATGGTGGCGGCCGTGTCCATGAAAACCATCTCAAAGAGGAACAGGACCATTACGGCGACGTCATAGGTGCCACCCTGCGTCAGGAAGAAACCGTGGGTACCCCACAGGCCCCAGGTCTTGCCCGCAAAATGCAGGGCGAATTCCCCGCTGAGGGGTGCAGCGCCTCCCAGACTGCTGACACCCGCTGCGCCGCCCATTTGAATTGCAAAACCGCACACCCAATATGCAAAGAGGCCGATACCATACACCATAAAATTCATCATGATGGTGTGGTTTGCGTTCTTGGCGCGGCAGAGGCCGGTTTCAACGGCGGCAAAACCAGCCTGCATGAACATGACCAGAAAACCGGTGATCAGCGTCCAGACAAAATTGATTGCCACCTTGTTCTGACCAATCTGGTTGAGTGCGTCTCCCAGAGTGAGGCCGGTCTTGGGATTGGAAACGGTGACGTCGTTCACCGTTCCCGTCAAACTACCGGACGCGTCACCCTTTCCCAACTCATCTGCGGAAGGCGGATTCGCCTCTTTCACTGCCAAGGGAGCATTCATAGCTGGGGCGGGGCTGGCCTGGGTGCTGGTCGTCGGTTGGCTGGGTGTTTGGGCCCAGGCCGGAACCCCGCATAAAAAGTAGGTTGCGAGAACAAACCCGCGGATTAACGTGTTCAATTTCTTGCGCCGCATTCATATCCTCCGTTTTTGAGAATCGGCCAGACGCCGTCTCTACGCGCTATAAAGGTCAGGAATTTATTACTTCTTCCAGATTGCCTCTTTCACATAAGCCCGGTTCAGGAAACCCAGGATTCCCGTCAGGCACAGTGCAATCCCGATCAGGGCAAAGACGAAGCGGACAGCCAGTGATGACGTAAGCGTCAGACTGACTACCGGAAGAAGCCACCCACAAACTGCCAGAACCAATCCAACAAATTTCATTTCGGTCTCCAGACAATTAGAATTCTTACTTTCCCCTCTTATCGGCACGGTCCAAACTGCGATGGAGCTAACCAGGGTGCAGATACGATTTCCCTGTTTTCAGAACTAATCCTGGAACTCGAGTGGCTTGATCTTGCGGAAGCCGACCAGCGAGTACCCCAACAACAAGATGCTGGCCAGCGTTAGGATGACCCCGAGTCCCGCGTGATCACCCGCCCAGAGCACCAGTCCCGCGACAAACCCGGTGAAGGCCGTCAGGAATGTGGCCAGGTAGCGACCCTGTTGTCGATTTGCAGCCATGTGATCCTCCCTCTGCTGATTGCGAATTTCGAATCTAACCTTTTGACTCGGCGGCAGGCCGGCCATTATTTAGCCCCGTGAATGTCAAAGACATATATGAGGCCCAAATCCATTGTGTTCTGGTTCTTCGCCAGGTCCGCCACGCCGCGCGGGAAGAACGGAGCGTCAGACATATCGCGCCGGAACTCCAGGCGGCTGATCAGGTTGTGCGCAAAGGTGCGCTCCAGCGTCACCGTGTATTCGTGAATGTGCTGCACGGTTCCTGTGGTGAACCCGTCATGGTCGTTGTAGTACTCGTAGCGAGCGGTGAACGCGTACTGGTTATTGAATGCATACCGCGCGTAGGTGGCAATCCCAATCCATTTCACCGAGTTCACGCCGGGAATCATGTCTCCGGCACCGTAGTCAAAGTTTTCCAGCAGGGTGAGCTTGGGTGTCACATTGATCTGGACAACGGTGTCCGACAGGTGCCGCCAATTCGAATTGGTATCAGGAGTCTGAGGTCCGCCCAGGTAGTTCTGGAAGATGCTCACCTTGGAGCTTGGTGTCAATGCCAGGCTGAACCCGTAGGTTTTTCCAGTGTTGACTGCAACAATATTGTTCCAGCCGTTGACCAGAAAGCCAGTCAGTGTAACCTTGGGATTAAACGTGTAGGCAGCCCGAAGTCCAAAGTGGTAAAACGGGATGGCATAACCGAACAAGATGCCGCGGCTGTAATTCCAGTTGGGAGCAGATTCGATCACCTCTGCACCCGCTGGGGTCACGAATTTCCCGAAGTCAATCTGGAGCCCCTTGCCAACGGGCGCAAGGTAAGAAATATAGGCTTGCTCTACGTTTTGAGCAAAGTTTTCTCCGCCAGGCTCTAACGAGTTGACGACGTGCATGGCGTTTCCGTAGCCCAATGTTAAGTTGTAACCCAGCCGGGTATTTGTGTCGGGGCTCCTCTTGATGACAAGCTCGGCAAGATTTAGTGAGAATTGGTTCGTGTAATTGTCAAAAACTCTCAGTCCTGCCTGGCGACTTGCAGGGTGTTCAAAATCAAGCCCATAGTACCCGTCAACGGAACCACTGATCGTCGTGGACTCAAAAAGGGTTTCCGCCAGACTTGGCTTCGTGGCCGGCGCGGCGGGCGCTTCCGCCACTGCCGCAACGGCAGGTGTCGCCGCGGCTGCTTTTTCTTTCTCTTCCTGGGTTTTCTTCAATTCATCGATTTGGGCCTTAAGCGTGTCTAGTTCCTTCTGGAGCTCCTCGATCTTTGCAGAAGTGTCAGCTCCCGTTGCTGATCCGGTGTTTCCAGACTTTTCCTGGGCGTTCAACCGGGAACAGACCATTACTAGCGTTAAGAAGACCACCATTAGCCCCACGGTAAGCCGCGAGAGTTTCATTCCAGTTTCCTTCCCTTGTAGTTTGGAGTTTCGCCCCAACCAGCGTGACTACCATAATGAGAGAGGGTATTTTGTGTCCAATCAATAGTTATGTTGCGTGTGATAAAAAACTTTTGGATAAATTAATTTTCTGCTACTGATAAGAAAAGTCCCGCAGCCGCCCGCTAAAACAAGCGTGAAAGGCTTGAAAGTGTAAGAGCAAGAACTCATGGCAGTACCGCGAATACCCGCTAAGCGCTTCATTCATACGGGTCTGAAAACTCGTGGTCGCACAGGTAGAAGGGTTCGGCAGGAAATAAAGTTGCGAGTGGAATGATTCCGGGTCAGGTGTAAATCCCCTAATGCCTGGAGGAACCAATTATGTTTTGCAAGGGCTCTCGGCTCAACTGCAATTCTCTTCAGTGGGCGCTGCACAGTGACGGGAAAACCCTCATTTCCCCCGTCTGCCTGTAGGTTTCAGATCAGGTCAATCAGGATTTTTTTATGCGTTGGCGTCGGCATCGGCCTCAACCCCAGCGTGTGTAGCATAACTGCAGTGGCGGGAGTGAAGATTCATATCCTGCAGGTTGACTCGCTGTTGGGCGTCGGCAGGCCCAGCCAGCCTTCGGCCCTTGTTTGAAGGGTGAGGAAGCCGTCCTGATCAGGCAGCGAGAGGTCCGAGGATTGGGATTGATTCGGGAACCCCCTGAGCTTATACTAGTCCCAACCAGGGAGCTCAGATTCGAAATTGCAGACAATTCCCTTGACCTGGGAGAGATGCAGGTCTGTTCGAGCATCGCAACCGATGCGTGGCCTTTTCATCGTAAATTGGCCGCTTTGGAGCCAATTCATGTAAGGGCGTTTCCTCATTTCTCGCAGAAGGAAATCATTCAAGGCATTTGAAGCCTTGGAATTGACAGGGGGGCCCGGCAATGAAATCTTTGTTTCTCCGATCAGCATTGTTCATAACTATTATTCTGTTCCCCGCCTGGGGGATGAATGGAAACGGCCAGAGCCGCGATTCATCCCCTTCAGCTGCCGGGACGGATACTGCGCAATCCTCTTCAACCTCTATCAGCATTCCCGGACCTTTGCACTCCTTCCTCCGTATGGCCGCGATCAGCCAGCAAGTTTCTGAAGATGAAGTCGTCCCACTGCTGGCGCACAATGTGGCAATAGAAGGGTATACATACGACCGGAAGGGCCGGAGACCGGACCCGACTGAATACCTGACCCTTTTAAAGGATTATGTGAAGCAGGCCAGGGAGTTGGTCGAGCTTGCTGGCCCCCTACAGGTCATCCGCATCAGCAGTTGCGACCAGGCCGGCCCGTTGCTGAAAACTCTCGGCTACGAACTGGCAAGCCCCTGTGGGCCGGATACGTATCTTGCGACCAGCGATCCTGAAAGGGCCTTTCTCACTGATGATTCGGGGTTCCCTCTTACGGCGCTGGAGGAAACCTTGCGCGGAGGCGAACCTTTCGAGTACGGATTTGGGACGTTCAAAGTACCGGTGATGTTCAGCCAGGGTGATTGGAAGGCGCTTGACCCAAATAAGAAAGATGACCTCCTTGACGCCATCCTCTCTGATGCGCGTGTGGCCAGACTTTACTGGGCCATGGCGCGGATTGACCGGAACACTCGTGAGTTTCTCAGGAAATCCCCGGGCCTTAAGACCCTTCTGCCATTTTCCGCGGCCCTCGATTTTTACGGCAGCCAGATCACGATCCAATCGGGACACATCCTGGTTCCTGGAGGAAGGTCGGCTGAAGCGGCCTGGGCGCAAATGGCGGGGGCAAGCCCGGGGACACCTGATCAGTTCGTGACTCACCTTCTCGCCAAAGATGAAGGTTGGTTGGCAGCCTATTTTGATGGGCTCTCAAGGGTTGACTCAGCGCAGCAGGCCTATTTGACGCAACCTCATAATCTTGAGAGTTTCTACAAGGCTCTTGTTGGAAACAGTTCCTCTCCCGGTCCGGCGCGTCCGGTTTTCAGACCGGATGCAGGCCTGCTGCTTCTTGCATCCGGAATCGAACTGGATGCCAGCGGTAAACCGCAGATTCCGGGAGGCTTGGCACCGTGGAAGCAGGTTCTTCAGGACCTCCAGCAGCAGGACCATTCCAGACTGGTTCGCGAGTGGTCCGGACGCGCCACAGGATGGACGACCCCGGAACAGTTGCTGGAATCTATGTTTGCATTCTCTCGGCTCAATCTGGACGATGGGCCCCTGCAAGCCTACCTCTCGGTAAATGCAATCGATCGCACATGTTCTTCAAGGACTCGCCTGGCGCCGGACACTGTGCGCCTGCTGGCTACCAACTTCAAGAAATTTGGCGACCAATACCTTACCTTTTCCGAATTCCCGTTAAACAATACCTCGATCACCCGCTTCATTCGTGCCGCTGAGACCATCGATGGTATCCATGACCGTAATCTGCGCTCCGACAGCCTGGGTATTTTCCAAGCCAACATAGGCCTGTGGAAGATTCTGGCCAGGCAGGGAGAAATTCCGGAGTCAAGCTGGGACAAATCCTGGCAGGCAGTGATTAAACCGTTTTTGGGAATCCGCTCCTCCGAGCGGCTTTACGATGCTGCCCGGAGCTCGATTCGGGAACTTTTCCAAGCTTCTTCCGGCAAACCTACCATATCGCAGAGCGAGGTCATAGACTTGCTGGCTGGGCCGGAACAGACAAGCCCCGAGGGCAGACAAGTAAGGATGGAGTTGGCCAATAAGATCCGGATGATGATGTCCGCTCAGCGCCTCGTCTCGCTCGACACTCTTTTTGAGTTGGGTGACGGCCTGAATCAAATGTCCAAGGGTGAATCTCCGTCCGCGCGGTTAATTCCGTTGGCGGCGCAGCTTCGTCAGTTCCAGCTGCCCAAACCACTATTCACCCGGGGTGAAAGAGCCGAGTGGTCTATGGGCCTTTACATGAACCAGCATCTCCAGAGCGAGATGCAGACGAGCGTACCCAAAATCATAAAGACGAGGCCTTCTGCCGACAAGATTCGGGCTGCGCGCGGAGAACTGGTTCCTTTCCTGAGAGACACACTTGTGGGCTTGAACTACGCCTATTACGAACCGCCCGGCGCCCAGATGATTTATCACAATGCGCTTTTTGTGCGTTCCCATGATTTTTCAGGTGCAAGTAGCATGGAGGAAGACCGCTCCTGGAAGTCTCCCGACCTCTTCGGCCGCGGGCTTTCAGCCGGCGGAGGCGCTCATCTGGTCGGCTCGCTTACAAACCTCCCTTACGTTCTGGCGCGAGTAGAAGAGAATTTCATCGTGCCGAACAACGTCCAGTCCCTGATCTGGGAGGATATGGTTCCGACCTTATTGACTGGAGCCGTGCTTCCGAGGTGGTGGAACGTGACAAGGAATGAGCTCCACGCAGTCACCCTTTATCAGCGGTTTGGCGAGGAACTCGTGAAGGCTGCGGGCACGAATCCTCAATTGCGCCAAAGAGTGATGGACATCTTTTCCAATCGCATGTTGCCTATAAGGTTTGAACAGGTTGAGAGGGAATTAAGCGACGGCCGTTCCAGTGCCGCGCTTGCCCAGCTGACACCTGCTGACACATTCCACCTGGCCGCGGAATTTCGGAAAAAATACCCATTGGCGGACCCTGAGGGAGGAGAAGCCAAGAAGGAACTTGACCAGCTTGCCCAACGCTTTCCCAATCAGCTCAGCTGGGAACGGTTGTCAGTGGATTTCGGGGTACCGCACCCTGCCTTTGGTGCAACTGACGCACGCTCGCTGGTCAACATGAAGCCCTTTCCCACCTACCTGGGTTACTCCAGCCGGCTGTTAGCAGAGTCCTGGGAGTCCAACAATTTGTATTGGGCCCGGCTGGCGGACGAAAAAGGCTATCCCCCGGTTATGTTGAACCTGCTGGTTCCGCAACTGACGTATCGCATGGTCGAAAACATTGCCGCCACTTATCTGGCCGATTGGGCCGCGCTGCTCAGATCATTGCGAACGACCGGGGAAGAGTTTCAACAAGGGAAGCTGTCTTCTTTGCCTGGCCCGGTGAGTAGCGCCGGACTTTAGGGATTGTCCTGGCTAGTGGCAGGCGTTTGGCCAGGCGTGGCAGGTTTTAAGAGTAAGGATGGGATCTTTACGGAAGGTGATCTATGGGACAACGATATTTTCTGCTCGCTATGTTTTCGATCGGGACGCTCATCGGCTTAGCTGTTCCGGCACCGGCGCAGAACCCGGGGTCCGATGTAACGATCGTACACATTACCGTCAATATGGTTCAATTGGATGTAGCGGTAACCGACAAAAAAGGCAGGTATGTTACCGGCCTCGGCCCCGAGAATTTCGAAGTTTATGAGGACGGAATTCGGGAGAAAATTGCGGCTTTCGGTGAGGAAAACGGCGCCCCGCGAAGCGTGCATTACTCTGGACCAGGCGGGAAGGTACCTCAACTGGGAAAGTACGTCGTTGACAGCCCACCGGGGGCGAACCTGGTTGCCGCGTCTTCCCCGGGCGCCAGCGTATTTGTCCTTTTTGACACCAGCAATTATATGTACCGGGGTTTTGCGCTTGCCCGGGATGCCATCGCACAATTCGTCCGGTCGCTTGACCGCACAGACCGTGTGGCCTTCTATTCTTACAGCCGCGACTTTTTCCGCGCCAGCCCGCTCAACGATAAGCCTACACAGGTTCTGCAGGCAGTTCGCTCCACTGTAGCTGGAGACGATGCGGCGCTGTACAATGCCCTCTTATGGACTCTGAAAGACGCCGACAAGTTTTCCGGTCGAAGGGTAATTGTGGTTTTCTCCAACGGGCCCGATGACGCCAGCATGGTCTCGCCTGAGGACGTCCGGGAACTTGCCCAGTCAGAGGGAATCCCAATCTACATGATCAGCACCCGGGAAGCCGAGCGCGACCCGCTTTCGACAGCCGTCTTCAAACGCATCAGCACGAGCACGGGCGGCAAGGCCTACTTTGCCGGGCACTGGCAGGACCAGGAAAAGGCATTTGCATCCATCCGCGCGGATCTGGCTCATCTTTATACCATCAGCTACTATCCGGCCCCGAATCCGAATAACGGATGGCGCAAGATTACGGTGGATGTGAAGAAGGGTAAGGGCCCGAAAAAATATAGCATTCGGACACGAACCGGATACAGGCCTCGGGTACTTCCTGAGACGACCGAGGCAATCCCCATGAACGTTGCTCCGCTCCCCAGTAATGCAGGCAGGAAATAATTTAGCGCTGTTGCCGGGGGCTTTGGGCAATGCGGTAGCCCCCGCCCCCATTTGAAACAGCTCCAGGCTTTGACGGGGGAAATCCCGGCCGGCGAGCTCTCCTCTGTTTATATGCCGCAAATATCCTTGATTGAGGTTTTGCCTCGTCCCGCCGCAGGCTCAATCGAAAACTCCGCAAGCTTCAGTCTCTTGAAATGCCGGGTCGATCTGCCGACTTGAATTGAGGGCACGGCTGACGTATTCTCGTGGCCCGAGGAAACGGCCTTAGGCGGAACAACGATCACTGCTCGTGCTACGCGTACTTCTAACCGGAATGAAGGGAGCAGTTGACCTCGCAGGTCTTCAGTTTGGCCGAGTCCCGACTAGAATAACCGGGAAAGGGTCATAGGGTGATGAAACGCCGATATTCACGAAGAGAATTTGTGCGCAAGGTCTCGCTCGCGCCACTGGAACTTTCAGCGCTGACTTGGCTTTCTAGGTCGTCTTTGGGTAGTGCAGCGCCGACCGGCGGCAGGTCACTGTGGGAGTCATTCGTCAAGCCACCCGAGGATTCACGCATCATGATGCGCTGGTGGTGGTTTGGCCCGGCGGTGACCAACGAGGAACTGGAAAGGGAAGTCCTCGCAATGAAGGAAGGTGGCATCGGCGGGTTTGAAATTCAGCCGGTCTATCCACTGGAGCTTGATGACCCCGCTCGTGGGATTCGCAATCTGACTTATCTTTCAGACAGGTTTCTTGATGCGTTGCGCTTCGTCGACCAGAAGGCCCGGGAAACCGGAATGCGGCTTGACCTGACTCTTTGCAGCGGCTGGCCTTACGGAGGGAGCAACGTCCCCGTCAATCAGTCCGCCGGCATGCTGCGGGTCGTGCGCGTGCCTATTCCGGGTGGCGACGATTCTGTTCCCGTTCCCGGCCTTGAGGAGGGCGAGTCACTGCTCGCGGCGTGGGCCGCACGCAGTGATCAGTTGGAGTTCTCAGAATCGAGTGTGCAGGAACTGGACGATATTAGCGGCACTCGAGTCAGCGTGCCGGGACAACAGCACTTCCGCGCCGTGCTGTTCTTAATTTCCAGCCGGACGGGCATGCAGGTTAAGCGGGCCGCCGTGGGGGCTGAGGGCTTTGTCATCGACCATTATGATGCTGCGGCGGTGGATGCCTACTTGCGGTCAACTGGAGACCGATTAATGCAGGCATTCAGCGGAAAGCCCCCTTACGCTGTTTTCAGTGACAGCCTTGAGGTCTATCGGTCTGACTGGACTCCAGGCATGCTGGAAGAATTCCGCCAGCGTCGTGGCTACGATCTCAAACCGCACCTTCTGGCGCTGGCAGGTGATGCCGGCCCCGAAACTTCGGCGGTCCGTTGTGACTGGGGTCGCACGCTCACGGATCTTGCCAAAGAGCATTACCTTGTGGCCCTCCGTGAGTGGGCAGACCGGAACGGAACGAGGCTTCGTTGCCAGGCTTACGGCGAACCCCCGGTGACCCTGTCAAGCAATCGGTTGGTGGACCTTCCTGAAGGGGAGAACCCCGACTGGAGAGGGTTCAGCCCGGCTCGATGGGCTTCCTCCGCCTGTCACCTGTACGGCAAGCCTGTTGCTTCGGCGGAAACGTGGACCTGGATTCACTCTCCGGCCTTCCGAGCAACGCCCCTGGACCTGAAGGCCGAAGCCGATTGTGACTTCCTGCAGGGGATCAATCAGATTGTCGGCCACGGCTGGCCCTACTCCCCACCGGGAGCCGGTGAGCCCGGCTGGCGCTTTTACGCAGCGGGGGCTTTGAACGATCACAATCCCTGGTGGCCCGTAATGCCTGACCTGGCGCTCTACCTTCAGCGGATGTGTTTCCTGCTTCGCCAAGGGGAACCGGCCAATGATGTTGCATTGTATCTATCGAATAGTGACGCGTGGGCGCAGTTCACGGCCAACGCCAATCCGTCGGTTAATGCTGCGCTTGCCTCTCTGTTGGGAAAGAATGTATTCGGCCACATTCTTGACGCAGGTTTCAATTTTGATTTCATCGATGACGAGGCCATCGATCTTGTCGGAATCCCTTACGGCGCAGTGGTTCTGCCCGGAGTCGAGCGGATTCCGCTGGCCACCTACCAGAAGATCAGAGATTATGCGCTTCGCGGTGGTGTCGTAATCGCAACCCGCCCCACTCCCCATCTTGCGCCCGGCCTGCTGGAAGGCAGGCGTGACAGCACGAAAGTCCAGGCGATTTCCAGTGAGCTTTTCGAGGGGCAAAACGCGCGCGGCATCTTTGTCGAAAATGAAGGAGCTTTGGGTGAGGCGCTGGCCCGGATGCTCACTCCGGACGTTGAATTAACTCCCAAGGTTCCGGAAATCGGTTTCATCCGCCGCAAGCTGGATGAGGGCCAACTCTATTTTCTGGCAAACACCAGCAACCAGACCCAGGATGTTGAGGCTACCTTCCGGACGAAGAAACTTTCGCCGGAGCGCTGGGACCCGTTTACAGCGATGAATTCCGCCGTTCGGTCTAGCAGGACAGGTGACGGGCGCTCCGTGGTGCCGTTGCACTTCGAACCCTATGAATCGCTCGTTCTGGTATTCTCTAATTCCTCGGTCGCGCCTGCTCCGACGCCGTCCAAACCAGAGGTGTTGCCAGTCCCTATCGATTTGAGCCGCGATTGGCAAGTAAGCTTCCACGGGACGGGAAAATCCATCCACATGGACCGGCTGCGTTCCTGGACGGAACTGGAAGGCCCTCGATTTTTCTCCGGTCAGGGTGTTTATGAAAAGACCGTTTCCGTCCCCGACTCCATGCTCAAACACGGTGCGAAGGTTTATGTGAGTTTCGGCAGGGGAGCTCCGATTGAGCCTCATCATCGCCGGAATGGCACGCAGGCCTGGATTGAAAGCCCTGTGCGAGAGGCGGCCGTGGTCTATATCAATGGCCATCGCGCCGGGTCTGTCTGGCGACCGCCCTACGAACTGGAAATCACCCCCCGGCTGCAATCCGGAACAAACAAATTTCGAATCGTTGTCGGAAACCTAGCGATCAATTCAATGGCAGGGAACTCGCCTCCTGACTACCGCCTCCTGAACATCCGTTACGGTAAACGGTTTGACCCGCAGGACATGGACAACCTTCAGCCCTTGCCCTCCGGTCTGCTGGGGCCCATCACCCTGGTTGCGCGTTGAGAAAGTGAGACCTGGCAGAGCCGACGGGACGACGGCCAGATGCACCTCATCCGGGCTCACTTTTTCAAGCCGTCAAGCATTCCGGCATCGAGCCAGGACAAGGCCTGCCGGGCGTAAAGGTACGATTGGTCAATTTCCAGCGCCGTCCGAAAATTCTGCTCAGCCTGGTGCCGGTTTCCCTGCATTGCAGCGTAAATGCCCGCCATCTCATAAGCGTGGAGGCGGAGCGTGATGGAATTGTCGGTTTTCCTTTGCTCGTTGACCTCGGTGAATTCCTTGAGCCATTCGTCCGCCTTCTGCGTCCGCCCGGTTTTGTAAAGGCCGATGGCACGGAATAATCCATCGCCCTGTATGTCGCTATCCGCTGTATCCGCAGCAGCCTGCCATGCAACCATACCAGCAGAGTGGTTTCCTTCCGCCTGCAACAACAGCGCCTTGTACATCAGCAGCCGGGAGCTCGTGATTTTGGCAAAGCTATCCACACCGAGGTTCGATGGAGGATTTTGCGCCGCGGCGATGTTATCCATCGCCTTGCTGAACTCGGAACCCCTAGCCGCCTGGAGCGCCAGCATCAGTTGGATTCCTCTGTAAAGGTGGAGTAGCGAATAGGAGAGGTGGGTTGGCCCAAAGGTGTGTGAATTGAGAATCGCGAGGGCCTGTTGATAGTTCCCCATTTGGGCTTCCAGCAATGCAAGCTGTTGCAGAAGCTGATCGTTGCCG
>DATLWV010000121.1:0-1848 GCA_035576145.1 Terriglobia bacterium
TTGTCCACCATCTTCCTGCTGGCTTCGTATTTCTTTCCCACCTGCTTTGTCCTCCTTGTTACTCACGGGGTCTTTTGACCCCTCGCCATCAGGCGACAACCTCCAGCCCCATGCTCCGCGCCGTGCCCTTCACGGTGGCGATGGCCGCCGCAAGGTCCCGCGCGTTCAGGTCCGGCAGCTTCTGCTTGGCAATCTCTTCAACCTGCTTTTCGGTGACGGACCCCACCTTGTTCTTGTTGGGTTCCCCGGACCCCTTGGCGATACCGGCCGCGCGCTTCAACAGAATCGATGCGGGCGGGGTCTTGGTGACAAAACTGAATGTCCGGTCGTGATAGACCGTCAGCACCACGGGAATGACCAGCCCCTCCTGGTCTTTGGATGAAGTCTTGGCGTTGAACGCCTTGCAGAAATCCATGATGTTCACGCCGTGCTGGCCCAGCGCAGGACCAACGGGCGGGGCAGGGGTCGCTTTCCCTGCGGCGATCTGCAACTTCACCATTGCGATAACTCTTTTAGCCATGGCTCTTACACCTTCTCGACTTGATAGAAATCCAGCTCCACAGGCGTAGCGCGCCCGAAGATGGTCACCATCACACGCAGCGTTGAACGGTCGGCGTTGATTTCTTCCACGGAGCCCGTAAAGTCCTTGAAGGGCCCGTCGGTGATTTTGATGTTTTCGCCCCGTTCGAATTCGAGCTTCGGCTTGGGATTTTCAGCCGCCACCTCGACCTTATGGACAATCCGGTCAACTTCTTCCAGGCTCAGGGGAGTGGGCGTGGGGCCTGACCCTACGAAGCCGGTTACCCGCGGCGTTGATCGCACCACGTGCCAGGTTTCATCGTTCAAGACCATCTCAACCAGCACGTAGCCGGGATAGAAAAGCTTCGGCGTTACAACTTTCTTCCCCTGCTTGATCTCGATCACGTCTTCAGTGGGAACCATGATCTCGCCAAACTTTTCGGAGAGGTTCTCAGCGGCAATCCGGCCCTTCAGCGACTCCGCCACCTTGCGCTCGAACCCCGAGTACGTGTGAATGATGTACCAGTTTTTTTCCATTTTAAGGGCTTCCAATGTTGGGTCCCTATAACGACTTCCCCCAGTTCAGAACATAGGAAACCAGACGGGAGAAAACTTCGTCACAAAGCATGAAGTAGAATCCGAACAGGAAGGTGGTGA
This sequence comes from Terriglobia bacterium, assembly GCA_035576145.1. Classification (GTDB taxonomy): domain Bacteria; phylum Acidobacteriota; class Terriglobia; order UBA7540; family UBA7540; genus SCRD01. Next base: position 1,177 of record DATLWV010000121.1, read on the forward strand.
TGATCACCATCACCGTCGTGCCATAAACCTCCTGCTTGCCGGGCCACGTGACCCGTTTCATTTCCGCGCGGACGTCCTTGAGGTACGAGCCGACCTTTCCAGCAACCTCTTTCCCTGCCGCAAGTTCATTTGCCATAAGATCTTTTCCCGTTCCGCTTCCAGGCCCGCCACCCGGGGCCAAATGCCGCATTCAGCGTTCGTGGCAGGGGCGGAGGGATTCGAACCCCCATGACCGGTTTTGGAGACCGGCAGATTAGCCGTTGATCTGACGCCCCTCCATAAAGCAGTGACAAGTGGTTCTTGACGAGCCAACCCGGCGGCCAAAGTCCTTTTCCTGCTTGCTTGGCAGCCTTTACCCGTCACTTTACTTCACTTCTCGATGGGCCTTGTGTTGACGGCACTTCGGGCAAAACCTTTTAATCTCCAGACGGTCCGTGTGCTTCTTCTTGTTCTTGGTTGTCGTGTAATTGCGATTCTTGCAGTCGTTGCACTGTAATGTAATGATATCACGCATCGCTTAACTCACCAGAACCCAGTCTTTATTCAATCACTTCGGTTACGGAGCCGGCGCCGACGGTGTGGCCGCCCTCGCGGATGGCGAACCGCAGCCCCTTCTCCATGGCGATCGGCGTAATCAGCTCGATCTCCATACTGACATTGTCGCCCGGCATT
>DATLWV010000122.1:0-15042 GCA_035576145.1 Terriglobia bacterium
GCCACGCCCGCCTTTTTGGCCGCCTCAACGGCTGCCGCAATGCCGGTCTTGTCCTGGTCGTTTACAGCGCATCCCCTGGCGTAAAGCACCTGCGTAGCCGGTGATACTTTAGCTTTGATTGCCTCCAGGATCGACGCCATGTGTTGAAGGATTACCTCGGGCGAGTAATCGCCCACCATGTTGACGGCGTCGTCCGCGTTTGGCCCGATCACCGCAATTGACTTCAAGTCTTTCTTCAGCGGCAGCACGTTATTGTCATTTTTCAGCAGGACGATGCCCTCTCGCGCCGTCCGCAGCGCCAGCTCCTGATGTTCTTTCGAGTGCATCACCCGCTCGGCCTGTGCGAGGTCCGCGTAGGGATGCTCGAACAACCCCAGCCGGAATTTCTGTTCCAGCACCCGCCGCAGCGCCCGGTCCACCAGCCACATGGGGACTTTCCCCTCTTCCACGTTTTCAATCAGCGGTCCCATGTAAGCCGGCTCATAGGTAATGTTCAGGTCTACCCCGGCCTTCAGGGCAAGCGCGCCGGCTTCCTTCTGTGTTGGAACAATATGCTCGTAGATCAGCGTTCCGAAGCCGCCACCCTCGCTTACCTCGATTCCCTTAAAGCCCAGTTCGTGCCGGAGGATTGTGTCATTCCACTTCACTGAGGAGTGTTCCGGTTCGTCTTCGATCTCCGGATATCCCGCCATCACGCCCAGCGCCCCCGCCCGGAACCCCGCAATCCAGGGCGGCAGGTAGTTCTCGCGCAGGACCCGTTCAGACAATTCAATGGCGCCCCGCTCGAGTCCGCTGGCTGGTTCGCTTTGGGTAGGAAAATCCGTCAACAGGGCGATAGTCTTGTCAGGAGCATTGATATTTGAACCTTGCACACCTCGCACAATGTTTTCCACAATTCGGGAATAGAGGTAGGGATCCTCGGTGTACGCCTCCTCGTTGCGTCCCATCCTCGGGTCGCGGTCCAGCTCCACCACCAGCGTGGAGAGGATGTGGATACCTACCGCCCTCGACTCCTGGGCGGCGGCCGCATAAATCGATTTCACCAGCGGCATGTCAAATGTGCTGCCGATGGCAAGCCCTTCCGGAAAGACTGTCGCGCCGGAAAACATCCCGCCATGGGTCCCTTCCTCATCCTGCAGCAGCGGGATCTTCAGCCGGGTCTCGGTGAGCGCAATCTTCTGAAGCTCGTTGAAGTACTCCACCTGCTGCCGGACTCCCTCGTGCAGGATGGTGTCAGCCAGCGTGAAAAAGCCACATGCGGGGCCAATCTCGTTGGTATAAGTCCCCGCCGCAAACCTTTTGCAGGCGATCAATTTTTCGGGAATGGTCTTGCCAAGCTCATCCACGTAGACGCATGGCAGGTTGAGCTGGCCCACCTTTTCCTTCAGCGTCATCCGGCTCATCAGATCGTCCACACGGCGCTCAATGGGCTGCTTCGGATCAAGATAGACCGGTACCCCTGATGAAGTTTGCGCATAGAGCCATAGCCCGCCTGTTCCCACAATCCCCGTGATGAGCAAGATCACCCCCGTCAGTATGCTCAGGGGGGCCCGAGGTGCCGTATGGTGTTTTCCACCGGCAGCATCACCGACGAAGGCAGGCGATAGTCTTTTCTTCAAATCCAGATTCAGAATCAGCATGTCAATCCTTTCAAACCCAGTCGCGCCACAGGAGAAAAACCACATAAAGACACTGGGACTCGATAGGGTGGGTTTGGACAACTCCCGATGACAGGGTGGCTTTCTGAGAAGGTCGAGTGGTGCACGTCCTGGCTGATTTTCCTCCTCGGACAATGCTGTGAGAGATCGGCCACGGTTATACAACGATGCGTCGCGCCGTGTCAACTTACTTTGTTCTGCCAAGAAGTAACTTCGTTGAGATTATCGCTCTTATGCTATCATTCCTACTCTTTGGGCATAATATCCGGGAGGGATTGCTTGGCTGACGTCAATCTATGATCTTCATTTTGTATTTGTACGGTACACCTCGAGCAATCTGCCGTCCGGTATTCCGCTCCGATTTCCAGAAGATGCTTATCTGCTCCCCACTTCCGGCATAATATCGCGGTTCTTCGCAAGGCATTCATATTTTGGCCAGCCTCGGAAAGAGCTTAAATGAAAAGAGTTGACCTGCTCGGTGTTCTGGAAGCGATTTATTCCGAAGGGGATACGTCGCGTAAGGGCCTCGCGGAGAAAATCGGGTTTGCTCCGAGTTATATTGGCACACTGGTGGCCGAGTTGCGGAGCCGGGGCTTGGTGGAAGAAGGTGGAAGATCGCCTTCCCGAGCCGGACGACGGCGCGTGCTTCTCCATGTGGTTCCCGACCTTGCTCATATTTCGGGTATCCGCATCGGACGTGCCAACACCCGGATTGTGGTCACTGACCTTTTAGGTCGGGTTCTGCACTATAAGAAGGTACCTACGGAAATCTGGAAGGGCGAGCAGCACGTCTTTGATTTGATTAACCGCGAGCTGGATGTTGCACTTGATGCAGATCCCCTGGTGAAGGGCATAGGAATTGCCATATCAGGCGTAATCGATCGTCATTCTGGTAACGTCCTTTTCTGGCCCAAGGTTCCGGGATGGATCAACGTTCCGCTAAAGCGGAAGATTCAGTCGAAGTACGGGCTCCCCGTCGTAGTCGAAGACAGCGTACGAACCATGGCACTGGCAGAAAAAAGATTCGGCCAAGCCAAAAAGCACGGAAACTTCGCCTATGTCGTCGTATCAATGGGAATTGGGGCGGCTATTTACATTAACAATCGACTCTACGTGGGGGCAAACGATTTGGCTGGGGAGCTTGGCCATACGACTATCGATGAACGTGGTGATATCTGCTCTTGCGGAAATCGAGGCTGCCTCGAGGTGTACGCTTCGGGCTGGGCCATCATCAGTCGTGTGAAGAGCGGCCTGCAACAGGGAGTTCACTCAGGTCTTGCGCCACTTATGGAAGATCATCCGGAGAAGATATCTATCGAGGCCATTGTGAACGCCGCCAAACAGCGTGATCAGTTTGCCCACACAGTGCTCTGGGAATCTGGAGTACACCTAGGTACCGCTGTTGCTACGATAGTTAACCTTCTGAATCCGGAAGCTATTGTGCTCGGAGGAGAGGTGCCGCGTGCGGCAAAGGGGTTTGTCCTGAAGCCCTTGTTCCATTCCTTTCGGGGGCGCGCCTTCCACCGGTCGGTGAGAAATCTAAAGGTAACTGTCTCACGTTTGGGCGGAGAATCCGGAGCGGTGGGGGCTGCGATCATGGTGGCGGAAAAAATCCTACCGAGCTTTCTTTAATCCTGCACCGAAGGGCTTATGAAGGGGTTGTGGAGAAGAACTCCTGCCTTGCGGCCTTGTGGTTACCTATCCGAAGCGGGTAGTGCCGATCCAGCGGGAGTGACGGGGCAAATAGAAACAACTCAGTTGGATGTGTAGCGGCCTTCTCGGAAAGTGACCACATGGTCTCCTCGCCGGATCCACGAATGCTCCCGAGGGCAGATCTGTTGCAGGAAACACAGGACGGAATTGCTTTTTGGCAATCTTTAGCGTCTAGACCGGGCGTCTCACCTTATCAGCCCACACAGACAAGGTCTTTCGGTTTGGATCGTAGGCTTATTCCCATTTGTGGTGGACAGACTAGTTCTTCAATCTAGGATTGATTTCTTAGGCCTTTCTTTTTCAGAGCAGCCCACTTGCCCCTTGACGCAGCAAGCAGGACGACTCGGGCGAGCCGAAAAATCGTGCTTTTTCTGTGATAGTGCTGGTGTCACGTTCCGCCGAAGGTGCTTCGGTGTCAAATGGCAGGCCTTTTCTATTTTTTTATTTTCTATTATTGAGATGAGAAAGCTCGCGGGTTCTTAGCCATCATAAAATCGCGCGGATTAGGCGGGAGGGGCCCCTTTTTGAGTTCACCCGCAAAATGTCCTGCCAGGGCGTAATCCAATCGCTTGGGTCGGGCCTGTCTGCCCCCCTCCACCCTGCACCAGCTTCAGTACAAGGATCGCCAGGCGCTTTGCTGAGGTTCTCACGGTCTAGAAGGCCCTGCAGGGACTGCAGGGAACTGGCCAAGGCAAGGGTGTTTCTCTGCCCGCAATCCTCTACAGCAGTAAAGTTCTGGAAAAATGTCTTGACAAGCATACTTAGCGTTAAGTAAGATATATACATGAAGAAAAACCCACACGCAGCAGCCTTAGGGAAGCTTGGCGGTAAGGCCAGGGCTGGGAAGAGCACTGCGGAAGAGCGTAAGGCATGGGCTCGCCTCGGAGGGTTGGCTCGGGCCAAGAAGCATTCCAAGCAACAGCTTACAAAATGGGCGAAGATGGGTGGTCGTCCTCCGAAAGAAGAATAGGCAATCAACATGAAACGCGCAGCGATCTACGCCAGGGTCAGCACCCACAACGGGCAGAATCCTGAAATGCAGCTCAACGAAGTTCGCGCTTATTGTAAACGTCGCCAGTGGGAGGTTGCAGAGGAATACGTTAACACGGGAATCAGCGGCTCAAAGGAGCACCGGCCCGCATTGGACCGGTTGCTGGCGGACTGTCGTAAGCGGCGGGTGGATGCCGTGGTTGTATACCGGTACGACCGTTTTGCCCGAAGTGTGAGGCAGTTGGTTAACGCTCTGGAGGACTTCCGTTCCCTGGGGATCGACTTTGTGAGCCTGCACGAAGGAGTGGATACATCTACCCCCAACGGGCGCCTTGTCTTTGGCATCTTTGCAACCATTGCGGAGTTTGAGCGGGAACTGATTCGTGATCGCGTCCGTTCTGGATTGGCGGCAGCCAGGGCAAGAGGCAAAAGGTTGGGCCGGCCGCAGGTCACGGTTGACGAATTGAGGATTGCCGAACTCCGAGCCCAAGGTCGCGGTTGGAAATCGATTGCCGCTGAGTTGGGTGTTGGCGTAGGCACGATCCTTCGTGCCGCAAAACAATCGGATTAAGGGTTCAAAAAACCTCTCTGAAACCTCTCCTCTAAGTCCTGCATTTTCACCACGCGAATCATCTGCTTCGAGGGTTCAGCAAACAAGTGTTTACTGAACACTGCAAAGTTACACGAGAACCATTCAACAGCACGTCCCCGTTTTAATGACGACTCATCAGTGAGCCATACAACCGGGATGCCCCTTGCGCAAACATGAAACGGTGTCGCGAGTGAGTCTGTATTTGGTGGATGTCACCACCAGTCCCTCACCTGGCCAGATGGTGGCTGTTACCGAAAGAACCCTAAGGCGACAAGCTGAAACTTGCTGTTGAAAGGGTCCAGCCGCTCCGTGGGCTGGGTCTGATAAATCGCCTGTCTCTTCTCACTGGGTTCGCCAGGTATTCAGGGACAATTTGGCTTCTCGGCCAAGGGTGCCGGCGGGTGGCAAAGGGCACATGGGCGGTCCAAATTCAAACGAACCTCTCCAAAGGATGATGGCGAGTGTCTAAGACCGAGTTCTTACATTCCAGCGTGGGCGTCTGGCTGATCGCAGTTTAAATTCCGCCGATAGCCTTGCGTAGTTTGACCTGCATAATTCGCATCCTCGAGAGTATTTGTTCTTAAGCACCTTTTCATACTGTTCTAGAGCGCGTCGAAGATCACCCATCTTCTCGAACACCACGGCCATGTTTGCGCGTACAGTATGGTTGTTCCCATCCAGCCGGAGGGCTGAGCGGAGTGCCTGAAGGGCGCTCTCAAAATCCCGTTTCTCTTCGAACGCGACTCCCAAGTTATTGTGAGCGTAGATGTGGTCGGTGGGGAAAAAGTCTCTGGACCGTTTCGTCCGGAGCGCCTCACGATAGGATTCTACCGCTTTGTCCAGATTGCCACTCAGGTGGTAGATGACTCCTAATGTATTCCATGCATGAGTGAGTGGATATACCTCAACAGACTTTCGCAAAAAGCTGATGGCGGTTTTAGCATCTCCTCTAAATATAAAACCTTCGCAGCGGTTGAAGTAACCGTTCGCCCCAATCCGCGGATCCAGACGTACTGCTTCTCGAAATTCTGCTTCAGCACCGTCTCTATTGCCGGCAGCGTCCAATTCCAGGCCCAGGTGGCAATGCGTTTCGGGGTCATCGGGTTGAAGCTGAATGGCCTCGCGGTATTCGGCAATGGCGCCTGGGTGATCGTCACGGAGGCTTAAACTCGTCGCGAGCACTACTCGGTACTCCGCGTGCTCCGGCTTAAGCCGGACTGCTTCTCGCATTGCGGCAAGCGCCTCTTCCTCGCTAAGAAGGTCTGCGCCAGGTTTTGTCGAACGGGTCGATTGTTCTGAAAGTTCATAGTAGGCCTCGGCAAATTCGGGTCGTAGAGCGATTGCTTTGCGAAACGCCGCGAGAGCCCCGGCATCGTCATCGAGATGGTTCAGAGTGCGGCCCATAATGAAATAGACGTCGGCATCGTTGGGCCGCTTTCGAAGCGCACAGCGGCACAGCTGCAAGGCCGTTCGAAAATGAGAAGTTGCTGAAGCGCCATACGGGAGAGCTTCGCCGAGAGACACCTGAAACTCGGGATTGCCGCTATCGAGTCGGCACGCATGTCGCAATTGGCGGATTGCCTCCTTTTCCCTTCCAGCTACACCAAGCTGTTTGCCAAGTTCCCATCGTGCCCGGGCGTTTCGGGGATTCTGCCGTACTTTCCTCCGGAGACGAGCCATCTTAGCTGGCGGAACTCTCGGACTCTGTTCATATGAGGTTTCGAGTGTGCATCCGAGTCTTCCACTGAAAAGGTTGGAAGGATCGAAACTCCGTGCCGTCGCTTCCGACTGAGCAGAGCCTTGTTCTGGATTGTCACTACTTATTGACATAGTCTCACGTTCTAGTGTGCGGGCGAGATAACGGGCGTATTGGCGGACGGAGGACTTGAAGGTATGCGGCGAAGGATGGCAAAGGATTGCTCGTCGGTGGAAATCCCCTGAAAGAAAGCTTTCAGAGAATCAATCTGGGTGGCAGGAAGAAGGATACGGTCGATTCGAAGCATCCGAGTGTACTGGATGACGTTCTTTTCAACGCTGACTCCGGCCTTGTACTCGCCGAAGTCTGACTGGAAATCCACGGCCGGAGGCAGCTCCTCGACCTGATATTCCGGTGGCAGTGTGATTTGAATGATGCCGGACTGAAGGCTTGTTGAAGTGAGGTCCACGGGATACTGCCGCTTCTTTTCGATGTTTTGGGTCAGGTCCATGCTCTTTTCTCCGAGCACGCGCGGGCGCAAGAGCAGGATGTCGCCCATCCGTTGTGCGTAGCCTTCAGCAAGAAAGCTGTAGGCAATGACCAGGTCCCCGCCGGGTTCATTGAGCTTTTCAATCTTGACCCCACGGAGTACCACGCCGGGCAGAAAGCTGGTGAGGAAGGTCTCGACGGTCTTCTTTCTCTGATCTTCAGGGATAGCAAGCAGGTCTCTGCGGCGTTCAGCGGCCAATCCACCCCAGTAAATTTCCGTTACGGTCCCAGAGAGCATACCATTCTGGGACAGCTGTAGCCGAGCCACACGAATCTGGCGGTTGAGAATTGGTGGGAGCAAAGGAAGTTTCACGAGTTGGCCCCCCTCGGGTCCCATGAGCAAAGCTTCGTTTGCCTGTTCGTAGTCGGGAATGTGACCGAACGAGGTTTCTTCGTTCGTGGGGTCGAAAAAAAGAAGCGGACCAAGTTTTGGGTCTGTGAAGGTTGCCAGCATTTCGCCTGGGATAGGGCCTTGCGGCAAGCGGATGGCAAGAATCATATGGTTGAAAAACTGCATGCTGGGGAAGTTGGGCTGAACAATACCCCGATTGGTGTTCAGGAGAACGTAATAAGAATCGACATTGATGGCGCGAAGCATAGCGCTGAGGAGTGTGACCTTATCCTTGCAATCGCCGTACAGGTGGGCTAGGACGTCTTGGGCAGGATGTGGCTGGTAGCCGCCTATTCCGACCTCTATACCAATGTAGCGCACGTTGCGTTGCACAAAGGAAGCAAGGGCACGAATCTTCTCAAGTGGAGCGCCAGTCGATTCGGTCAATTCCGCCGCCTTCTTCCTGATGTCTGGGGTGAGTTCGCGGCGTCCGCTGGCCAACTGATCGTACCACTCCCCGAGAGATTGCCAGGAGCCACCGCCCCCCGATGGCGCACCACCCGGCCCGGAGAGTACGACCACCATGGTTCCCGCGATGGCCCTCCGGTTGGGCATGAATGGTTCGTCCACAATGGCAGGAATGTTGTTGAGATTCCAAATGACGGAAGTACCACTTTCGGTTTGGGGCTTTACGGCAGAAAAATTGGCCCAGAAGTCGCGGAAGTGCCAGCGGGGCGCCAGGTCGAGCTCGTAACGGGCCCGCAATACAGGAATGCCGACCTGGAAATTCCAAACAACCTGCGGCATGTAGGGCCGGCATCGTTGCGTGTATTCATACGCCACTATACTGCCTGGATCTGCGGCGGGAATGATGAGGACTTTGTTGCGGTCGTCTTGAAAGAGAATGCCGCTGTCAGGAATGCTCACTTCGACCGCCTCCTTTTCCTTGGTTTCATACTCGATGCCGTCGGTACCGATGGTCCATGCTTTGAGCCCCTGGATGGGGGTCTCTTTGTCGAATGGGAGGACCAGAGTCCCCAGATCGCGCCCGCCGGGGCGAAGGATTTTGTAAACTCGGCGGGAGGTAGTTTCAACAACTTCCTTGTTTTTCACGGTTGTGATCCGCTCATCCAACAGTTCCACGGCATCGGTGTCTTCGGGGTAAATGGGCAGCGTCTGTTGTGCCGCTTGGCGTACCCAATCGGGAATACGGGCGTGCGCAGCCCATGGAACGAGGGCCAGAACAATGACGGTCAGCAAAACATCAATTTTGATGCGGGTCATTCTGCACCTCACCGAGAAGCGCCTGCTGCCTGTCGCCGACCCGCATGGATGTGAAAAACAGCCGCAGATCGGGGTAGGCGTTGACCCCGAAAACAGACTTGTTCACGACCACATGGCGTGTAACTTCGATCTGATTCCCAGAGCTGTGATAGGTGACACTGTAGCTGCCGTAGGTCCGGGTGGTGTGGAGGTCTTCAGGAAGAGCTTCGACCTTGTAGTCGGGGGGAATCCGGATAGTGATTTCGTCGAGATCTTCGTAAGGATACTTAAGGTCAATAGGATATTTGCGTTCGAGCGGCTGGAAGGGATAAGTTCGGTTAGTTTCAATAACATGCACCGGAAGAATCAGGTGCCGCCCCTGCTGGAGAGCAAATCCGGGAACCTTGATAGTAAACTCTAAATTGAGGGTGTCGCTGGTTTCATTCCAGGCAGGATGGTTCATCAGGTTCACCGTGCTACCGCTCGGAAGCCATCCCTTGACTTCATCCTCAACGTCCTTACGCCGCTGAGTAGCGTCGTTGTTTCGTTCCCGTATTCGTTTCAAGAATGCTTCCTGTCCGGTCAATGTAACCTTTACTTGGCCGCTGAGGTTCCCGTGAGCATCCTGGCTCACGCTCGCATCACGCCGCCTGAGGGCCACAGTGGGGGCCAGTTCCGGTATGTTGATAATCTCGGGATGCCTTTGGGAAGCAACAAACCCGCCAGTGTTGCTTTCATACCAGGGAAGAAGTCCATAGGGGCAGAATTTTGTCGCGGGATCGATAAAAACATCCTTTTCCTCCACCTTGACTCGCACGACTGTGGCGTCGGCCTGACTTGGGTCAAGATCGTTCAAGTTAAAGTACCCAACCTTTCTGTCGCGGACCTTAGCGATGTCGGCGTCGAGTCCGGCAGCCTGGGCAAGCGCCACAAAAAGATAGTTAATTTCATTCCCCCGTGCGTAGCCACGTTTCAGGATGTCCTCAAGAGAGTTGTTTTCCTTCAGCCCTTGTTTGCGCTCCTCCTTGGCAGTCTTCTCCGGCTCGGTGTCCAGATTCCGGATCTGGGCCACGCGGGCATATATCTTACGTGCCTTGATATCAGCCGAGTCGCCGCTCGCGACGATCCTGGCGACTTCCTTCTTAATCACACCTCCAGGGTGCTTAAGATAATCAAAATTCTTTCCCCTTTCATACGCAAGAGCCTCCCAATACACACGTGAATTTGGCAGAGATTGGTCACTAGTAATGTAGTAGAAGTCAACAGCGGCGCGCAAGGCGCCTTCCGGCGGCATGAACTCTTCTTTCGAGATCGGAGGAACATTCAGAACTTCGTACACGAAATCTCCTTGGGGACGCTTCTGGAGGCTTGGCAGGTCGAACATCCCCATTTTGGACCATTCGAGCTTCCAGCCCGGGAAAGGGATAATGAGAAACTTCCCCCGCATCATGAAGGCATCCTGTTGGATGTTCCACTCTGCAGAGTGCACTGCATGAACACCGCTGGCCGAGGGTGAAACACCGTATCCTGAAAAATCCTTCACGCCTGAGAGGCGGTAGGCGTATTCCAGAACGCTGCCCGGCTGGACACCGGGAAGAACAAATGCCTTTTCACGTAGCTTGACCCGGCCGCTCTTAATGATTTCGCGATCGTAAATTTCACCGTCAAAATCGAGAATCTGGCCGTCAGAGTGGATTGTTCGACCACGAATTTCGCTAACTCTAATCAGGGCAGGGGAATACGGGATTTCAATCTTGCCGTAATCCTCGCCTGGTTTCGTGAACACCTTGATTCGGAAGTAAAAGTCCGCAGTGTTCCTTGCGTCGTTCCACGTTTCTTCGTGGTAGAGAATTATCGCGGGAGCCCCAGGGGACTGGAGGCAATCCTTCATCGTCAGTTCCTGGGAGTTGACGGGTGGCCATTGGTTGTCGGCTTCTCCGGACGGAGCGGCATGGATCACGGAGGGGATTAGTATCATTACCAAAAAGAGAACTGTCGCCGAAGCGGGCGTAAGCTTGAGTTGCAAGGCGTCAATCGTACAAACGGCAGGCCGTGTTACACCATGGGATATCCTTGAACGCATGTCTACATCCAGCCAGTGGTTTCTCGCTACAACGCCGAAGAGGCTGCAGATAAATAACAAGACGATGGAAAGGAGTGAGAAGGAGAAACCAGTTAGCAAAATCTTCGTGGTCTCATCCAGCTCAAAACTTGCATAAGAATTACCCGGAAATAGGTAAGCATGCCACAGTGAAACAACCGGGCCGGCCAGAATCGAAAACCAGTAGACCGCTTTCCACCTAGTCCAGTATTCCGGCCTGAAGCACACCCGCCTTTGCACCCACTTGAAAGCCTGTTCCCAGGGGAAAACCCAGCCAGCGATTCTTCGTAGTATCTTGGCGGTTAACATCCTCTTCGCCCTCCGCCTAGCATCCAATTAATCATGCTCTAGCTCGGCACTCTAGCCGCGGTTGCCTCAGGCGGCAACAGATGGTGTGACGGTTTCTCGAGTGTCACAAGATTCAATTCCTATATCTGCGGCTCGCATGACAGCTTTCAGCTGGAGCCGCCGGTAACCGCGAAAGATCAGTTACGCGTCCAGGGAAAATACAAAGGCCCCATAACATTCTCGGAAGCCAACGAGGTCAAAATCGCAGTCAATAGCCACAGCATCGAGAATTACCAGACGACGCCAAATGCTAATCCCGATAGTGGTTTGCTTTCCTATGAAGTACCTATAGCAAGCGCTCATCTATGTTGGCCCTAGGGCAAGACATATACTCCGCCCAAATTCGAGATACCCGCCACTTGAGCTACGGGATTCAGATCATAATCGAACATCCTCAATCCCGCGGGGGAGAACAGGAACACCCGCCGGTCATTTGGCACGACGATGAGATCTTCCGGAGGCTGAAACTCTCCGTGAGATTTCTTGGCTACCCCTTCTCCCAACGCCTTAAGGTCGAACTCACCCGAAGGCTTGAGATCTTTGAAAAGCCCCAGCGAAGCCGGGCGAAGCGCTTGCGTCCCTTCGGCTCCCTGGACAAAGATCAAGTTCAGGCTGGGCTGATAGCTCGGTTTGTTCCCCTTGAATTTCTTATCGCCTATGACTTCCGCCTTTTCCGTATCAATAACCACGACCTTGTCAAGCTCGCAGGTAGTCAGGTAACGTCCATCGGGGGAAAGCCAGGGGACCGTCCTAAATCTAAATGCATCGTTACCGTTTCCCGGTGTGGGGCCGAGAGCTACTTGCCGAACAACGGTGTAGTCAGCGGTCTTCACCATGGTGATGTCGTTCGTCTTGGGGTTATAGGCGTAGAGGAAATCCCCTTTCGGAGAAAGCGCCAGGGACTGAACGGGATGCGCTACAGGCCCCGAAATTAGCAGGCCCGGATATGCCCCGGGCGTGCCCGTAGCCAATATCGAACCCGCCGCGCCGAAAGCCATTACGGCGGGCACCACAAAGTTTTGAAGGAATCTGACGCCGCCACGTCCTGCAGAAACGCGCGCCACCTGCTGTCGGGTGGTGAGATCGATCACCACAATATGAAAGCCCTGATCAACAACGTAAAGGCGGGTACCATCTGGAGTGAGCTTTGCTTCGACGATGGAACCGGGCATAGGCAGCCGGCCCTGCTCAGTGAGGGTTTCCGCATCAAGGATCATGCCCTCTTTGTTTCCGCACAGAATGAGCTGCGACTTCTTCTCGTCAACAAACAAGTCGCTGGCTGGTATGGTTTCCAAGGTCTTCACGACCCGGTCCTCTTCTATGATGGTGAGCCGTCCGTGATCATTCGTATTCCCGGCCAGGTAATATCGCTTGGCATGAGGGGCAGGGACGAATAGTGCGGTCTCCCCACCCGCTTCCACAGGCTTGCCGACGGTTCCCCCGGAAGCATCCAGAATCATGACCACGGAGCTCGTTATCAAATATCGTCTGTCCTTGCTGTCGGTTTTTTCCCAGCCGTATGGGACTGAGGTCAGGGAATCTTTATGGACCTCGCCGTTCAATGTGTCGAAAACGATCAGTTCTGGAGGCGCATCCGGCCGTTTGTCCATCCCCAGGCAGGGCACGATCAGCCGGTTGTCTTCTGGAATAAACCAGGGTGTTAGCGGCGCGGAAGCCAGCTCCACCTGCTTGCGGACCTTCCCGCCGGGAAGATCGAGCAACACGATCTGGGGGGCAATATGCTTGTCCTTGCTGTTGCTGACCTGCCCTTGGCTGACCACTGCCAGCCGTGCGTTGTCTGAGGTAAACCTGATAAAGTGCGGCCGGAAGGGGACATCAAAATGGCCAGCCATCTCGTAGCCCGGCTTCTTGACCAAAGTGATGGAGCTGTGGCTTCCCTTGTTTGGCCAGTGTTCCAGGACGCCTCCGAAGGTTAAATGTATCTTAACGCTTCCGTCGCTTGCGATGGCGATCAGGGTACCGTCCGGCGAGACCTCCCGATATCTTGCATTTTCACCAAATTCGAAGACGGCAAGTGGCTTTGATGTTTGTTCATTCACCACGAACGCCTGCTTGCCGGCTGTGACCCACCACTCGTGTGCCAGGGGGTTGGAGGACGGGGTCGAGGTCACCGGCGCAGTGCTTGCCTCTTCCGCCGACGCTGGGGCAGGCACCTGAGAAGGTGTGGGTGCTGCGTTGTTTGTTTCCACTGCAACTGGAGCACCTTGGGCGGGGGGCTGCACTTGAGCCGCGTCAATCAACGGGCCACTAAAATCGTCATATAGGACGAAGGGGCTGACACGCTTATTGTTTGGATTGGACACCGATTGCGCTTGCTGCGCCCAGGCAGCGGTTACCGAGAACGTAAGCAAGACCACCAAGAACAGCAAATTTCGTTTCATTAGTAACCTCCATTCTTCAGATAGCCCGGGCAGCCGCGGAGACTAACCGGGCCCTGCATTCCGCTCCCGACCGTTGACAGCATCCAGGCTTCCGGCCAACAAATTCCCGACCGTAGCAACTGCTTTGGGTCAGGTGAGGAGGCGCTCGCTGTGTTCAAGTCCCCCGCCAGAGTCCAGCCCGGGAGCGCAACCTCACCCGACCTGCGTCGCCTTACTTTTGCTCCTCAGCTTGCGCCATGACCGGGCAGGGTTCAATGCAAGGCGCATAACGCGGAGGTGAAACGTTGGTGACACGAAGCAGCGTAAACACGAAACACCCTGAGGGAAACATTGCTCACAATCTGCTGTGAAATTGGTCACAGACGTGTCGGCAGGTCTGAGATATGCAAGTAATTAAAATAGGAGTAGTGTCGCCTTGAAACTTTCTCCCGACCTGCCGCACGTCGTGCGATTTGACCGCTTCGAAGTTGACCTTCGGTCAGGAGAACTGCGCCAGCCGGGTTCAAAGACCAGGCTCCAGGATCAGCCTCTCCAGATACTGGCCCTCTTGTTGGAGCATGCGGGCCAGGTTGTCACCCGCGAAGAACTCGAGAAGCGACTGTGGCCCGATGGCGTTGTGGTTGACTTCGAGCACAGCATCAACAGCGCCGTGAAACGCCTGCGAAAGGCGCTGGACGACGACGCCGAGCACCCCCGCTATATCGAGACACTGCCTCGCCTCGGCTACCGCTTTAACGGCCAGGTGGAATTCTTAGGAAGGCTTCGCACTGTACCGCCGGCGGCGAGGCCTGTCTCCGAGCCCGCTGAGGCTGCGCTACCGATTATGCCGGAGGGGCCATTACCTGACCAAACGTCAGCAGTTGGTGTGCGTAAACAGAATATGTTCTTCGCCCGCCAGTGGGACGGGAAGCTTTTCTACGCCATGGGTACTCTTGGCATGGTGCTGGTTTTTGCCCTGGCCGTGGTACTTGACATCGGCGGGTTACGCGACCGCTTGCTATGGAGCGTCGGTGCAGGCCATGGCGTGCCGCTGCCGAAGATCGAATCCATCGCCGTTCTGCCGTTTGAAAATCTCTCGGGTGACCCGCAACAGGAATACCTGGCAGACGGCATGACGGATGGGTTGGTCACCAACCTCGGCAAGATCGGCGCCCTGCGCGTCATCTCGCGCACGACGGCCATGCACTACAAGGGAACCACGAAACCATTGCCGGAGATCGCGAGGGAACTGCGCGCAGACGCCATCGTGGAGGGCACGATGCAGCGTCCGGGCAACCACCTGCTCATCACTGTCAATCTGCTCTATGCACCCGCAGACCGCCACCTCTGGTCCGAAAGATACGAGCGCGACCTGGGCGACGTGCTGGTGCTGCAAAGCGAAGTCGCGCGCGCCATCGCG
>DATLWV010000123.1:0-7117 GCA_035576145.1 Terriglobia bacterium
ACCCGTTGCTTACTTCACCTCCGGCTGAAATCAAACCGAACTGGACACAGGGCATCTGGCTCACGATTTCCGTCCCCAGCGACGCCACTCCGGGTGATTACAAAGGCGCGCTCCGGATTCAGGCCGGCAGCGAGAGCAAGCAGCTTGACCTTTCCCTCCGCGTGCTCGGCTTCACCCTGCCTGACATGACCAAAGGGGATTTTTATCTCAACATCTGGCAGGACCCTGCCGCCGTGGCCCGCGTGGCCAAAGTGCCCCTGTGGTCTCCGGAGCATTGGAAACTGCTTGAGGCCTACACGAAAGACCTCGCCGCTCACAGGCAGAATTCCATCTCGACCAGCATTGTTTACGATCCGTGGCGCTCGCAGACCGGATTTGTTTATCCCTCCATGGTGGAGTGGCGCTTCCCGGGAGAATACCAGGCCGGCCAGGCGTCAAAATTTCAGTTCGACTTCTCCGTCTTTGACCGCTACGTGGAAATGATGATGAAGGCGGGAATCGACAAATCCATCCAGTGCTTCTCCATGGTGGACGGCCCGGGGCGGACCTCCCTCTGCAATGTCGGATATATCGACACCACGACCGGCAAGTTGCGCGTGTGCCCCACCCACGTGGGTGACGCGGCTTACCGCGACGTCTGGGGGGTGTTTCTGCCGGCGCTGGTGCGCCATCTTAAACAGCGCGGCTGGCTTGACCGCACCTACATCGGTTTCGACGAAAAGCCACAAGCCATCATGAGCGGAATTTTCAGCGTCCTCAAGACCGACGCCCCCGAACTGAAAGTGGCGTTGGCGGGCGGAAGTTCAAGCGAGGAGTCCGCCACCGCCGGAGATTTAATCCTTCATTACGGTGCGCTTTCGCGGCGCGCCGCCGTCCGAAAGCTGCTGGCAGAGCGGCGCGAAGTGGGGCCAACGGCTTTCTACACGTCCTGTGACACCGCCTCGCCGAACACGTTCATCTACTCGCCACAGTGGGAATCGCGGTTGCTGCCCTGGATTGCCTTCCAGCGCGGGCTTGCCGGCTATGCGCGGTGGGCCTACCAGTCGTGGCCGGACAACGTCTGGAGGGAACCTGAAAGCCGCTGGCATTCCGGCGATAGCTTCCTCGTTTATCCGGGCGAAAGCGGCCCCATCGACAGCACAAGATGGGAGATGCTGCGCCAGGGCATCGAGGATTTTGAAGCGCTCGGAATGCTGAAACGGAAAGTCGAAGACTTGCGGAAAACTTCAGGCCTCTCAGAGGAAGCCGCAAGTCTCGAAAGAAGGATGATGAGGGCGATCGGCGGCGCAACCTACCTGAACAGGTGCCATGGCATTCCCAGTCCCGGGCTTTCGCGGCGCGAAGTCAATGCTCTCTTAACAGAGGCTGAAGGGAGACAAAGCATGAGTTACACCAGCAACGCCCGTATCATTTCAAAATTTTCCCCTGAGGATTTTGTCCCCGACGGCAACCTGGAAAAGAAGGTTTGGAAGACGGCCACCTGGGTCCTCATGGACCACGACATGTCGGGTCAGAAGCATTACCCGCAATCCGCAACTGAACTCGCCACAGTATGGACGCCGCAGTACGTCTACTTCGCCTACCGGTGCAAGTACGAAACACTCAACATCTACGAGGACGCAAACCCGGAAGCCGAGAAGTGGGGACTCTGGAACCGCGACGTGGTGGAGGTTTTTATCAACGCCCAACCGGAACGCGTGAACCATTACTACGAGTTTGAGGTCTCCCCCAACAATCTCTGGATCGACCTGGAAATCAACAAAGACCAGTCGCCGTTCAATGACGCCAACTGGGACTCAGGTTACGAACACGCCACACGCATCGATGCCGAGCACCACGTCTGGACCTGCGAGTTGCGCATCCCCGTTGCATCGCTGGGAGCAAAAGAGATCTTTGCCGGCGCGGAATGGCGGCTCAACCTGTTCCGTGCCGACGGGCAAGGCGAAGACCATCAAAGGCGTTTCATGTCGTGGAGCACTATTCCGGAGGGCGCCAGCTTCCATGTCCCAACGCGGTTCGGCATTATTCAGTTCACCAAGTAGTGGAGGATGGTAGCCGGGACTACAGCCGACGTCGCTAGTACGTTCTCCTACACGTCATGCAGGTTTGCAATTCCTGCGGTGTTTGAAGTGGTCCCTATGCGCGCAAAGGGTAACAACCCGGCTTCGGAGTGAAGGGCCTTCCGGCCGGCAGAGTCGCGCATTTCGCCAATTTCGATCAGATATCGGCCCTGGCTGGCAAAAATCAGTTTGGACAGCGGGAAATCCGCAAGGATCTTGGTCACCGGGGAGTGGTTGTCCGTTTCGATGAAGACGAACGAAGCCCTTCCGGTCGACTCGTGCCGGTAATAAGTCACCTCCCGGACTCCCACCATCCGCCGGAGGAAATGGAAGACGTGCTCCACGCTTTCTTCCGGCGACTCAACCAGCGCCATCACAGTCATTTCCGCCTTTCGCGTACCCAGTGTCAACGTGTTGATCACAACACCCTTGCGGCGAAATGCGTTCAGCAAACGTCCCAGGACGATGGGATTATTTTCAGCTTCCAGTGCGACAAGCCACTGCATCATAACCTCCCTTTACAGCACCAAATCCCCCTATGGAGTCCTGCCGGAACAGGTGCCCGGAATTCCCAACACCGCGTGACCGCTGCCGATTGCTTACTTTTCCTCCACAACCAGCGGCCCCGTCAGCATTTCCGCGAGCGACGCTCCAGGCGGCACAATCGGAAAAACGTTCTCATACGGGTCGACGCTCACGTCCAGCAATTGAGGCTCGCGGTCGCCAAGGAAATCTATCAAGGCTTCTTTCAAATCGGCCCTGCATTCGACCTTGGCACCACGGATGCCATAAGCCTCTGCGAGTTTCTTGAAATCCGGGACGCGCCCCAGATTGACGTCGCAGTAATGGTTCTCAAAAAACATGTGTTGCCACTGCCGGACCATTCCGAGGGAGCGGTTATTGACCACCACGATTTTCACTGGAATGCCGTTCTCCGAAACAGTTGCGAGGTCTGGCAGCGTCATCTGGAATCCGCCATCCCCGACGATGGCGATCACCTGGCGGTCCGGGAACGCCACCTGCGCCCCCATCGCGGCCGGGAACCCATAGCCCATGGAGCCCAGACCGCTCGATGAAAGCCAGGTGCGTGGCTGCGAGAATCGGTAAAACTGGGCTGTCCACATCTGGTGCTGGCCGACGTCGACGGAAACGATGGCATCTTCATCCGCCTGTTCGGAAATCGCCTCGACAAGGTATTGCGGCTTCACGCACTCCGCTTCCCTGTCGTACGTGAGCGGATATTCCAGCCTCCAGGTCTCAATCTGCCTCAGCCACTCCTGCCGCTTGGCAACTGAAATACCCTTTTCACGGCGAGCCTGCGCACGGGTCTCTTCAATCAGGGCACTGAGGATCTCACGCGCGTCACCAACCAGTGGGACGTCCACACGGACATTCTTGTTCACCTCCGACGGGTCCACGTCAATCTGGATCTTCTTTGCCCTCGAGGCAAAATCCCTGACCCGTCCCGTCACACGGTCGTCAAATCGGGCCCCAATCGCCACCAGCAGGTCGGCATGGCAGATTGACTGGTTGGTCGCATACGATCCGTGCATGCCGAGCATGCCGAGTGATAACGAATGGCGCGAAGGAAAAGCTCCCAACCCCATCAGCGTCGTCGTGACGGGGATTTCCGTCAGTTCCGCCAATTCCCGCAGCTCCTTGGCCGCCTCCGATGCAATCACACCGCCACCCACGTAAAAGACGGCCCGGCGGCTTTTCACGATCATCTCCGCGGCGCACTCGATGTCCGCATCAAGCCATTCTCCGCGGCGTTCGGGAAGGTCAGACGGAGGGTCGAAGCTAAAATCCGTCTGCGCCCTTTCGACCAGGACGCTCTTTGGAAGATCAACCAACACCGGTCCAGGGCGGCCTGAAACAGCAATGTGGAAGGCCTGGCGAATCACGATTGGGATCTCCGCCGCCGAACGGACCACAAACGAATACTTGGTGGCCGGCATGCTGATCCCAATGGTATCCCCCTCCTGAAAGGCATCCTTCCCGATCATATCGGCAGACACCTGTCCGGTAATGGCAACCACCGGAATTGAATCCATAAAAGCGGAAGCCAGCCCCGTGATCAGGTTAGTGGCGCCGGGCCCGGAAGTCCCCACGCAAACCCCGGGTTGGCCGGTAACCCGCGCGTAGCCGTCGGCCGCAAATGCGGCGGCCTGCTCGTGGCGAACCAGCAAGTGCGGCAGCTTTCCCTTGTACAGCGCGTCATAAAACGAGAGCAGAACCCCGCCCGGCACTCCAAAGAGTACCTTCACATTCTGCTGCAAAAGGCTTTCAATCAGAATTTCAGAACCATTCGATAAATCCATCAGCAAATCGCTCCTTGTTGGCCTCGCTAAGCCATACACGCTACACGCATCCCGGCGGTGGAGGCCGGCGACGCGGCCACCGACCGATCTTCCGTCTTTGCTTTCGGGTAAAACATCACAATCCTTTTTGTGCTTAAGTCCGGATGAAACTCGAATCCTGCGCAAATGCGTGCCCTGCGCTGGAAAGTCACAATACATTTAGATGGAATAAAGAAAAATCAGCCCCCGAGGGGGCCAATAATGATGATCGTCAGAATGGTGGGACGCACACTCTTCCCGGACAGGGTGGAAAAGTCTTCCTGGCCGGCAAGTGGCCTTGCGTTTTGGTTCTTTTCAATCGCCATCGTTGCTACCGCCAGCGGCTTCGGTACATGCCGCTCCTTCCATCATTAGGGCCCAAACCACGCCAAAAGTCAAGGCGAGGCCGGGACACCTCTCATCGACTCGTCGGCTGTAAGCCGGATACACCAGTATTTTGACCAGCCAGCCTTGCCCCAATGATGCCACCCACAGGATAGCCCTCCGTCCCTCACTCATGACGGCAGCCGGAGGGTTACCCTGAAGAGTTCAGCTTATGCCCAGCAGACGTGGTGATGATCAATGTCGAGGTGCCCAACGAGCTTTCTGGTCAGCGGTTCGGTGGAGGGCGCCATCTGCTGCCGGATGCGGTTCATGGCCACTTCGTCCAGCCTCTTAAAGTTGCGCAACAAGGACGTATTGTGGTCAATGTCCTCAACCTTCGGCATACCGATCACACCGGTTGTAACGGGCAGGCTCACTGAGTAGGTGAGCAATTCATTGATATTGGTCTTGCCGGGGCCGTCGCCCAGCAGGAACTCCTGCCCGGCGATCTTCATGGCGATGATGCCCAGTTTCTTTTTCCGCGCGGCGGGAAGCGCTGTTGCTTCGAATTTCCCGTTGCGCGCCGCATTCAAAGCCATCTGGACGCAGTCCAGCGGATGCCGCTCAATCGCCGTGGTCATGGTCGGGCCATCGGTATGGCTGGTCATGCCAATAAACCGCGTCAGCTTCTGCTCTTTGGCCTCGAGCAGGCCCTTCAAGGCGCCATCAGGGGCCTCAAGCTTTGCCAGGTCTTCCGCAAAACCCAGGCTGTGGATGTGCACCAGGTCAACGTGGTCCATGTCGAGCCGCTTCAGGCTGATTTCCAGATCACGCATGAAACCGTCGCGTGTCCGGTCCTCAATCTTTGTCGCCAGAAAGATTCCCTTGCGCCGCGTCTTCAGAACTTTGCCGATGCGCCGTTCGCTTTCACCCTGGGGGCTGCCATACGCGTGGGCCGTGTCAACATAGGTGATCCCCAGATCGAGGGCGCGGTTCAGCGCAGCCAGCGACGCCTCTTCGTCTTTGTACATGCCAAAGCGGCTGCCGCCCCCAAAAGCCAGGATTGAGACACTTTCGCCCGTTTGTCCGAGCATCCGGTGTGGGAGGTGTTCAACCGTGGCGCCTTCCGCCGTTTCGTGGAGGGTTGTCAGAATTCCTACGCCTGCTGCGCTGCCGATTGCAAGGCCTTCCAGGAATTTCCTTCGAGAAACATCCTTGCTCATAGCCTGCTCCTTTGCCGGAAAAGTTAGCCTTCGGGAACCGCGAAGGCACATCGAGTCCGCTGATTGCTCACACTGGGCCTGATGTCCGCAGTGTACCTTAACATTTCCCCCTTTGCGACAGGAATTTCGCTCATTTCGCGGCCTTAACCCGTGGCGCGTGGCAGCGCGTTTATCCCTCCCTTTTGCGATATCCCTTACTTAGTCTTGGGAGTGGCAACAGCAATGAATGAAATCTGTTCAGCGCCAGGCACACCGGTCTCGAAGTTTTGCTGCAAAGTTGTCCTGGCAGGGTACATTCCCTGGAAGAATGTCTTGTACAAGCCGTTCATCTGGCCGTAGTCCTGCATGCCGCGCAGGTAGACGGTGGAAAAGACCACGTTCGAGAAGTCCATATCCGCTTCCTGCAGCCCGTCCAGCAGGTTTCGCATGGATTGCCGCAGCTGCAGGTCGAATTCAGGAGTAACAACTCCCTGGTCCGGAATAAACCCACTCTTGGCGGAAAGATAAAGCGTGTTTCCATAAAGGACTCCGGGACTGGCCGTGGGGCTGGGAGGCATGTTGCGTGGCCGGACAGCCTTGCGTTTTGAAAGGTCGGCACCGGCTATGCAGCTGAAAACGATGTGCCCGCCTTCGGGCAGGCCCACAACATAGATGGTGCCCCGCCCCGGGGTATTGCCAAACTCGAAATAGCTGGCGTAAACCTTACCCATCACCCCATACGATTGGCGAGCACCGGACTCTATATAGGGGTTGACCCACACGACGTTCTTATAGCTCATGTTGGCCGCTTTGAGGACCTCGCCAACATTGTCGAGGGCCTGTTTGGTTTCACCCGAAAAATCCGAAGGCCGTTTTCCCGTCAAGGGATCACTGTCTCCCTGGGCCGACATATATAAGACATCCCCAGCCAGTATCCCCGGAGGATCGATGTGAGGGCCCCGCTTCCATCCGGACGGCCAGACCTCACGCCTCTGGTCAGTGTTGGCGACGGCAATACAATTGACGCCCACTTTCTCCCCGCCAGGCAGCGCGGCAATCTGCAGGATGGTTCTCGCCGGAGGATTCGGCCCAATCGTGTTCCAATAGATCTGATTCATGGCAGACAGATTGCCCATGTCAGTGAGGTACACGTTCAGCCAGACAATGTTCCCAAAGTCCATCCCTGCGCCTC
>DATLWV010000124.1:0-13552 GCA_035576145.1 Terriglobia bacterium
TTGCCTGCGGATGTTCTTCCCGGCAAGAGGCTAGCAGAAGCCTGCCGCAGGGCCGGGCGTCGCAGCCAGGGGCGTTTTCCGTAATTGCCAGATACGTAGGCTATAAATAACCTCTTTAACCTTCAAAATGGGACGTATGGGATTTTTGGGACGAATTTTCATCAAAATTATATATTATTGTAAATACACAACTTAATAAATAATATGGTGATGGCAAATTCAATTTTCATGAAAAACTGTTGAATTTTGACACATCGTGTAAAATTTGCCGATCACTGGACGCTTTTCATGCGCTAGCCTTTTTGTCCGCCGCTCGCCGTGCTGTGGTTGCCAGCGCCACAGCCACTGCAAACCACATGGCGTTGGCAGGAATGTGCAGGTTGAAGTCTACGAAGCTGTGGACCAGCAGCCCGCAGCAACCGATGGCCGACCCAAGCTGGATCCATCCCACCTCGTCACGGCGCCTGGCGGCGAAGTTCTTGAACGCCAGCTTAAAGAAGAGCGCTAAAGAGTAGACGATCAGCGCAGCGCCCGCCATGCCCGTCTCCGCCAGCGCCTCCGCGTAATCATTGTGGGCGTGCGCCCATTCGAAGTCTGTAGGGAAAGTCCGGTACTGCGGAAAGACCGATTCGAAACTCCCCAGCCCGGTTCCCAGCCAGAGATGGTCGCGAAAGATCCGGAGCGAGTCTCTGGCTGCGAGCTCGCGCTGCCCGAGCGTAATCCGTGTGGTTTGGGTCAGGTTCGAAAGTCCCCCAAGGCGCCTGACCACGGTGTTCGGCGCAATCCAGAAGAACAGCAACGCCGCTGCCGCCAGCCCGATGGGAAGCATCGCACCGTAGGTTCTTTCACCATTGCTGGAGTGTCGCCACAGGACCCATCCGAGCACCAGCGCCTCAACCAGCAGGCAAACGAAGCCACCGCGTGACCCGGATAGCAGCGCCGACGCCGCCGGAACCGCGAGGCTCAAAGCCAGCAGCAGCCGGCGAGGGTCTGTGTGCGGGCGTGATAGAACATGAGCCGCGGAGACCGGGACGAGCATTTCCATGAGGCCCGCGTAGTCGTTGTGATTGACATAAGGACCAAAGGTCCAGCCGTCGCTCTTGACGCTCCAGTAGATGAGGTTATTGCTGGAGAAGAACTGCAGGATAGCAAACAGTCCAAGGGCAAAAGTGTAGAGCGTGACGGCCAAGCCCAGTTGTCTCCACGCGTACTTCGGAGCCACAGAAAAAACCTGTCCCGCAATGAAGAAGATGATGAGCACTATCACAAGCTTGAAGATCGATTCGCGAGTAGCATAGGCGTCAAGGGTTATGCCGCCGTAGAACTGCACCAACGGCAGCGCAAGAAAAAGGATAGCGGTCAGGTAGAGCGGCGATACATTGATCTTCAACACACCCTGCCGCAAGCAACCGATGGTCCAAAGCAACAGCAGGCCGAAAGAGGCGATCAGAAGCGCAGCCCATGCCCACGGATCAACAGCGCCAAACGCCAGCGGAGCGGCCAGCAAATTTGCCAACATCCCCCATCGCGTCACGAAAAACAGGGGAGAGGGAGCATGGCTGGGCGTTTCAGGCAACTCCATTGGAATTCGCAACGTTCTTGTCGTTGCTGCCGGTGTGGCCATGGTCAATTTGTTGAAGCCCTCTCTCGCGGCGCCGAATTCATTGGAGTGATGGACACGTCATCCAGCCAGAAGCTTCCGCTGATCTCCATAGGAAAGGTCCAACTGCGCGCGCGCCACACTGACAGCCGAATCATCTGTGTGTGTGGGGGCACCGTAAAATCCAGCGCCAGTTCGTGCCAGTTTGTGGTTCCAACTGTGGTCGGGGTTGATGCGTTCAGGCACGATGGACACTTCGGATCCATCACCCGCAACCGCGGGCCGCTGTCGGAGGTGATGTTCTCTGAGCGAACTTCGGCCAGCAAACGGTAGACCTGGCCGGGTGCCACAGGCACAAGTTCATAGACCGGCTCCGATTCCAGGTTTCTTCCCGCAGCGTAATCCACCCGCAGGCAACGTGAACCGCGATAAGCCGAGGATTCATTGAAGTCCGTTTCCACATAAGGAGTGTCCGACGTGCGCCAGTCAAAACCCGTGCCCAAGGTCGTGTGAGCAAATTGCCCGTTGTAGACGAGGTTTTGAGCGCTGCCGCCTGTGCCTCCCGGAATCACTCCGTCGTGCTCAAGTTGGCGCCACACGAGAGCCGCCTGTTGAATGTCCCCTGCCGCAAACAGGTTTTCCATGTAGGGCCTTACGTCTGCGAACTTGAAGGCGACCCCTTCAGATGAGACCTGCTTCCAGAGCTGGTCTGCAAAATCGATGCGGCCTTGCGCGCTGGCAGCCCCCAGGCATGCCAGTTTCAAACAGGTCCGAGTCCCCGCAGGCATGACGTCCTGCAAAATGGTTTGCGGATTGTCCACCACCCGAAGACAAAGCTGAAACACCGGCTGGGCATACGATTCATCCAGTGTAAGCAGTCGCCGAAAATGGTCCAGAGCTTCGGCGGTCTGTCCCGTCTCGAGATAGTGGTTTGCGGCTTTCCACTCAAACCTTGGCGTTGCCGGGCCCAACATCAATGCACGCTGCAGGGCGTGATCAGTGCAGGCGCTGTCATTGATGGTGTCACAAACCTCCGCCAGGTCAGACCAATACTGCGCCTTAAGCGGGTTCAATTTCGTCGCTCTTCGAAGGTACCGGACCGCGTCAGGCAGATCGGCCTGGTCGAATGAGTAGGCATAAACCAGACCGAGTCGGTGGTCGTAGTCGGCGCTGTCCGGATCAAGCGCGATGGCGTGCCGGAGGTCTGGAACGTCAAGCGCACTGCCGAACCCCGCCGCCCGGGCGATCCGCATTACCTGAAAGCCAAGCAGGACCCCAGGCACCACCACCAACAGAATCAACACCAGCCGTGAAGCTGTTGTTCGCAAAGGAACGATGATTTCACCGTCCTGCATGAGGCGGAGCAACCCGCCGCTGCCTTCCGACGCCGTCTTCAAGTTCACTTTGAATTTCAGCAAGGCTTCTGGAAACGAATAGAGGAGAGGGACCAGGCGCAGCCTCTTCAGGTTTCCTTCGTGCCGACGGGGCGTGACGATGCGGAGTCCAGCCGCCTGGATGAGGTCCCCGCCACTTGGTGGCCATGACCGTAGTAGCGAACGTAGTCGCAGTAGTACGACCCGTAGTGGCCGTCGTACTTCAGGTCGAGTTTATTCAGCACACAACCCAGAATATTGGCTCCGGCGCCCTCCAGAACACGATGCGCCCGGACCAGCGCCGCCCGCGCGGTGGCACCGCTTTCAGCAACCAGGATTACGCCATCCACCATGGAAGAAAGGACGGTCGCATCCGTTACTATCAGGACCGGCGGCGTGTCCACAACAATGTGGTCGAAGCGGCCACGCAGCGTCGCCAGAAGTTCCTGCATGGCCTGTGATGCAAGCAGGTCAGAGGGGTCAGGGGATTGCGGCCCCGTTGAGAGAAACCAGAGTCTCGGCAAGTCAGGCAACTGGAACAGAGTCTGGTCAATCTGGCCCTCTCCGGTCAGAACACTGCTGAGGCCCGGACGACCATTCATGTTGATAACTCGCTTGAGTCCTGACTGTCGCATGTCAGCATCGATAAAGAGCGTCTGCCTTCCGATCTGCGCGAGCCCCACCGCCAGATTAAACGCCGTAGACGTCTTGCCTTCAAAGGGTTGGGTACTTGTCAGCAGGAGAGCCTGTGCCGGACGGGGAGCCGAAGACATCAGGACGGCAGTTCGCAGAGCTTTGTAAGATTCCGCCAGGACAGAGGTGGGATGCTTCAACACAGCCCACTCCACCTTGCCGTCGCCGGGGACCAAAGGGCTTCTGCGGTGCCTCAGCCAGGGCTTGGATCTGCCCAGCAGACGGACTGACGGGATCACTCCCAGTACGGGCTGTGCGATGCTGCGCTCGACGTCCTCGGCCGTCTTGATGCTGGTGTCCATCACGTCCTGCAGAAAGGCCAGCGTTGTTCCCAGAACCAGTCCCACAATCAGGCCAATAGCGATGTTCTGGCCTCTCCTGGGTCGGACAGGCGCCGAAGGAGCCAGGGCCGCGTCAACAAGGTGGATGTTGTTGGCCCTGAGGCCGGCTGAGACGGCGGCATCCTTCACCTTGGAAAGGAGGCTGTCATAGAGCTGCTGGTTGGTGTCAAAATCATGTTTCAAGAGTCCGTACTGAATCATCAGTTGATTCAAGTTGCCAACGGTTTGCTTTTCACGGGCCACGGAATCACCCAGGAGCCTCACCCGGCCCAGCGCGGCCTGATAGTTATGTGAAATGCGCTCCACGGTCCGGGCCCGTTCCTGCTCGATGAGAGATTGAATTTCACTGATCTGGTTGCGCAGCCGGACAACCTTGGGAAAATTCGGCCCGTACTGTCCCAGTGCATCGACATATTGCGTCTTCAAATCAGCGTATTTCTCTTCCATGTTTTGCAGAAGACCGTCCTCGGCCACCAAACCCACCTTCCCGGGATTGGCCTTCACCAGCTGGTAGAGGGATTCTTTCTGCGCAAGGTCATTCTGGGCCGCCGTCAGTCCCTGATTCAGGTCTGCCAGCCGCTGGTCCTCTATGTTCTCCTTGCCACTGATGTTGACAATGGAGTGGGCCCTTTCATAGTTGACCAGTGCTTCCTGTGACTGCTCTACCTTGCCTTTCAGCTCATTCAGTTGTTCACTCATCCAGCCGGAAGCCTGGCGCGTTGCATCGTACTTTGCGTTGAAATTGTATTCCCTGTAATTGTTGACCAGCGCGTTCGCCACCCCGGCTGCCAACCGAGGGTCCGTGCTTTCGAAGCTGACCTTGATCATGCGGCTTCCCTGCACCAGCTCGACATCAAGAGAGCTTCCGAATCGCCCGATCAGCCGGCCTTTTTGCGCCGCTGCCGTCACTGCCAATTCGGCCGGCTGGCCGGATCGGGGTGGATTGAATGCGGGTTCACGGTCGAGTTTCAACTGCTCGATTGTCTGCCAGGCCAGGTTCCCGCTGGTCAGGACGTCCAACTGAGTCTGAAGGAAAGTGGGATCTGTCGGGACCTCCTGGTAGACACTGTTGACCGACTGCACGGAGGGCGTTTCCGAATCCACTTCAACTTCCGCGGTAGCGCGATAGACCGGCTTCTCCTTAAAGGTATAAATGGCCACAAGGGTAGTAACCACCAGGGCAGTAGTGAGGATTGTCCATCGCCGCTTTGAAAGAATTCTCCCGTACGCGCGCAGGCAGGCATAGGCGTCCATTCCTTTGGGCTGCAATTCCAGGACGGGGTAGGAATGCGGGCCGGCCCGCTCTGGAAGTTCCATCTGCGGAGTGGAATGTCTTTCTTCTGACATGTTCTCAGACTTACAAGTGATTACAGGGTGGCAGTATCGAGATGCTCGAGAGGCTAATAACGCCCCCAGATTACAAGTCCGGTGGCGATCTGGATGGCCGCCTCCGCGCCGCGGTGCAAGGCCCTTTTTGAGGAGCTGTCTGGGATAAACAGAATGTCGTTTGCCTCAAGCCCTGGATCGGCAGCGTGGCCGGAGAGAATTCGCTTGAGATTGACAGGGATTTCCTCGCGCCCGTTTGCGAACTGCTGTCCCCGCCGGATGATCATGGCTTTCTTCTGAAGCGCTGTGGTTTTCAATCCTTCTCCCAGCGCCACGGCCTGCAGCACGGTCATCTTGTCGTGGCCGCTGCTCAGGGGAAACCCTCCCGGGCGCTCGACTGCGCCCACAACGTAAACAACGCCCGCGCGTTGGACAGTGACCTTGTCACCGGGGTAAATTGTGACGTTCAGGTCCGGGTCGCCCGTGGCCAGCAGTTTCTGCAGATCAACCCGAATGCTTCCTCCCCCGGCTGAAAGTCTTGAGTCCCCTGTCAAACGCGAAGAAGCAACAGATGTGCTGCGAGTGATGATTGCAGTGCTTCCCGCGTCGGACGCGAGCCCACCGGCCTGCGACAAAACGTCCAGCAACGTGGTTGGCGCAAAGATGGGGTATATCTGCGGAGAGTGGACCGCACCCGTAATGGCGACCGCGTGCGCCTGCGAGGATTTGACACTCACCACAACGTGCGGCTGGCTTACCAGTCCCGCCGCGCGGAGTTTGTCGGAGATCAGTGCAGACAACTGGTCCAGCGTAAGGCCTTCAGCCTTGACGGGCAAGGGGAGCAGGGGTATGGCGATCGTGCCATCGGGACTCACACGGTAATCCCTGCTGAATTGAGGAACATCGACAACATAGACCTCCAGGACGTCATCGGCGTCAATGACGTACTCCAGGTTGGTGGCGGCATTGAGTGCAACGCGGTCCCGCCGGGCCACGCCAGCGGCATCGTCACTTCCGCTTGCGGGAACGGGCGTCTGGCCATGCAGGAGCGCTGGGGAAAATGGTGACAGAAGGGCAAGCAAAAGTGCGACTGTTGCAGCAACACCCAGCGGCCGGGCAGAATTTGAAGATATTATCAGCGGGCTATACTGCCCTGGCATGGGCAAAGATTCCCTTCCTCAGCGCAGAAGGTGGGTAATTCTTTTTTGAAGATTTGATCCGCTCCACGATAGAGACATCCACCTCGACTGCGGCTGATTTTCCCAGTAGTTCCACGGTGAGAACCAGACGGCTGAACTTTTTCTTCCTGACCAGGATTCCTTCAATGCCTTCCAGAGGGCCGGCCTTTACCCTGACGCGGTCGCCACATTTGATAAAAGGGTGCGGTTCGATTTTGACGCTTCTCTCGATGACCTGCCGGATCCCGTCAATTTCTTGTGGAGGGATGACGGCTGGGAAACCGCCGCAACAAACAAAGCCGTGGACCCCTGCTGTAGTTACAATGTCAAGTTGACGGTCCAGCCCCCCGTTAACAAAAACGTAGCACGGAAACAGTGGAAAGCTGACGACCTTGGTCCTGTCTTTCCAGCGCCGCGGCGCCGAATAGAGTGGCAGAAACACCGTGAATCCCTTGGCAGTCAGGGTCTTGGCGACCGATTTCTCATGGCGGTGCCGTGTGTAGAGGGCGCGCCAGTTGTGGTCAGGCACAGTATGCATCCTCTGAAGGCGGTCAAGCAGGTTGGGACCCGAAAGCATAAAGCTCCGCCCTGTAACTTACAGGAAAGTAACTCCCGGTAAGTTCCTGGACTGGGTTATGAATTGGAAACAGGAGGGGAGAAGACTGCCAGTGTCCCCCTTAGGGCTCTCCGCGCAAATTCCGCCGGCCTTCGGTAGGAGTGAATGTTACCGAACTTCCAACACCCTGGACGGATAAAACTTCCCCCTCATGGGAATCCAGGTCCGGCTTCGTTCAGAGTTCCAAAGCAGACAGCTTTAGCCCTCGTCCTAGTCCGGACCGTGGTGGTCCGTCTCTCAGGATATGGCAGGTGATGATCCTGGACCGGTTTGAAATTGCGGGGCGAAGGGTCTTTCGATAAGGTCCGGGCGACTTGCCCGGCATTGTCCAGGGCTCTGCATCGAACGCTCACCCTCCTTACGTTCCCCCTCCCGCGTCGGCGTGCTTCCAGGGCAACTCATCTTGCATTCTGATTCCGCACGCACACGCGGCCCCGTCAACCAAGTGACCCCATCATCATAATCCATTAACGTTTACGCAACGTACCGTAACTGACATTTCCATCGAATACAATCCCCCAAAAGAAGAAAAATTCCACTTTCGGGGTGATTTTCGGGGGAGAACAAATTTCGAGAATTACCTGTAGTCCGCATCCAGGCGACACGAACAAAGATACCCCTGGGAAACCAGACCATCGCCGAAAAAATGATTCTGGATTGACGGGAAGCATGAATAATCCATGAAGCGCCTTCCCTGCCTGGGTCAATGCGTGCTTCATTGAGAGGAGCGGGCAGAAATCTTCACGACCTTGGCGTGTTCTCTTTCTGCCGGGCGATGAACAAATTCAAAATAGCGGAGCATCGCATCTCTACGCCCTTTGATCCTCAGCTTCCTGTAAATGGATTTGACGTGCG
This sequence comes from Terriglobia bacterium, assembly GCA_035576145.1. GTDB lineage: Bacteria > Acidobacteriota > Terriglobia > UBA7540 > UBA7540 > SCRD01. The sequence goes on from DATLWV010000124.1 coordinate 7,983, forward strand.
ACTTGGCGGTTTCTTCGGAGATATTAAGGCGAGCGGAAATCTCCTTGTTGCGCAAACCATTGGCCACCAGGCCCAGCACCTCCCACTCCCGCGGGGTCAACTCGTCAGGGACCCGCGGGATGTGCTCACGCTTTTCAACATGGTTTCTAATAGCCGGCTGCCGGGGCAACCACCGCTCGCCACGCGCCACCGAGTCGAGAGCTTTCTGAAAAATCATCGGGCTCTGGCTGGTTGACAGGCAGCCCCAGATGCCCAGTTGAAATGCGCGCGCAGCAGTAATGCTTTCCTGGTCATCCATCAGCACCACGACTCTGGAATTAACCCCGAGATGTTCGAGATCGGGTAACGCTTCCAACCTTTGTCCGCACAGATCGATAATCAGCATCTCAGGATGGGACCGCCTGACTTCCTCAACGCTGTCGTAGATATTGTTCCCTTCCATTACAACAAGCGCGGCCCCCGTACTGGCAAGAAAAGTTGAAAGTGCTCTCCGGATAAGGACACGCGGACTTATGATCCCCAACTTCATTTCCGAGCCTCCGTCTGGCATGGGTTGATTGCCCAATAGGAAGATTGACTACCATCCCTGAACCGCTTTGCCCAGGTGCGAGAAGTGAAGGATTTGTTGAGTGAGAAAGAGTAAGTTTTGGCAATCGCGATTGCAAAGAGTCCCCCTCCAGGCCCTTATTTATCGCCACTTAACAGTAACTTCAAAGTAACCTCCCAAACTATATTAAAATCTCCTTACCGAAGTCAAAGGTTTTTTTAATGATTCCTGTTAAGCGCTTCAGAGATTCTTAAATGTCTGGATCTCTAGAGGTCTGCAACACTTCACAGTGGACCACAACTGACGCGTGGGAAATGGTCGATGCAAGTCATTGTTGGAAATCCACAACAGCAGCGCTGGCAGGAGGCAACTGGAAAATGAAATGGTTCCCTTTCCGAGGCACACATTCCGCCTGCCCGGGGGCCCAGCCCCCATCTGCATCAACCGGGCGGACTTGCCAGTTGCGGCCCATCACGTCCTGTAGAATTCACAATCCGTTTTTACGCAGCCCTCGCTGTATATGGTAGACTTACGGCGCATTTAATATTCGTGGTTGCCCCTATGACCGAAGCGGTTGAAACCAAACAGAAGCTCCGGGAAATCTGCCGTATTGCCGCGCGTGTGTTCTATGAAAAGGGTTACGACGGCGCCTCCATGCAGGACATCGCGGAGGCCGTCAAGCTCACCAAGGCGGGACTCTATCATCACGTCGGGAGCAAGGACCGGCTTCTGTTTGAGATCATGAATTACGGCATGGATATTCTCGATGAGAGTGTGCTCGAAAAGGTGAAATCGATTCAGGACCCCAGGGAAAAGCTCCGTCAGACGATAGTGGGCCACATCGATCTTGTGGTTCGCGCCCGTGACCTGGAAATCACCGTGATCCTGCACGAAAACCGGTCGCTGAAAGGCGCGCTGCGCAAGAAGATCAACGCTCGAAAGAAGGCCTATATTCATTATCTGGAGGACTTGATCGCCCAGGTGCAGGACCAGTCCGGCCACGGACGCCTGATTTCACCCGCGCTTGCCGCTTTCAACCTTCTCGGAATTATTAACTGGCTCTATCAGTGGTATCATCCCGACGGCCCCATCACACAGGAAGAACTCACCACCGGATGCGTCGAATTCTTTTTCAGAGGGCTGCTGGGCAGCGCTCCCCCCATTCCCTCCCGGCCGGAAGACCATAACCCGTTTGTCTAGTAACAGCCTATTGCAGTCCTTTTGCGTGTGGATCGAAGTGGCCGTCCGTTGTTCCCCGCCCTTCGTCGTGATAGCATCACTTCCTTGTCGATTCAAATTAGGAGCAAACCTGCCGGCATGAAAAGAGAGACGATTGCATTCCAGGGTGAGCGCGGAGCCTTCAGCGAAGAAGCGGCCTACAAACTGCTGGGCCGCAACATCAACGTGCTGCCCCGCCCCACTTTCGAAGCCATGTTCGCAAGCGTCACGAAGGGCAAAGCGACCCGCTGCCTCGCGCCCATTGAAAATACTTTGGCCGGTTCGGTTTATGAAAATTACGATCTACTGCTCAAGAACGACCTTCATATCGTGGCCGAAGTCAAGCTTCGGATTGTTCATAACCTCATCGCTTTTCCGGGAACCACCTTGCGGAACCTTCGGCGCGTGTACTCCCATCCAGTGGCCCTGGCCCAGTGCAACAAATTCTTCTCCAGCCATCCAAGAGTCGAAAGAGTTCCCTTCTACGACACCGCCGGAAGCGTCAAGATGCTGGCCACAGAACATCCCGCCGGTTCCGCTGCAATCGCAAGCCGTGTCGCAGCCTCGTTTTATCGCGCGCGCATTCTGAAAACCCATCTTGAAGATCACAGCGAAAACTTCACCCGCTTTCTCCTTCTATCACCCAAGGCCACCGTTTCACGGCGGGCCAACAAGGTTTCCATCGTTTTTTCCACCCGCAATGTTCCAGGCGCGCTTTACAAATGCCTCAGCGTTTTTGCTCTGCGCGATATCGACCTTTCCAAAATGGAATCCAGGCCTTTAAGCGGCCGCCCCTGGGAGTACTTCTTCTATCTGGATTTCGCCGGTAACATTAAAGAAGAGCGCTGCAGGAAGGCACTGGAACACCTGGAAGAAGTCACAAATTTCCTTCGTGTACTCGGCTGTTATGAGAGCGCCAGGGCATAAAGCCTGCAAGAACCTCCCGCCTTTCAATAACTTCCTTGGGCCTCAATGCCTGGAGGAGTGGCACCAGGCTCTGCAGGAATTGACAATTCAATCGCGTGGCGGCCCAATTTGGACTGAAGTATAATCGCCTGACGGACCGTCACAGAGTCCTACACGAATGCGCCGGGAGGATAGGGTCTATGCGCCGACCATCTCGCTTTGCCGCAGTCCTGCAATGTTTTGTTCTGGTTAGCACGCTGGCCATCATCGACTGCCAGAATAGTTCATCACCCACCGCCACGGGACCTTCAAAGATTGCTGTTACCGTAAATCCCGGCGGGCCGGTCGCCATTAGAACCGCTTCGGCCGACTTTGAAATCCTCCCGTCTGGATACGTACAGGCTTACCTGCTGAAACAAGGGAAGCGGCTTACCCTGGACGATCCCGCTGGATCCGGGTCCGATTCCTCCAACTCGGTGACGGTCGATGGAGTAGAGATTGCCGATTTCACCCTCGACTTTGATCACGTCAAAGTTTCTGAGGCGCGAGGTAAGATCGGAGAGCAGGGCAAGCGGGTTGAGATTACGGGCCATAGCAAGTCGGAGAACGGGGCGGCTCTTGAGGAATCACTGGTATTCGAGGCGTACGATGACTTTCCCCGCCTCCTGATAACTTCCACTTCCTACAAGAATCTCGGAAGCAAGCCTCTTAGCCTGAACAAGGTTGTCGCGGACAACCACCAGCTCAATGCTTCCTTGAGCGATCCCTCGGCGCCGCCTTATCAGATGTGGTCATTTCAAGGCTCCAGCGAGAAGTGGGGGAAGGACGACGTCGTGGAAATCTCAGGCCATTTCTCCCAGCAGAACCTCATGGGCGGTATGCTGCCCAGGGGCGAGGGCGGCGGGATTCCGGTGGTGGCGTTCTGGACGGACAAAGTTGGAGAAGCCATCGGGCATATTGAAACGATCCCATGGGTCCTCTCACTGCCGGTCAACGTCACGGCCAACAGTCGTGTCGGTGCCTCCATGGTCCTGGAACCGGATACAAATCTCCGGCCGGGGGAAACGTATTCCACCCCGCGAGGATTTGTAGCGGTTTACTCCGGCGACTTTTATGAGCCACTGAACATTTATTCTGAGGTCCTGCAGCGCGAGGGCTGGAACCTGCCCAAACCTAGCGAGGCGGATTATCAGATCAGCTGGTGCGGCTGGGGCTATGAATCCGACGTGACTCCCAAACAGATGCTCGGGACCATTCCCAAGCTCAAGGAATTCCACATCCGATGGGCCACGCTGGACGACCGCTGGTTTGACACTTACGGCGATTGGAACCCACGTTCGGACACGTTCCCCGATGATTCCATCAAGAAAATGGTGGATGATTTTCATCAACAGGGGATTCTTGTGCAGATATGGTGGCTGCCAATCGCCGTTGAGGACGGCAGCGGCGGTTATGAATCGCACCGGTACAAAACGGCCCAGGTTGTGAAAGAGCATCCGGACTGGCTGATCCTCGACAAGAATGGCAAGCCCGCAAAAATGGTTCGCCGCCTGGGCGCGCTCTGCCCGGCCGTGCCTGCCGTTCGGGAATACTACAAAAAACTGACCGAGAAATTCATTCGCGACTGGGGATTCGACGGCCATAAACTGGACAACGTCTACACGATCCCGGCATGCTACAACCCGAAGCATCATCACAAGTCCCCGCAGGACTCCATCCGTGCCATGGCAGATATATACAAGGAAGTTTTTGAAACCACCCGGGCGCTCAAGCCCGACAGCGTGACCCAAAGCTGTCCCTGCGGTACTCCGCCGAATTTCGCCTGGCTGCCTTATATGGACCAGGCTGTCACAGCAGACCCCGTAGGCTCTATCCAGGTGCGGCGGCGCATCAAGATGTATAAGGCCCTGCTGGGCCCTGAGGCAGCCGTTTACGGCGACCACGTTGAATTGACGAACATCGTGTTCCAAGGCGGCAACGAAATTGATAAAGGCATGGACTTCGCCTCAACGGTGGGAACCGGCGGCGTAGTCGGGACCAAGTTTGTGTGGCCCGACCCCGGACCTCATTTCAAGGAAGCGTACTTGACTCCCGAAAAGGAAGCGATCTGGAAGAAGTGGACCGCGATCTACAACCAAAAGATGCTTTCAAGCGGGACCTTCCTGAACCTCTACACCTACGGGTACGACGTCCCGGAAGGATACGCCGTCAGCAAAGACGGCAAGATGTACTATGCCTTCTATGCCCCTGATCCTGCTTCTCCCTGGCAAGGAAGGATCGAACTGCGCGGCCTTGACAAGAACGGCCGCTATAAGGTTTTCGATTACGAGAACGATAAAGACCTTGGAACCGTAACCGGTCAGGACCCTACCCTGTCCACCCGTTTTACAGACCATCTGCTTCTTGAAGTCAGCAGGCAATAGCCGGGCGACGGACGAGCGCGTGCCATACGACGCTTTGGCGAAGAACCGGCAGTTTTGCATGCCAGCACACGTTTGAAGCTTGCCGGGCGCGCGACAGGGGAATAAACTGTCTTTCGAGAAATCACGAAACGGGGCCAGGCAAGATCGGGACGAATGCAAATGGGTTTTTTCAGTCGTAAAACGCGGTGGCAGGATGAACAGCCGGTGCTAAATCTGGCGCTGAAAGCTGTGTGGGTGGTTGTCGCGTTCACGGCTCTCGCCGCGTGGGGCAACTTGAAAGCCCAATCGGCGGCCGTGGAGATCAGCGACATCACAGGCGATTATGAATTCCTGCAACCTTTTAATACGCTGGCAATTCTGCAGGAGGAGGAAATGCTCAAGGGGTACATTGACGTTCTCCAGGGGCAATCGGAGTCTGACGCCATCATAAGTTATCCCATTACCATCGGCGAGCGCAAAGGCGATCATGTGGAATT
>DATLWV010000125.1:0-18554 GCA_035576145.1 Terriglobia bacterium
GATTACCAGATGAACATCCAGCAGGCACTCGAGGCGCCGCGGTTTAACAAGTTCGGGCGGGGCGGTTGCAGCTATCTAATTGAAAGCCGTGTCCCGAAAACAACCCTCACCGGACTTTCCGTGCTGGGATATGACCTTCGAGTTGCGGGGCCCTTTGCGGAATGGGTCGGTGGCGGTCAGGCCGTCCTTCACAATTCGGCAACCGGAGTAAACAACGGCGCCTCAGACCCGCGCAAAGACGGCGAAGCTGTTCCCGAGCCTTCGCCCCAGAACTGATTGCAGCATTTTGGATTCTGCCCGGCGAGATAGATCAGCCATAATTCAGTGGATGAACTGTCTCTGTTCGGCCTGCTGCAGAGGATGCGCCGGCTTGCCTGGCGCTCCTCAGGCGGCAATTCTCCTGCAGGCCTAATTTCACTCAAGTTGTGGTAACTTAATTCAACGTCCCTTCCCCGGGGAAAAGATGTTGCTCGCATTGTCGCAGGCAAGAGGATGTGCGGCGCAAAGGCTTCAGGCGCCGGTGCCTGTAGATATAATGAGGCGGATTCATAGAGGGAGTTTTCTTATATGCATGGCGGTTGGATATGGATTGCAGTCCCGGTCGTTGTTCTGGCCGTTCTGGCAATTCGATTTTATTTCTCCAGGACCCGCCGCAACATGTTGCGGATGAGGATCGACCTGGACAAAACCTGGGCAGGCATCGACGCGCTGCTGAAACAGCGGCATGACGAGATCCCCAAACTCCTTGGAACATGCCGTGGATATATGCCGCCTGACCATGAGGCCTTTGAGCCCATTTCCCGGGCACGGGCCGATTACCTCAAGGCACGGACCATGCAGGAAAAGTCGCTGGCCGATATCGCCATGGCGGGTGCGCTGGAAGCAATCTTCAAAATCGCTGCGGACTACCCGGGACTGAAGTCAAACAACAGCTTCATCAAAATCAGAAAGCAGAATGCCGAACTGGAAAGAAGTATCGAGGAGCAGCAGGAGTTCTTCAACGAACTAGTCAGCACATACAACCATCGCATCCGCAGCTTTCCCGGTTCGTTGGTTGCACGCAGGGCCCACCTGGAACCACGAGAACCGATTCCCAATCCGGAGATGGGAGATGAAGCGTAACCGAGGCCACTTTGTCTCCGATAGCAGCAGCTCTCCTACCCCCACTGAACAAGCAGACGGAGACGAAGAGTTTTCATCTTCTTCCTGACCAGTTTTTCCGCCATGCCTGGCAAAAATCCCCCTAAAAGCACCAAGCCCGCCTAGGAAGGAAGGCGGGCCTGGAAAAACAAACCGTTGGTGATTGGATACCCTTATTTCTTTTTCTTTGCCTTGGGTTTTGCTTTCTTCTTAGCGGCCATAGTCCTCCTTCCCTCACGGGTTCAAAAGCCATGCACAGGGTCAACATCTTGTATCCCTGTACTTCCCTCACCACGATATATAGGGCCGAACGGTATCCTTGTCAAGAGAAATTTCGCCCCCGGCCCTCACCCGGAACTTCCCTCTCCCCCACCCAAGATTCCTAGTCGGCGGCCCTCAGCACTCTCAGCCTAATTCCAGGCATGGCGTAAGCAATTGACGGCACTCCGCAGTCAGACAACTGCACACACCCCTTCTTTTCGGGTGATGGAATTTCCGCTCTTGTGGTATTGTGTGGCTACTATGAAAAAGCTTGATGCTTACTCACGTCGCTCATTTCTGGCGTTCTTTGCGGCGGCTCCGTTGGGGGCGGCCGCAGTGGCGGCCGCTGCCGCGAAACACATTCCGATCGGGCTGGAGTTGTATTCGGTCCGCAATGATCTGGAGAAAGATTTGGCCGGAACGGTCAGGCAGGTCGCCAAAATGGGATACGAGTGCGTGGAATTTTACTCGCCCTACTACGATTGGACGCCGAGCGAAGCCAGGAAGGTTCGCCACGAGATGGACACTCTGGGTATCCGCTGCTATTCCACGCATAATAGCGCAAAATCCTTCGCACCGGACGGAATCGGCAAGGCGATAGAGTTGAACAATATTCTTGGATCGCACTACGTCGTCATGGCTTCGCCCGGCAGGGTGACCACCATTGACGACTGGAAGCGGGTTGCCGAGTCGCTGAACAAAGCGAACCACACGATGGCAGCCCACGGCTTGCACGCCGGCTATCACAATCATGACCTTGAGTGGAAACCGGTAGACGGCCAGAAACCAATCGAAGTCCTAGCGGCAAATACTGACAAGAGTATTATGCTGCAACTCGATGTAGGCACCTGTCTTGAGACCGGCAACGATCCGGTGGCCTGGATCAAAAGAAATCCGGGCCGCATACGCTCTCTGCATCTCAAAAATTGGGCCCCTAAGCGAGGCTATGAAGTGCTCTTCAGCGAAGGCCTCGCGCCGTGGAAGAAGATTTTTGCCGCCTCTGAGAGCGTGGGTGGCGTTGAGTACTACCTGATCGAGCAGGAAGGCAGCCGATACTCCGAGATGAAAACTGCGGAGCTGTGTCTCCAGGAGTATCGCAAACTGCGCGGTTGAAGCGTTACTCCCAATCCATTTTACCGGGGCGTTCAAAAGAGTGCGAATACGTATGCGCAAGCGACCCTTGCGCCTTGCAGACATGAGAAATGAACATGACATCTGAAGCCAACAACCGTCCACCATTGTTTTCCCCTGGAAACACGCTGCCTTTTGTTCTGGTCACAGCGCTGTTCTTCCTCTGGGGCATTCCCAACAACCTGAATGACATTCTCATCAAGCAGTTCATGACTTCGTTTCAAATCACGCGCTTCCAGGCCGGACTGGTGCAGTCGGCGTTTTATCTGGGCTATTTTTGCCTCGCCATGCCGGCCGCTTTTCTGATGCGGAGATTTGGATACAAGGCGGGCCTTGTCACTGGCCTGTTTCTCTTTGGAACGGGAGCCTTCCTGTTCTGGCCTGCAGCAATTGTGGGCAGCTATGGCTTCTTTCTCTTTGCGCTGTTCGTCATCGCGAGCGGGCTTTCATTTCTTGAAACGGGCTCGAACACGTTTATTGCCGTGCTGGGCGACCCGAGAAGCTCCGAGCAGCGACTGAACCTCTCGCAGTCATTTAACCCGCTGGGATCGATTACGGGAGCCTTGATGGGTACGGTTTTTATCTTTTCGGGAATTGAATTGAGCACCCAGCAGATCGATGCGCTCAAGGCCCAGGACACGCTCGCAGACTATTTGAGAAGCGAAACGTTAAGAGTGGTCCATCCTTACATCGTTCTGGGCGTAGTCGTCTGGGTGATGGCGATTTTGATCTGGCGCACAAAATTCCCCCAGATCAAGGAAGAAGCCGCGAAAAAAGATGCGCGCGACAAGGGCAAGCTCAGTGACCTTTTGCACTACCCGCATTTTCTTCAGGGCGTTTCTGCGCAGTTCTTCTACGTCGGCGCGCAGGTGGGAACGTGGAGCTTTCTCATCCAATACATCCAGGACTACACCCATCAATCTGAAAAAGTCGCCGGCTATCTGCTCACAGGAAGTCTGGTGGCATTCGGCATTGGCCGTTTTATAGCAACCTACCTGATGAAGTTTTTCCGGCCCAATAAGCTGATGGGGATATATGGAATCGTCAATGTGGGGCTTGTGGCCGTCGGGGTGCTGTTTCCCGGCTGGCTGGGCGTGGGAGCAATGTTCCTGACGAGTTTTTTTATGTCCCTGATGTTTCCCACCATCTATGCGCTGGGCATCAAAGGCCTCGGGGCAAACACCAAGCTTGGGGGATCGTTCATCATCATGGCCATCGTCGGTGGGGCAACTGCTCCGCCGGCCATGGGCCTCCTGTACGAAGTCTGGCATAGCATGGCCATTGCCATGATCGTTCCGCTGATCTGTTACGCCGTAGTCACGCATTACGCGTATTACGGGTCCAGGATGCGAGTGTCCCATGCTGAGTCGGCCGCGGTTTCAGAGACAGCGGCGTTGTAAAGGATGTGGTGAGCATGAATGGATTTCCAGAGTTTGATTTGAGCGGCCAGGTCGCGCTGGTAACAGGCGCGGCACGTGGACTGGGGCGCGCGATCTCCCTGGCATTGGCAAATGCCGGCGCCGACGTGGCGCTTGGACTCCGTGACCGGAAGACAGGTTCCGGTCTCGTTGGCGAAATTGAGGCCATGGGACGCCGGGTCCTCCGCCTGCAGATGGATATGGCGCATCTTGACCAGATCTCCAGTGCCGTGGAAGAAGCCGTGGCGCACTTTGGCCGGCTGGATATTCTGGTCAACAATGCGGGCGTGTCGCCGGGAAACCCGGCCGAGGACTTCACGGAGGAAGACTTTGATTACACAATCGCTGTGAACGTGAAGGGCACATTCTTTGCCAGCCAGTCGGCGGGGCGGGTGATGATCCGGCAAAAGCACGGCCGCATTATCAACATGAGCTCGCAGGCGGGTTTTGTGGCCCTGCCTACGGAATCGGTCTACTGCACCACCAAGGCGGCCATCGCACACCTCACCAAATGTTTGGCCGTCGAGTGGGGAAAGCACAACATCACGGTGAACGCGGTTGCGCCCACATTTATCTTTACGCCCGGTACTGAAGAAGCGTTGGCAGATCCGGGATTCCGCGCCGACACCGTCGAGCGCATAGCGGCGCTGCACCGCATCGGCGAGCCAATGGAAGTCACAGGAGCAGTGGTCTTTCTGGCATCGCCTGCGGCATCACTGATCACCGGCCACACCATCCTCATCGACGGAGGCTGGACGGCCCGGTAGCAGACGTATGGGGGAATTGCTCCATCCCCGTGGCCGGGGCTGCCCAATCCCTCGCCTCCGCTCCGGCCCTTCTTTTCACGCCTCCACAATGTCATTTCTGTATCGCTCAAACAGTGCAATGAATTCTTCCTTCTCCTTGGCAGAAACCTTGAAGTGGTCAAGCGCAGCGGCAGTGTGCCGGAGGGCGGCTTCCCACTCTGGGGCCGTAATACCAAGGCCACCGTGGGCCGCCCTCATGTCGCGGCCGAAGTAGGCGCATGGCCCGCCCGAGAGCTCGCACATCTGGCTAACAAGCAATTCGCGCCCGCGCCGCGTGGAATCTAGACTGCGCCCTCCTCCAAAACGGGCAAACATGGGATCAGCCCGCAGGCTACGGAGAAACTCATCGACAATTGCCGCAATAACATCGTAGCCGCCCAGCCGTTCGTAAAGTGTCTTCCCTGATCTTCCTGCAGTAGATTGCATATGGTCGCGCCCCTTTCCAATCCTGATGATGTTTGCCCAGGTCGAAGCAAGTGTCAAGCGGGCGGCCCTCCAGGCCCTGTGGAATCCCAGGTTCATTGCCCAGGTGCCCGCTTTGGGCTTCAAATCTTCCTGCTTTTCCTGGAGGCGCCATGAGTGGTACTCTAGCCTGCATCGCCCGGATCAGTGGAGGAAAAACATGCATCGACGAGCATTCATCAAGAGTTCTTTGGCTGGCCTCAGCGGCGCCCTGCTGCTGGACGTGTCCTGCAGGTCAGCCAACCGTCCGCCCAAGACAGATGCGCGCTTGAAGGGTGCGTTTCGCAGCCCGGAAAGGAACGGATGGACGTTTGTGCACCTTGAGGGGACGCCCGCGGAAATCGGTTACCAGCACGGCTATCTGCTGGCAGACAAAATCGAAGACACCACCAAAGTCACCATGCTCCAGCAGACCCACAACAGAAAATACGGCTGGGATTTTTACCGCGAAGCCGCGAAGAACATGTTGTGGCCGAAAATTGAGGCGGAGTACCGGGAGGAACTCCAGGGCATCGCCGACGGCCTCGGCGCCCGGGGCAGCAAGCTCGACCTCTGGGATGTGGTCGCGCTGAACGCTTCCATGGAGTGGGACTATTACGTGAAGGAGTACGACAAAGCCCACAAGGACGAGAAATCGGCTGAGCTTACAGTCCCCGAACATTGCAGCGCCTTTGCTGCGACCGGCAGCTATACGAAGGACGGGAAGATCGTCATTGCCCACAATTGCTGGACCGGATATCTTGACGGCGAGCGGTGGACCATCATCTTCGACATCGTTCCGTCACATGGCTACCGGATGCTGTTGGACGGGTTCCCTGGCTTCATCCATAGCGGCGATGACTTCGGCATCAATTCCGCGGGAATCGCAATCACGGAAACGACTATTTCCGGCTTTTCCGGATACGACCCAACAGGCATTCCCGAATTCGTGCGCGCCCGCAAGGGGATGCAGTATTCGAATTCCATCGACGACTACGTGAGCATCATGAAAACAGGCAACAACGGAGGGTATGCCAACAACTGGCTGATTGCTGACCACAAAACCAATGAAGTGGCAGACCTGGAACTGGGGCTCAAAAATGTGAACCTGTGGCGCACCAAGGACGGCTGCTTCGTGGGCTCCAACTTCCCTGTCAGCCCCAAGCTCGCCAGCGAGGAGACCAACTTTGACCTGAACGACATGGGAAACAGCGCAAACGCGCGGCACATGCGCTGGAAGCAGTTGATGGCCGAGAACAAAGGCAAGATTGATATGGCAATGGCGCAGAAGTTCATGGGCGACCACTACGATACGTTCGCGAAGAAAGAAGACCCCAGCGAGCGCACCCTGTGCGGCCACGTCGACCTTTCGCCGCGCGGGTCAGGCACCTGGCAACTGCCTTACGGCCCCGCGGGCGCCGTGCAAAACAAGGGCGCAGACGCGGCTATGATCGAAAAGATGGCCCTATCCGCATCGGCAGGCCATTGCTGTGGAATGGACTTCAACGCCGCGGAACACCTGAAAAAGCATCCGGAGTTCGACTGGCAGGCGCCGCTGCTTCGCGACATGCCCTCAAAACCCTGGACGATGTTCAGTGTCGCAACTTAGAGGGCGGGCCTAGCCATCTTTAAGCTTTACCAAACCCGCCGAAGCCGGGATGAATCGTTCCGACTTCGGCATCACGCCCGCCCTGCATCATTTGCCTTTGAACAGAAAAATGAGGTCGATTATAAGAATGATTACGATGGAGAGTTCCAGGACGAAGGATCGTGCGTGCTCAAACTGGTCAACCATGAACTGGTAGAGTTCACCAGCCGTGCGAAGTTTCTCATCCACCAGCCGCCTGTAGTCCGGAACGCCAACCTTCGCGGCCGCCATGCGATAAAGCCTGGCGTAAAACATGTCGCTCAGGAATTTGATCGCGTTGTCCGTTCGCTCTGCGAGTTCCATCACATCCAGCCGTATCACATCCAGACGTTCAGCTTCACGGGCCAGTCGCCATCGGGCCACGAACCCGCTATGGCGCTCAAGGGCGCGGTAAACTTTTTCAAGAACACGGGTCAACACATTGTCGTAGTGCCGAAACTCCAGCAGTTGTGAATTGGCATATTCGAGAAGCTGTATAGTCGGCGCAGCGCCTTCCGCGGTGTCATACACCACCGCCGCCGTCCATCCCACTACCAGCAGATCGGAAGGGTAGTATGAAAGGCTTGACCGCAGTATCTGCTGCCGCTCCCCATCGGAAAGAAGCCGCGACTCTCCGCGGATGATCTGTGCAATCTCCTGCCCATGGCGCGTCAGCAGTTCGCCGGCTGTCGCGGGTCGCCCGTCCGCTTCCTTCGCCTCGCGCACCTCAATGATGTAGTAATCTTCGGTCGACAGGCTGCCATAAGGCTTCGCGAGGGCGGGACCAGCCCGCTGCAGACTGCGGCGCATAACCTCCAGCGCTTGTTGCTCGATGTTCGAAGCGGCAATCCACTCCGCGGACAATTTCACCAGAGCTTCCCATTCACAGGAAAAAGGCAACTCCATTTCAAGACTGGTGACTCCATAATCATAATACTTGATCCGGGCCTCCGGGCGGTCACCCGTTTCAAGTTCGACCGGACCGAGTGGCTCAATTACCGGAGGCAGTTCAAAGCGCACATACTCGGGTGTAGGATGTGTAAAGCTGGGCAGGCGTTCGGGGGCCTGGATCTGGAGAATTGTCTTCAACTGGTCCAGGTTGATGGAGTCCGCAACATCGTAGAGGAGCAAGATCCGGAATGTACCCTGGAGGAGCATGTCCGGCCCCTATATTTCAGAATGCCAGTGAAGACCAGGCCGGTCAAGGTCCGCAAGAAGCACAGCCCACACACACTAACACTGTGGCGAACGGCTTCCGCGCGGTGCGGCAAATGGTAACGCTCATTCGCAGGAGGATGACTGCAATTCTGAGAAAACCCTTGGGACGGCCCCGGAATGCTGAGGGCTACTGGCCCGGCCCGCGATACTTTACGCTCTTCTTGACGGCCTGATCGGCTTCTTCAATCGTAAGCAGCGGGGTGGTGCTGGTACGAGCCAGACCTGTGGAACATGCTGCCATCCCAACCGCAGCCACAGTTGCATTGTCCGGAGCATCGACGATTAACACCACGTCATGGTCTCCAAACGAATAGTACATGGAGTCGAGCTTTGCCCCCGCACTCGAAAGCGCTTTCTCAAGCGCCGCCTTCCGGCCTGAAGCCTTGTCTTTGGCCACTCCCTTGAACCCTTCTGCCGAATAAGTCGCCTGAATGAGATACTTTGCCATGGGCTCCTCCGACCTGCAAAAGATGCTAATTGAGTGTTCCAAGTCTAACAGAGTTCATTGCATTAGACATGGGAATACTAGGATTTTTAGCGTACTGCATTTATCAATCCGGCAACCCAAGGAAGCGCACGAGCCATTCCATAGCCCGCCACACGGCTTCCGGCGTGGGCATGTGCCCCTTGTGATGGTTGAAGTAGCCGATGTTTTCGGGCTTGCCGTAAAGTCTGTAAACTTCGCGCGCAGCGTTGATATAATGCCAGCTCTTTGCAGTGTCGTAAGTGTCGCCCCCGATCAGCAGAAACGGCCGGGGCGCAATGAGGCCGATGAGCTCGTGCTGGTCCGTCTCCTTCTCCACTTTGTCAATAAGATCGCCGAAATACCAGTAATCGTCGTAATTCGAAAATGACAAGCCCACGCCCAACTCGTTGGAGACGACGGCTGTAATCCGCGGCTCAAAGGCGGCCGCATAAAGCGCCATTTTTCCGCCGAGCGAATGGCCAATGATGCCGATACGGTGGTGGTCTACATACGGAAGTGTGTAAACGTAATCGAGCAGCCGTTGGGCATCCCACACCCATTTACCAAGCCCGGTGCAATGCGGGTGGCGTAATTTCAGGTTGGCGACAGCTTCTGAATACCACTCGCCGTAACTTTCTCCAAACCATCGAATGGCCACCGCAATGTAACCTTTCTGCACGGCCGTATAAGCGTAGGAATCAACGCCCAGGCCCAGGAAATGATGTCCGGACAGGTTTCGGCCCGCTGGAGTATCCACATCGTAGAAGGGCACAATTACAACCGGGCGCGGGCGTTGAAGGTCGCTTGCCGGCATCATCACTAGGATCTTCTCCCACCAGTCCGCTTCCACCTGAAGGTACATGAGGCTCGCGTTGTAGTTCTGGTCCCTCACCGTTTCTACCAGCCGCGTCTGGGGCGGCGGTGGACTTGTTTCCATCGAACCGAGCAGCATGAGCCATTTGGATTGAATAACCGCACGCCGGGACTCCCATTCCGAAACTGAGCCGGCTCCAGCAACAAGGGATGAAAGGTTTCCAATCGAGGATTCGTAACCTGCCGGTGGACTGTTGTAGGGCTTAAACCAGTCGGGCGAATGCTGCGCCCTCGGCAGGGCCGGCCTGGGCTCGGCCGTTCGGCAAACACGAAAACCGGTGAAGCGGCTCTTGTAACCGGGCTCGATGGACGACCGGTATCCGCGTGCCCATTCAGACGTGGTGCTGATGAATGACCCACCCCGCACAATACGGGCCAGCCCGCGCAACGGGCCGGCAGGATTGTATGAAGCCTGCGGCGTGAGCTCAGGATTAAAATAATCACTGGTCCATTCCCAGACGTTACCGAACATGTCAAAGAGGCCATACACGTTTGGAGAGTAACTGCCCACAGGTTTCGTACCGGCAGTCTCTAATTCTTCAGCCAGGCGCGCAACATCCTTCGTGTCGGGGGTGCCAAGGTTGGCGACGCCAGTGCCGCCCTTCAAGTCAGGAATGGGGCCTGCTGCATGGGTCCACTCAGCGTCGGTAGGAAGACGATACCCGTTCCGGCTGACGTCGCAGAAACCCGTCTTCAAGTTATAGCAGGGCTCGAAGTTTTCGCGCAGACTCCGCAGATTGCAATAACGAATCGCCTCCCACCAGCTTACAGTCTCAACCGGAAGATCGGCGCCCTTGTGGAACGACGGGTTGTAGCCCATAAGCGCTTCAAATTCGCGCTGCGTAAGTTCCTTTGGAGCAATGAGGAACCTGCCGAGGGCAACGGTGACAGGGACCTTGGTCAGGGTGTCAGTCACTTCGTAGCTTGTGCCGGGCACTTCAACCAATCCACCGGATGAAGCACTTGCCGGATCGTGTGCTTCCGGGCCCTCCGCGGGTCCAGCGTTGCCGCCCTCGAGATGTAGGTCCGGCACCAACGTCCCCAGGACTGAACCCTTGAGGAAATTCCGCCTGTCCATCACTCCTCCTCGTCTTCCATGTCCTGTGCGCAGAATCCAGGCCTTGCGCACACCGCGTGAATCATATCGCATACCCGGGGTATGTGGAAGATAACCTCGCAAACGAGCCCACGTGCAGGCAGTTGCCTGGCGCACATCAAGGGGAATCAATGGCTTCAGAATCTGACCCGATGGAATCTTTCAAGAACTAGGTCGGGGACAAGTTAGAAACTGGCGAGTGCAGAGTCTTCATCCTGGAAAATCTCGAAGACTTTGTCGAGGTGGTCTTTCCGAATAGCGGAAAGCTGTTCCTTTGAATTAAAGACGTATTTAATCCGGCCGTGCGTGTCGCGAACAAAGTTATAGGCCGCCGAGAGGCTTCCGACTCCCTGGGTATCAATAATTTCCACATTCAGCAGGTTGATCACAAAATTCCTGATACCACGGCCGGTCAACAATCGAATCTGCTCAAGGAAGAAGCACGCACACGGGCCCTGCCCCAGAACGCCGCTCAAATGCATGACGACGAGGGGCTCCGAAGTGCTTCCTGATTTCGATGGGCGGAGGGAAGTAGCGTGTGGCTTGGGATTGACCAAAGCCAGGTCCACATCAATCCGCATTGACAGGTCCCCTGATTCTCATCGAACATAACCCCCGAGACAGGAACGCCGAACATTGTACTCTGGAAGTAATGATTAATCAATAACGTATTGGCGAGGCAAAATCTGAGACTTCCATGGGGACGCACCCCGGACAGGAATTAAGGTGGAGATCTCGAATGGTGTCTTCAATGCGCCGCGGCCTGCAAGTTTACAGGAGAATTACCAAGGGGTTGATAGCTGCAACCTTGCTCCGTGCTTTTACCAGGCAGACTCCCAGCTGGTGTGTTCAGCATCTTGTCAAAAAAGACGCGCACACAGGACGAGGTTTCGGCAAGGCCTGTGGCGCCATCGACCGGCCCAAGATAACCCATCATCCTCATTCCCGGGCTGTAGAGAACCGCAAGGTCCGTGAAATTAAAATGGCGTGTTCCCGGGATATGTACCTTCCAACAGTGCGCTGACTCCTTGCAAGTATCCTGCGTCTCCTGGTCCAATTCGGCCTGCTGCTGCTGAAATCTCCGGACAGATTCGCTCGACAGAGTTCTCTGCAGCCTGGGGGGACTGAGGGCCCAGTCGCTCAAGATGTACAGGAAGGGTTGCTTAATTCGTTCTTTCCGCACATCGCCGAAGAGATTTCCGTCAATATCAACGGCAGCTTTGCAGCGCAGGTCCACCGAGCACGCCTGGGCGGCTGCGGCGCCGCCGAAAGATTGTCCGAACAGGCCAAGCTTCGAAAGTTCGAGCCGCCCGTAGAATCGGTTCTTCGAATCTGAATTCATCTGCGCGAGGCTGTCGATTGCGAAACGCATATCCGCTGCCCACACTTTAACCATGCGGTCACCGGCCGACCGGATAGCCTGCTCAGGCCCGCGCGGGAACGATGCCTCAGCAAGATGGTTGGCCACGCGGCCGTCGGGAAATCGCACGACTGGCGCGCTGTAAGTATTGGTAATCCCCAGTACAACGTAGCTATGGCTTGCGAGGTCTTCGGCCAATGTTGTGTAATCGCTGGGCAGATTGCCGTAGCCAGTGGAAAAAACCAGGACGGGATAGGCCTGCTGGCCGGCCGCAATGGGCGCATTGGAAACCGCATGGACACGGACGCGCTCCGGAATGGTCACAGGCCGCCAAGGCAGCTCAGAAGCCCAGGCCGACGGGATATATTCAGCAGGTTTTGATTGCCGCGGAACATCGGCAGGGTACCACAGCCATACCATCAACTCCCGATGCTTTCCAATGGCCGCCGAATAGGGATCGTCGCGATTCTGGTCTATCCAGTCAAAAAGCGTCCGGCCAACAGCGTAGGAGCCTGTGGGCTTGGGCAAAACCACTTCCCGGTGGTCGCCAAAATGAACCAGGACCCCGAAGAGTCCGATAAGCGCCAGAATCAGCAGAATGATCACCAGCAGGGCGATCGAAACTGTTCTGACGGCACGGACCCCTGCCGCCACCGGCTTGTTACTAAAGAAATCGGGTTGCAGAGACAAATCTTCTTCCAGTCCGGGTGGAGTTTTTTTGTGTCCAGAGATTAGGAAGGGCAGCCGGCAAGCCTGTACCCAATTCGAAATTCCCTCGGCCGAAACGCATCAGCGGCGTTTGTACCCATAAAACCAGCGGGCGGTCGCAGAGCCGCGGTTCCAGACGCTGTGGCGGCTGCCCGCGGGAATAAACACCTCGTCGCCCGGCCCCAGTATGGCGTGCGTGCCTTCCACTTCGAACTCAAGCCTGCCCTCTTTCACCACCACGCGCTCGTCAGTCGGGTGCACAAAGTCGAGCCATTGTTGTCCGGGAGGATCCACCCAAAGATCACAACTGAAGCCATCGCGCGCCCAAACCTCGGCAACACTTTGCAGTTCCAGAGGCAGACCCTGCGGCCAACGGCAAACCTCAAGCTCAGGCATGGCCAAATTTCTCCCAGACGGTCTATTATAACGGACGGCTCGTCTCGCGAGTGAAGGCAGCAGCAAATATCGTGCGGCAACTCGAGTGGAAAGACGTGAATCTGAGAATAAGAGGTTTGATGACTCAAAGCTATTCTCAAGTGAGGTTCCAAGCGATGAAGTCAAGCTCAATCAAGAGTATTCGCCTTGTGCGGCACGCCATCATGGCGCTGTCACTCAGCTTGTTGTTTGCGGCGGCGGCGTTCGCCTCACAACAATCAGTTCCCGTTCCGCAGGTCAATGCAAACCTGGGTCCCTGCACGGTGGATTTTACCGTCAGCCAGGGCAGCAATCAGCCGCTTTATAATGCCGAGATCTCGGTGAAAATTGCATACGGGTTTATGGGCATGAAGAAGATGGACTTGAAAGTCGGGACCAACAGCGAGGGGAAAGCACGCTTTGTGGGCCTGCCTGAGAAAGTCCACAATCCGCCTCTCGCGTTCGTCGTTAGCGCGAAAGGCCTGACCAAAACGGTCAACTACTGGCCCAGCGTCAAGTGCCAGGCCCGGTACGCCGTGGTCATGGACGGACGCTGAATACTAAAGCCGGGTCGTGGCCTAAGAGAATAGGGGCGTTGAGAACGATCAGGACTCCGGAAGGTTTCTGGTACGTCCGCCATCGGCCAATTGCCACGATGATTTAGGGGCGACTTTCAAAATGAAAAAATACGTGCTCGTGTTCTTAGCAGGCATTTTTCTTGTTCCGGCGGCATTCTATCTCTATCTGCGTTCCGGTTACGCGCCGGTTTCGGCATCTGCCTCACCGCTTCCACTTGAGCGATTCTTTGCAAAGCTTGCTATGCGTGCGACTCTGTCACATGAAGTCCCTAAAGTTGATACCACACCACCGGCTGAGGCCGACTTGAAAGGCGGTGCAAACCTGTATCGTGAAAACTGTGCAGTTTGTCACGGCCTTCCAAATGCGCCGCAGACGGCCATTTCAAAAGGGATGTATCCTCATCCGCCGCAATTTTTCCGGCCTGACCGGCCCACCAACTATGTTGCAAGCCAACCGTACCGCCCGGCGAACCCCAAGGCCTTCTGGAAGGTGAAGAACGGGGTCCGGCTGACAGGGATGCCGGCTTTCAACGGCTCCCTCACCGAACAGCAAATCCTGCAACTCAGCCAGTTTTTGGGAAACGCCAGAAACTTGCCGCCCGCGGTGGTGGAGGTGCTGGAAGGAAAGCCGGACCAACCGCCTGCCACATCCGCACATAAGCCCCCTGATGGGTCCAGCTTGGCCCACAAGTAAGCGTCACTCCGGCCTGATCGCCAGCCTTATCGTCCGGTATCGACATGCCAATTCAAGTTTCGCCAAGAGGGCGCATGAAGAATATGCTAATTCCTCAGGGTGTTTCTGCCCTGTGAGCCAAAAAGCGGACAGGACTGCCACCACTAAGTTAAACTGGTTTGCTGCCGTCCTGAAATTTCGCCCGATACGTCGGCAACCGTTTCTATAGAGGCGATCGAAAGGCCGAGATGCCGAATCGCCTGGGGGCCTGTATAGGAAAGGTCAGTACTCCTTGAATCGCGACAAAGGGTCTGCATGAGCCTCCTGGTTTTCGCCTTCTTTTACATTGTAATGTTCGCCGTTGCGGCGCTTTTCTCGTCTCTCGGTGTGGGCGGTGGCGTCCTGTATACTCCGGTCCAGCTATTCTTTGGTATTGAATTCCACACGGCCGCCACCACCAGCCTTTTCCTCATCGTGGTCACGTCTCTGTCGGCGACCCTAGTCTTCCACAAGGCCGCAGCCGTAGACTGGCCAATGGCGATCGTACTGGAAAGCTCAACCACTCTTGGGGCTTTTCTCGGCGGGCTCTTCTCCGGCCACTTCTCGGGCAAGTTTTTGGTCTACCTTTTCTCAGGAGTAATCGCCGTTGCCGCGTTCTTCATGGTGAAGCATTTCGAAATACCAAACCGGTGCGGTGAAAAGCCAGGCGGATTTTTTCGCTGGCGCCGAGGGATAGGGTCCGAATACTATTGCGTGAATCTCGCGCTGGCCCTCCCCATATCATTCTTTGCGGGCGCCACCAGCGGATTGATTGGTGTGTCCGGCGGTATTCTTAAAGTGCCGATGCTGGTCTTGATGTTCGGCGTGCCGATAAACATCGCGGTGGGCAGTTCGGCCTTCATGGTGGGACTGACGGCCAGCGGCGGATTTATGGGACATCTTCTGGCGGGACATTTCGACTGGAAAATGGCGTTGATGCTGATGCCGGGTATTTTTGTCGGCGCGCAGATCGGCGCTCGAACCTCCGTCAAGGCCGATAAGACGAAGATGAAACTGTTCTTCGGATTTGTACTTGCCGCCCTGGCAGTGTTCCTGGTTATCCGCAATGTCCTGCACTGAGAACGAAGGGTTCCCATGACGGGCCCATAAAAGGGGCCTTCGCCACAAAGGAGAATCTATGCATTGTGCAATCGGATGTCGGGAATCGCGTTGGACACTGGCTCTGACGCTGCTCGTTGCGTTCGTTTCAAGTCTCGCCGTCTGCAGCCAGACAAGAGCCGCAACGCCCGGGCTGAAGTTCGAAGTCTCTTTTCCGGCCTCCGTGCACAGCAAACCGATCACTGGTCGTGTCTACGTGATGCTTTCAGATGAACAGGACCCTGCGCCGCGCTTCCAGGTTGGGTCATGGGGCAGCCACCCGCCTTTTTTTGGTGTCGATGTCAGTCGGCTCAAACCGGGACAGCCGGCAGTAATCGACGCAAGCACGGTCGGCTTCCCGACACGCAGCCTAAAGGAGGTGCCGGCTGGTGACTACTACGTGCAGGCGCTGGCAAATGTATACACTGAGTTTCATCGCGCCGACGGCCATACCATCTGGGCGCACAACGACCAGTGGGAGGGACAGCAGTTCAACAGCTCACCCGGCAACCTTTACAGCAAGGTTGAGCGCGTCCATCTGGATCCTGCTGCGGGCTTTGACATCAAGCTGAGCCTGACCCAGTTGATCCCGCCCGTGAAGGCCCCCGACGATACGGCCTGGGTGAAGCACATCAAGATCCAGAGCAAATTGCTCAGCAGGTTCTGGGGCCGTCCCATCTACTTGGGTGCTGTGGTCCTGCTCCCCAGGGGTTACGATTCTCATCCGGAAAGCGATTATCCGGTGATCTATGAGCAGGGACACTTCGGCCTGGACCCCGCATTCAGATTCACCTCCACGGACGAAGGCGTGCCTGAGCGTGTGCTGAAGTTCCTCCGTTCTTACAACATTGAGACCGGATATCAGTTTTATGAGGCTTGGAACTCCAACGACTTCCCGCGTATGATCGCAGTCACTTTCCAGCACCCAACGCCGTTCTTTGATGACTCTTACGCAGTGAACTCCGCCAACAACGGGCCGTACGGCGACGCCATCATGACGGAGCTGATTCCCTACGTTGAGACGCATTTCCGAATTATCCGCAAGCCCTATGCCCGTGTGCTGACGGGCGGATCGACGGGCGGCTGGGAATCGCTGGCGCTGCAGGTCTTCCATCCGGACTTTTTTGGTGGCACCTGGACGCTTTATCCCGATCCGGTGGACTTCACGCACGATCAGCTTGTCAACATCTACAGCGACGACAATGCTTTTTTCGCGCCGGGACGCCGCTGGCTGCGTGCGGTCAGGCCCCTCCATCGAGATTCAGATGGCCAGGTAACGACAACCATGCAACAAGAAAGCCAGCTTGAAGAAGTGCTGGGCAGCCATGGCCGTTCAGGCCAACAGCTCGAAGCATGGGAAGCGGTTTACGGACCTGTCGGTCCGGATGGCTATCCAATACCGCTCTGGGATAAACGCACCGGCAAAATCGACCACAGCGTGGCCGTCTACATGCGCGAGCACGGGTACGACCTCACAGAATATCTGCGACGGAACTGGCCGAAGATTGGTCACAACCTAGTGGGCAAGATCCACATCAACGTGGGTGACATGGACAACTACTACCTGAACCTGGCCTGTTACGACCTGGAGAAATTCCTGGAGAGCACAACTAATCCTTACTACGACGGGAAGTTTGAGTATGGGCGGCCTGAGAAAGGTCATGGATGGCAGTCGACCACCCAGGAAAATATGGTCCGCATGATGGCGGGCCATATCGCTGCCAGCGCCCCCGCGGACGCAAATCTCAAACAGTGGCACTATAAATAGCCACAACCACCGCTAATCAACTTGAACTTTCGAAGGGCCACCTGCGAACGTCATTTAAGGCTGGGACTCAGGTGGAAGAACCTCGCCCAGCTTCTCCAGAAGTTTGTCGCCCTTGAACACCGATTTGCCATTTCCTGAAACAAAAACAATCCTGTTCTGAGGATCGAGCAAAATCATGGCGGGGTACCACTTGACACCCAATACGCCATCGACGATCTGCTTGGTGCTTTCCGGCGCAGACTGCGGCCAGGAAACCTGATTCTTCACCAGGAAATCCCTGGCCTTCTCAACCTTTTGGTCGCTATTCATGCCCAGAATTTGAAGATTCCGCTCTTGATAGCGCTCCGCTGCCTTCTTAAGGACCGGGACCTCTTCCAGGCAGGGAACGCACCACGTGGCCCAGAAATCCAGCAGCACGTAGTGCCCGGAATAATCTGAGAGCCGGTGTGGCTCACCGCTGAGGTCGATAAAGGCAAAGTCCGACACTCGGTCGCCCGGGCGCGGCTTGTGCGCAGCCAAACCCCATGACAGTGCAAACGTCACGACAATGAACGATGCCGCAACGACGAGACGGGTCAGCAGTATCAAGGGTTTTGTTGCCCTCTTCCCCCGCCGAAACGCAACGGATAAGATATCGAAAACATGAAGCTCGGAACCGTGGAGTCGGTATTCTGATTTACTCCATTAACAATGCGTGGCTTAACATTGATGTAGGTCACGATCGGCACACTGAAGTTGATCGTCCGACCAAGAAGCCTGACTTCCACACCCGGCATGGCGTATTGCAGATCGGCAGGACGCCGGAACCCGTCTGAAGGACCGAAGAGGTCCTCAACCGGTACACCCGAAAATCTGTAACCCGCGGTGAGCGAAAGCCAGTGAAGCGGCGTAGGGATTGCGCCTCCGATTTCCGCCACGTATTGATCGGTGCTGGAATTAACCGTCGTGGTGTTGGGATTGCGAAGTGACGGAAAGAATGCCGGCGTCCCGGTCGTGTTACGAGGATCAATCAAGTAGGTGGCGAAGCCGTACACCGAAAACCGGTTGAAAGTCCGGAAAGCCTGGACGGTAGGAGCGATCCCCCAAGCTCCGTTCCCCGGTTGCACGGAAATATCCACCGGCACCTGGCGGCCGTAAAGATCGGCAGTGGCGTCACTCTTGCCAGTCGGCATTTCCAGACCGAGTGAGACGAAAACATTCCCCCGCGATTGCCCGGGTGAAAACAACCAGCGGCCCCCGCGGAGGGTTATATCGCCAAGCCCGTCGGTACCAGCATGGAGAGGAACCGGGCCCGTGGATCCCGATTCTGGAAAAGTCCGGTGAAGATCGTACCTCTGATGTTGAAAGGGAACGTCCAGCGAGACCGTCCAGCGGTCAGTGATGGCGTAAGCCAGATCAAAATTAAACTGGCTTCGAATGTTCACTGGCCCGTCGTAAGC
>DATLWV010000126.1:0-2204 GCA_035576145.1 Terriglobia bacterium
ATCGAACAGATCTTTCTGGTGCCGCCGCTTATCGAACTTCTGAACCAGGTGGGGGCGCCACCGCAAAGAATGCGCAAAGTTCCCACCTGCATCTCAGGCAGCGCGCCGTTATCGCAGCGGACACAGCAGGAATTTCAGCGCCGCTTTGGCCTCGGCCTGCTCAACGCCTACGGGCTCACGGAATCCATGTGCCCCTCTTTCTTCGGTGAGTATGATGAGCGCGGAATGGGCCGAGACACCGTTGGTACCCCTGCCTTGCTAAAGGCTCAACTGCGTGATCGAAACGGAACCGTTATAGAGGGGGCTGGCGAAGGGGAGCTTGAGTTGTCGGGTCCAACGGTATTCGATGGGTACTATCGCAATACGCATGCCACAGAGGCTGCCTTCCACGGATGTTGGCTTCGGACCGGAGATCTTTTCAGACGCGACGAGCAGGGTCGGTACTGGATCGTGGGGCGGCTAAAGAATGTCGTCATGAAGGGCGGCCATTCGATCTATCTTGATGAGGTAGAGAGTGCCGCGTTTGAGATTGATGGGATTCATGAAGTTGCGGGGGTTCCTTTGCATCTTCCTGCTGGAGGCGAAGATATTGGTCTGCTGGTCCGATTTGTGCCCAATTCTGGTCTGACCTGCGATGTCGTAGCAGCCGAGCTACGACAGCGGCTTGGTGCCCATCGCGCGCCGAGGCGCGTGATTCAGATTACACATGCTTTGCCACGCACCGGTTCGGAAAAGCTTGACCGCCAGCGAGTGGTGGAGATGTGGCGCTCGTTGGTCTCACTGAACTCGTAATGGAAAAGAGCGCTGCTGAGTTGTCGGAGGGTTGGACAGATGGAAGAGCTGACCGAGGAAGTATTCATCAATCGGGCCCGGACCTTTTTCTATGAAGTGGCCGGGGTGGAACCTGCCTCACTCGACGCCGATGCTAATCTGATTGAGAGCGGAATCCTCGATTCGCTGCTCCTGATCTCATTCCTGGCTTTCATTGAGAAGCTCCGCGGCTCACAGCTGGATATCACGCGAGAAAATCTCCCAGCGATCTCCAGTCTTCGCGGCGCATACGCGTTCGTTCGCTTGCAGAAACCTGACGATGAACTTTGTGAGAGTTTCAATGGAACCTGAGCTCAGGAAGGCCATGAGCATGCTACCGCGCCTTGATTATACCGATCCGGTGGCTGCTCGATCCGAAATGAATCGGTTCGTTCGGCTATCGACTTTGCTGGGATCTCATTCGCTGACCGACTCAGAGGTTGACGTTGTTGATCGGATCTGCCCTTCCGATGGCACGTCCACCGTCCGCGTTCGGCTGTACGTTCCCCGGGACCTGGTCAAACCCGCTGCTGCGGTAATTTATTTCCACGGTGGGGCTTTTCTACTCGGAGATCTTGAGATCGAGCATCCGAGATGTCTCGAAATGGCGAAAGAGACCAAAGCCGTGGTAATAGCGGTCGACTACCGTCTTGCACCTGAGCATCCATTCCCCGCGGCAATCACAGACTGCTATGCGGTATATCTCTGGGCGATGGCGGAAGCCGACGAACTCGGCATTGACGTTTCCCGCATTGCCGTTGCCGGCGCCAGTGCAGGTGGCGCACTTGCCGCAGCTGTGGCCCTTATGTCCCGTGATCGTGGGGTTCGCGTGCCGGCGTTTCAGCTCCTCCTGTACCCTGTAATTGACGACCGCATGATTACTCCATCGATGATCCGCTTTGTCGACATCCAGGGCTGGAACCGCAGAAACTCCGAACGCATGTGGGCGTATTATCTTGGTGAGAGGCTCGGCAAGGATGTGTCGCCCTATGCTGCTCCGGCTCGCGCGTCTGACCTTCGTGGCCTTCCGCCGGCTTACGTGATGACGGTCGATTACGACGCGCTGCGAGACGAGGGTATTAACTACTCGCAAAGCTTGCTCCAGGCCGGGGTGCCCGTCGAGCTGCACCACTATCCCGAAACATTTCACGGTTTCGACACGGTAGCAACGTCCGAGGTGTCGCGGTGCGCCAGAAAAGAACATTACAAAGTCCTTTGTCATGCTTTGCAGCCTCGTCGATCAAGCTCCAAATGATGTTATCGACGGTGCGGTAGAGGCAGATCCACAGAGGTACGCAAGCAGGCTAGCCTCTGATGCGATTTACCCGCTTCGTCAGAAACTGGCAAAATTAACAAATCGGTTGATGGTCATCACTGGGAATGATGATCACATT
>DATLWV010000127.1:0-44294 GCA_035576145.1 Terriglobia bacterium
CGTTTGGGCCACCATTCAACCTCTGAAGATCATTGTCACATTCACTATCTGCGCCGCCCATTTGGGCGCAGTGTGAGTGTTCCGTCTTCATTCAATTTCTGGTGGCAGGCCCAGCGTACGGGATATCGCATCCCTTTCACCTCGATTTCCGCCTTGAGCCTCAGTCCCTGCCATTTTGTTCCCTTGGGCAACACAAACTGCGCCTGGCGAATCTTTCTCGGCAGGGGATAACCCGGGTCCAGACAGCCGCTCCTCAGTACAGTCCCATCCTGGGTTTCCACGCTCACCCGCAGCACGCCCGGAACGCCCGCGATGCCATCATTGGCAAATCCGACGATCAGGCCATCGTAGCCTTTATCCTCATAGCTCCAGATGAACGACGGCCTCACCCGATAACCAATGCGCGTGTTGATGCGGTCAAACCATTCAGGAAAAGCCTTGTACCAGCTCGCAAGGTTTGCCGCGCTGATGTCGTGGAAATTCCACAGTGACCAGTAGTTCGCCCCAATGTCCATCACATGGGCAATGGCGTTGTCTGAAGGTGAAATTCCCTCATCAATGTGTACAGATTGCGGCGGAGTGAACGGGATACCCTGTTCAAGCAATGCCCCGATCCAGGGTGGGCGATTGCTCAGGGCTTCGATCTGGTCATTCTCGATAAAAATCGTGTCACTCCGAATCCAGTTGTTGCTGCGAACTGTACGGTCAAGCACCTCGGAGTTCCCAACCCGGCTGAAATCCGGCTGTGTGTTGGTGAGTAACGGAGTCTTCGTAAAATGCTCGAGTTGGACTTCCAGCATGTTCATCCAGGTTCGTTCAGCGGTCTGGTAGTCTGGAAAGGGAGTGTTGGTGAATGGCCAGGTATGGCCTTCACCCCAGAATCCGTACATGAACGTGTCCATGAACTCAATCATGGAACTTCCATTGAATTCGGCCGCCAGCAGGCCAATTAATTCCTTGAATGCCTGCTGGAAGAAAGGATGGTCGAACCTTGGCTGATAGTGCGCGTTCGGGTTGTTCTCCCTGTTTGCCCCGGGCCAGGTGCCCCCGGTCAGTTTTACCATCGGCACTTTGTCCAGGATAAATTGGGGCAGCGCCGGTCCCTGATAGTCCGGAGCGCTCATCTGAATCCGGTATCCAATGCGTTTGTCATATTTCTTTGAAAGGTCGAAGACCAGCTTCAGGTAATCGGGAAACTCAAGACGTCCCGGGTTGGGTTGGATTTCTCTCCAGGTGGGGCGAATGTAAAGCTTTTGACCCAGCGGAAAGCGGACAAGATCTTCAATCGCCTGCGGGATGTTGTCCGACTTGATCTCCGCCGTCCCCATGTCTGCCGTGATATACGTCACCAGCCCCTTGCCATAGCCGGGTACGACTTTATCCGAGGGCGTTGTGGACATGACGACTTCATCGCTGGGGATAATAGCGTCAGGCGGGTACTGAGGAAAAGGCCCCTGGTTAAGCCGGTCGTTGACCGTTGGACCTGAGCCGAAATCGTATTTTCCCCAATTATGGGCAGGAACAATCCCCTGGGCCGTCTTCGCGCCTACTCCCGTGGCCACTGCCAACGCGCTTCCGTTCTTCAAGAAATCTCTGCGATTCATGGGAATACCGGCCTCCTTCTGTCGTCTGAGTTAAGCTCCGTCGATGCGAACTTTCGCTTAGGGACTGGCGCGATTGGTTGTTGAATAGAATTCCCGGCATTCAGGTGGGACGACGGGCACCGTGGTCGAGATTAAAGCCTGTACTTCCGTGCGTTCGTTTCAGGCACTCGCGCAGAATCGGAAAGTACACAATGAACGCCGTGCCAACTCCCCCAAAACCTTGATGATCCGCCGGCCAGGTCATCCCGGATATCTTTCCATCCGTCTGGTTCATTCCGTTCGGGCCGGGCTGGGTGTTCCCGCAAGAGTTGACGTCCCTTTCTTTTCCTTCCCCTTCAGCTGCTGAAACATTCGCATCTGCTCCATTCCCTCTTCCCGGCGGCCGAGTCGAAGATAGGCTCGAGCCAGGGCATAGTGCGCACTGCTCGGTTTCGGATCGAGTTTCACAGCCAATTCGAGTTCGGGCAAAGCCTTCTCCGTCTGGCCCTTGGTCAGGTCAAGATTGCCCAGCAGGTAATGGGCCTCCGCAAGCGATGCATCAAGCGCGATGGCTTTCTTCAGCAAAGCAACCGCCCGGACTTCCACCTTGCTGCCATTAGCCCCCCGGTATGTCAGCAACATCCTGCCATACTGCAGGTAAAGGTTGGGGTCGGACGGGAAAAAGGTGATGACCTTTTCGAAGGTAGCTTCCGCTTCATCAATTTTTCCGTCATCCACCTGGGCGGAGGCAAGTCCGAGAAGTGATTGCGGGTCCTTGGGATTCAGTTCAACAGCACGCGCGTACGTTTTTTCAGCGGCCTTGAGTTCACCCAATTTATATTGGGCGAGCCCGAGAAAACGGTAGGCCTTATAAGAGTGGGGGGCTACCTCGACGGCTTTTCGGGCAGCCACCAGCGCACCGTTATAACGATTGTCATGAAGCAGCATCATGCCCACGTCCAAATAGTTAGACTCGCGGGAAGGATCAAGGTCGATGGCCCTGTCCATATGGGCCACCGCCTCCTTAATGTGGCCCTGTTTAAACTCACACCAGGCCATGAGGTCTTCAATATCTGAGGTCTCGTGTCCGGCATTGAGCAAACCCTGAAGCGTCGCCTGACTCTCCTTGATGTGGCCGGCATGGTACTGAGCGAGAGCGATGTTGTAACCGAGGGTTTCCCTGTCAGGATAGGTTGTCCAGACTGACTGGAACAAATGTTCCGCCAGGCCATAATCGCCAGCCTGGTCAGCAGCCTGTCCACCCAGGAAAGCCCCTTCAGGCCCGTCAGCAGGACTCTCAAGCCCACGCAATACTTCACGGGCTCTTTCGGGCTTTTCGGTCTGATAGTAGCAACGCGCCAGGGCAACCTGGGCCTTGGAGTGTTTCTGCACTTCCTGGGGCACAGACTCCAGCAACGCGAGGGCCTGCTGATAGTCATGGAGTTCTTCGTACACCATTCCCAGCAGGAGTATTGAGGTTGTCTCGTGCGGCTCAACCTTCAAGATCCGCTCAAGGTTCTGCCGTGCTGCCTGAAGGCGTCCTAACTGGAACTGGTTTGAGGCAAGATTGCGGCGGGTCCTCAAATCGAGAGGGTTGAGGTGCAACGCCTTTTCAAGATAGGAGGTTGATTCCGGCAGCTGTTGCTCCATGCCGAGCACGGCACCAAGGAATGCCAGATAGGCAGACTCATTTGGGGCAAGCTTCACTGCCTGGCGCAACTCCAGCTCTGCATTCTTCAAATCACCCTGCTGAACAAGAGCGGTGGCCCGCTCCACATGCTGCTGCGCGTCGGCGAGATTGTCGGGAAAACCTATGGAAACGTACGCCCCAAAGCAGAGGTAAAGAGCAAGGAGGGCACAGATAAGACGCGTGGTTGGCAGTCTTCCCATTCCGAGCCTCTGATCTGATGTTCAGATATTCAGAATAGCGGGGATTGGCTTCAGGTGAAAGACAGTTCTCAAAAACCATTCGCCGAGCGGCGATAATGCCTGAAATGGTCCTCGACTGGTCAAGAAAAGAGGCTTGGCCAAATATCTGGCCAAGCCTCCTTGTTCAGAACACGAAATGGATACCGATCTGGCCGTGCCGTGGCTGGTTTTCCTGATAAAAGATTGCACCAAAGCCATCAGCCCCAAATCCGGTTCCATCATTGGTATTCGCTTGCGGAGCTCCGAAGCGCGGTGTGTTTAAGGCATTAAAGAAGTCACCTCGCACCTCAATGAACATGTTCTCTCTGATGTTGAATTGCTTGGAAATCGACAAATCGAGGTTCTTGATGCCTGGCACGCGACAGTTCAAGTATCGTGGCGCTGTGCCCACCCCCTGGTCTCCCGCGGTCGAGAAGGCGCTGTTGTTAAAGTAACTTGCCGTTCCGTTGGCTATTTCGTCTAGACTGGCGCCAGTGCAAGGGTTGCCAATCAGGTTGGGCCGCTGGTGGCCGTCGGCCAGCTGATCGTTTGCATCATCCACAGAGATAGGCTGCCCGGTCTGGAAGGTGACAAATGGAGTAATTTTCCATCCCCCAACCACTCCGTCGAGCACTTTGTTCATATTCTGGCCATAGGTCTGTCCACGCCCAAACGGCAAGTCATAGACCACAGCAAACGTCAAGCGCTGTGGCGTATCATTGGCGCTGAGGCTTTTCTCCAGCGCAAGATTTGTGAAGTCCTGCGGAGAACCGACGAACCCGATACCAGCACCGCCACCACCACCGATCCAGGCATTGCCTCCTGCATCGGAGTTGGTGAGGAACTTCGAGAAGGTGTAATTCCCAACAAATGACAACCCATGGCCGGCCCGCTTTTCAAACCGCAACTGGAAGGCATGGTAGCTGCTGCTGGCCACAAACAACGGAAAGCCGTTAAAGCTTCCGGGGAATTGTGGGTATGGACGCAGAAGGTCTCTCCGCGGGATCGTATCATTGTTATATATCGATCCCGGGGCGTCAAAGATTGCCTGGGGTCCCTGGAAAAGATACTGGAAAGGATTCGGCACCAGATCGGCCAACCCGGAAGAACGCCACTGTTCACGGTTTGCGCGACTGAGGAAGTTGCGGTTCTGCGTAGAGTAGTTCCACGGCAGATGCGTGCTGCGGTTGCCCACATAGTCAGCTTCCAACATCGTACTGCCCCACTGGTGCTGGATGCCGAAGTTCCACTGGTAGATTTCGGCCGTCCGGAAAGTGTCACTTCCATGATTATTGTTGCTGTAACCCCATTTGGTGAGTGGGCCATATTTGTCCCCCGGTGGGAGAGCGAATCCCAAGGGGAAAGGATTTGCCATGGTAGCAAGTTGAGTGACTCCGCCGTCCAGGGAAGACGGAGAATCTGCAAAGTTTTGCCAGGCACCTCCGCCGTATTGCCAGTTGGTGGCGAAGCTCATGCCGTGGTACAGGCCAAACCCCGTGTGAAGAACGGTGTTGTCTTTGAGCCGGTAAGCGAAGCTCAGACGCGGCCCAAGGTCAAAAAGAGAAGAGTTCGCGTGACGTTTCTGGTCGCTGGCGAGGATTGTAGTTCCCATAATCGGGCCCACCCCCGGAACAGTGATGCCAGAGGGGCAGGAGAAGCAGGTGAACATGTTGTGGTTGTACCTCTCGCTATACGGAACGGTCCATTCCCAACGCAGACCCGCGGATACGGTTAGTCGTGAGGTCGCTTTCCAGTCGTCCTGCACAAACACCGAGCCTACGGTCGACTTGTTCGCCACATGAGGACGCAGTGCGAAGCCGCCACCGTTATAGAAACCCAAAAGCAATGCGGCCACGCTGCTGCCTTGAGAGAAGTCAGGGTTGAAGACGTTCTGCATGGTCGGATCCTGCCCGAACGAGAAGTCCCCGGCGGTCGTGTCCGGCTGGAAGAAATTGTTCAGGAAGATGCGGTCCTCGCCGCCAAACTTGATGTTGTGTTTGCCAATGATTTTCGTTGCCACGGAGTTAAACATCCATTGCGTGTCACCTTCCACGGTGTCCGTGCAGCAGCCGTTGTTGGAAGCGAGAGTTGCATAGTTATCGAGCTCGATGGTGGGGAAATTCGGCTCACGGTACCAGACGTTGTTGATCATGCTCTCGGGGAAGCCGATGCTCAAAGGATCGACCGTTGGATATGCCTTCTCAGGGTAGTTGCCGCGGTTGAGTCCCACCCGGTTGACCCAGAGGAACGTCGGGGTCACAGTCCAAGTGTCTTCCAAAGCCACGTTGTGGGTTATGCTTTTCCATATGACCGGAGTGAGGAAATCGTCGGGGACGTTACTCTCACCGTGGCTCATGCTGTACCGGGCCGTCAGGCGATTCGCCGCCGAGAAATCCTGGTCGACTCGAATGTCCATCTGCCACTGGGGGTTTGTGCCAATCAGCTTATCCGAGAAGTTGTACAAATGCCCGGGGCCTACTCCAGAACCGGTAGGTTCCGGGTAGAGATTGACCAGCTTGGCGCCAATTGCGTCAAACATGGTTGAAGGGATAATATTTCCGGCAAACGCCTGGCGCACATAATCTCCGTTACCATCAGGAGCCACGTCAAATGGATTGAAAATCTGCTTCAGGCTTCCATCATCGTTGAACGATTGTGAGAAGTCGCCCTGCCTTTCAAGCAGCGTTGGAACAGTTTCGTTCACAATAATGGGGGCGTTGTCGCGGAACCGTTCGTAGTCGAAAAAGAAGAATGTCCTGTCCTTCTTGATGGGCCCACCGAAGGACCCTCCGTACTGATCGTGAGTGTATTCGCCCTTGGTGCCGCCACCCTGGTTTGTGAAAAAGTCGTTCGCGTCAAGGCCAGGCCGCCGGAAAAACCAGTAGCCACTGCCATGATACTTGTTGGTACCTGATTTGGTGACAATGTTCACCACTGTGCCGCCGTTATTCCCATATTCCGCGGACATATTGTTGTTCTGCAGTCTGAATTCCTGCAAAGCGTCAACGTCGGGGATGTACGCTGCGACGGTATTGCCACCTTCGCCGCCTTCGGGCCGAGTGGCGAGCACGCCATCCAGCCGGAATTCCGCTGTGCCGTATCTCTGGCCGTTCGAGGCAAAGACAGTGCCGCCCAACATGCTGGCTGAAGCGCCCGAAACCTGAGTAACCCCTCCGGAAAGGTATGAGAGGTTCGCGATATTGCGGTCCATCAGAGGCAAACTCTGGAGATACTGGTTGTTGACGGTTGTACCCAGAGCCGCATTGACTGTGTTGAGCAGCGGCGCTGCACCTTTTACTTCAACGGTCTGTTGAGTACTCCCTACTTGTAAAGTAACGTCCTGGTCTGTCTGAGTTCCGATTCGAAGCTCGAGCGAGGGTATAAGTGACGTTTTGAAGCCGGTTTTTTCTACTTTCAAAGTGTAGGTCCCCGGCTTGAGATAGTTGAGGATATAAAGGCCAGCATTGTCGGTTTGTGTTCTGGTCTGGACCTGTGTTGCAATCACTGTCGCGGTCACTGCTGCATCCGGAATGACAGCTCCAGTGGGGTCTTTTACTGTCCCACGCAACAATGCTGTGTCCGTGCCCTGTGCCCAACCGGTAACAGGCAGCGCGGCACATGCTACCAGCACGGCCAAAAGGCAAGTTACCCAGGTGGAAGATGAAAGAAGGTCTTGGAGTTCGTTAAGGAATTTTACTATGCCTCCGCGACCACCCCTCAAAATACAACTATCTGGCATTTTTCCCTCCTTCAAGAGTTCAGTGCCGACGACCCGACAATTAGACACAACGAGTGATACAGGAGTGCCTGTTCTTCGTGCACGACCCTTAGGATGTGTTCTGCAGGCTCCCTCTGTAAACCAAATCTGGTGCCATTTCTAACGCGAACGTATTAGTTTGTCAAGCTGTTTTTTCTAATATTTTCGAATTAGAAACCAAACGTAAGAACCTAAGGCCCCTCATTTGCCACAGAAAATAATGGAATGCCGCCGAACCACCAGCACACGAAGGAAAATTGAAAAGAAACGTAACCCTCGCAACGTCAATCGGCGTGATCACGTCGGGTAAGTGATGGAATTAGAGCTTTTTATCGGGGCGGTCAGTCCCCACAAGCGAAGTCTTTACTCAAGCCAGACTACCGCACCCTTGTCCAATTTGGGCACAGTTACGCGAAGCCGCTCGCCACTCCGCTCAACAGGAAGGTTACGAACCTCTCCGAGAAACGGCAGTATGTAGCCTCTGCTTCCCCCGGTAGCAGGAAAAAATATCTCCACGTTCTCTTCTGGAATTTGCGTGGTCCTATTCCGCGGCTCGATGCCTTTGAAATTGGCAATGAAGACATGAATTCTGCCATTGACGCGCGCCGTCTGCACAGTAACGAAGGGCGAAGCCACGACACGGACGGAGGAATCGGGTTGATGAGGCCCAATGACATCTTTATCGAAGTCATGTCTTAGTGATTGGAAAGTCTGGCCTGTCGCGCTGCCACGAGTGGCAGCGTGGCTGAATTCCTTGCTCAGGGCCTGCCAATAGGCGCGGCCGGGGCACTCAGGCAGGTAGGCGTAACCGGGGCCGGCAGCGCTCTTGGATTTCTGGTCCGGATTCTGAATTCCAAGAAAACGGTGAATCGGATTGGACGGGCGAACGCGGCCAGTTTCGTCTGACTCCCCGGACCGGCCCGAAACAATCAGCTTGCCTCCAGACCTGGCATAGGATTCCAGCGCGGAAACTTCCAAGTCACTCAGGCAGCGTGCGTCCGGCAGTGCGAGGACCGGCCCGCGAAAGTCCTTCAGCGTTCGTGGCGTGACGATCTGAAACTCGCGATGGGAATGCATCATCATCGCCATAAACCCGAAATAGGAATCGAGGAAATCTTTCGCGAAATAGTCCCGGGTACGAGGCGAAAAGTAAACGCCGGCCGGCTGAATGGGTGTCCGGGAATTGTAGAACGTCTTTTCGTGTCGTTCGATCCAGCCGAAAATCTTCTTTCGCATCGCGATGTCGTTCGAACCCGACATCACGTGGCCATGGACGTCCCAGCAATTCGTTCCCGCCATAAGCTGGGCGCAAAAAAGGTTCTGCATCGCCTCGCCCGGGCTGACGCCTTTCTCGCCGTCCCATGAGTAGCTCAGCATCCAGGTAGGCTTGCCCTCCGCAAAGGCGCGGAAGCTGTACATTCCGATCATGAAGTGCAGCCAGTCGAGTGGCGTTTTCTTCGAAGCGTTCCCCACGCCATTCCATTCGTACTCATGCGCAACAAGGTCGATCACATCGTAGAGCTGATAAATGTCAGAGCCAACCCGCACGGCCTCAAACTCGATTCCCGGGTAGATTTCCGCTATGGTCACGGCCTTGGGATTTACGGATTTGACGTTGTGCCCGATTTCCTGCATGAACTCGGTAATCGTCGTGAAGCGAAAATCCACCCAGCGGCGGAAGTTGGCATCGGAGAAATCACCCAGTTTCAGGTCTGTCATGGCATTCAGCCCGGTGCGGGCTTTGAACTCAGCTACAGTGTACTTGTCAAAGCTGGCCCAGGTTTCTTCCCAGCCGGTAAAATGCGTCATCCAGTAGGGAATATCCACGTAGATGCCGTCGATGCCCGTGGCCGCAATCTGGCGGACGCGTTCCATGTAAATCTTGCGCCACTCCGGGGCGTAGGGGCTGATCCAGATATCCTCGTCGCCCTTCCGGATCCAGAATGCCGTCCCTCCTCCAAACATCGCCGGCTCGCCGGTAATCTTTCTTTGGACCCAATCCGGATGGTCTTTGTAGAAGGAGTGTTTCTCATTGGCGGCGTTCGCGGTGATGCATTCGAGCCCAGCAATATAAACAAAGGCATAATTGCCTGCGGCATGCGCCTTCTCGGCAACAGCTTTAATCGCCCTCAGCTTCTCGGCCGGATCGAGAAAGCTCTCATAGCGCCCCGGGATGTCGTTGTCGGTTTCGATGCCGAAAACGTGCGTCTCCGTCGCCTCCTGAACGATCTGGTCAACGCGGTCGAGCCGGAGCGAGTTGCCCGATATGCGAACATAATGAGTCCAGGGTAATGGTTTCGATGCGCTGCCCGCCTGGCTGGCTGCCAACCGAACCGGCTTCCAGAGGATGATGGCCAATCCAGCCAACGGGCCTTGAAGGAATTCGCGACGTGAAATCATGGTCAACCTCCTTTTGGGCAACGAATCTTACCAGCAACCGATTGCGTTTTCCAGTTCACAAGAAACACCGAGTCTTCATTGCGAACCTTCCTGGCTGGCTTGAAGCGAAATGCCGGAATGATGGGTTGTTTTGCCGCTGCGAACTGGTGGCTCTGAATCCACTGGAGACGAATTGCACGACTGGTCTGGGGGGCGCTGCAATTCACCCGGACCGGTTGCCTTTCTTGCGTCAGAAAACGCCATGTCCCTTGCAGCCCAATCCATCGCCCACCTGAAGCGTCCGGCGGGCATGACCAGGTCTTCCTTCAGCGCGGCAATGCGTCTCATATCTTCAGGTTGGAGAATCGTTTGGCTCTGCTTGTTCACAATATCATAACCTCTTGACATGAGTGCGTCTCCAATATCGGCAATCTGCTGAGTCCCAACTCATCCGCAATGGCTTTCCATCATGGGGTCCCCCGCCACAATAGGTGCACAGCCAAATATTGCGAGCACCCCCCTTTTGGCAACGAGAAAGAAAGACCAGGCCATGGGGACATTAAGATTGGAGTGGTTCCATATGGCAATTGGGTCTGTAACTGGTGGTAACGTTTGCAGATAGGAGGGAGTTATGGAGCGCGCGCGAAAAGGTTCCAGTTTGGGCGGATCGGAAACGTATTCATCAAACGCGCTGGCGTCGGCCTGCTACGCAGTGAAACCGACCTTCACACCCTACTCCAAGTAGAGCGCAGTGGGCCTGATGGTGGAGCGGCAGGCGCTCCCGGCCGGCAATTCAAGCAGGCGCCGCCACGCGTTCGTCCCGGTTTCAAACTACGTGTCAGGCGCTATAAGGGCTTTGGGCGAACCGTTCTTCAAGTATCGCGCCACGACCGGCCGCAGAATTTTCCAACAAAAGTAGAGGGCGGTGTCGCTGTTGAACTTCAAGGCATCCAAGCTGCGGCCCTCCTCGGACTCCTGCCCGTGATGCCGGCGGCCCATCACCAGAAGGACCTTACTGTTGCCGGTGCGCTTGGGCTTGATGGCCTTGTAGACGGCGATGGTATCGAAGGCAGCCGGGATATGAACCCGCCATTAGGCTTCATCTCCAAGCCAGTGTTATCTGCTTTGAGGGCCAATAATCGTTACGAAATTTTCAGGGTATTGCAGCTCGACAAAAAGTTGAGGCTCGCCCCACCAAGTATAATGAGGGGAAATCGCAACGATCGTCCGTCTTTATCTTGAGAGAGGTTGGTCATTCGGCCGCAGACAAATCCATGCCAAATATCCTGATAATGAAGGAATGGAATTGGAAGCCTTAGTAGTTCCTGGCGTGGCCGTTCCGTCCAGAGTATCCCGGACTGGTGCAGCGAGGGCATTGGCCATGTGCAAGACCTCGCCCCGGCCAAGGTCTGACACAACATAACCGAAATATCCCTTAGTCTCAAAGCCCGCAACATCCATCCCTTTCAGGTGTGCCTCGAAAAGCTTGACCGGACCGCTTGCACTCGCAGCAAAGAGTCTGCCGGATGGAAAACCTTCATTTTGGCGCTTGGTCAAAATGATAGAGACGATCGCCTCATGCCCTCGTGCGATGAGGTGCACATATTTTCTCTTTCTACCCGGCACCGAACAGATATGGCCTTCCAGAATGTGAAAACGTGGTATGTGCTGTTCCACAACCTGCAGTAAGGCTGAATATTCAGGCCCGAGTTTGCGAATGATTTGGTCCTGCGGATTTGCCGTATCGGGATAGTTGTGCGCATCGATCGCGCAATGCATGTGATCATCTAAACCCAACTTCAGAATCAAAGTGACGCGATTCTCACCATTGTGGAACATGATTCATAGACCAGTGGTTAAAAAAGCAACTACGAGGATCGCGAGTCCTGGCAGAGCCACAGCCAACCGGTTCACATTATGCAACCAGAAAAACGAAGGCTTTGGATCACTGAGCTGGCCACGCACCTTCGCAGCCAATGAGCCGGGCACAGGGAGGGCCTTGAACGCCCGCCGGAGCGAATTGCGGACTTGAATTCTTCGCTCAAGTTCCCGTGAGCAGGGTTCGCATATTTCGAGATGTTTCGTGACCCCGGTCGAAATCTCGGGGGGCAGTTCGCCGCTTATGTATTCGTTGAGCTGCAGTCGTATCCGCGTGCACTCGATTGTGTCAAACCTTGGAGTGTTCATGCCGACTCACCTCGTTCACCGATAACCTAATGTTCGGAGCATTCATCATCGTTCGAGAATCCGTGCAGTCTACAACTCTCGATCCGTCAGCATTTGGCAGGCCGGGCCGTTGGGGCTCTGAATTCATGGCCTCCAGACGTGGACTGAAACTGGCCTTCGAAGAATCCGCGTAAGACTCACGAAATAAACACTCGTCGCAACATCTATCGAATGAATTATCCCCGCAGTTGCGACTGCCAAGTAAACAGAAGTAGAACTCAGCAGGCCTTCCCTGCAGGCACTCCCATAGAGGTTCCAGAAAAGCACCGGATAGAATGCGGTGGCAGTGAGCAGGCCAGGACAGTATGCCTTGAACCAAACAGTAGCGGACAGATGAAATAGAGTGTTATAAACGGCCTCGGTGAGCCAGAGAGCAAAGAAAATAAAAACGGTGTTAGGTTTTGGAAACAATGAGGCGGCTGCCGAAAACATGACTACGTAGATCAACCCGATTCCGTGGATGATTTTCCAAGGTCGGCCAGTATAAAGAGGTGAAGCATACTTTCTTGCCCACTCTGCGAACCAAGGCGCCTCCTCCAGAAAATGAAACGTTGTTGCGGCGGGGAATAGCCAGACAGCTTGCGTAAAATGAAGCCCGCCCATGGTGGTTAAGAGTCTCAGGAAGTTCATTATCTTTCCACTAATTCCACCGCGTGGCCGTCGGGGTCTCGGGCCAGGATACCCTTTTGAAACCCAAGTGCCGTATCTTCCATCGTGACCGCCCCCGGTGAGACGAGCGATGTATGGGATCTAAAGAATTCCTTCGCAAACGATTCGGCTGAGGGGACAACGAACTGGGTCTGCCAATGGCCCAGGTCGTTGGAGTGTTCGTCCGAAGGAATGGAGCGGCCGTCGCGGGGCGTCAAATATTCCAGAAGCTCAACGCCCGGTCCCCGCGCTGCACGGAGGCTGGTAATCCGAAGTCTTGCACCGAAGACATGATTCAGATGCTCTTGCTCGGGCCCATAGTTCTCACTTTCGCCCACAACTTTCATTCCCAGCTTGTCGCGATAAAAACCTAAACTGGTTTCCGTGTCAGCCACAACTATTGCCGTGTGGTCGATTCCCTGAAAAAGGTCATCAGATGTTCGGTGCCATTTGGCAAGACCCTTCTCAGGAGGAAAGTGGAGAATTTCGAGCGTATGCCCATCGGGGTCCTTAAAGTAGAATGCCTCGATGCCTCCCGCGTTCTTATTCCAATCCGGCAGCCGCTGAGGCCCGGTCGAGGCGAATTGCACTTTGCTCTGCCGAAGTTTCCGGTAGGCTTGGTCCATATCAGCAACAATGATCGCCACGTGCTGGAACCAGCGGTCGTTGCTGCGTGAGTCTGCCGGGATGGGCCGCCCCTTGGGAGTAAGGTACTCGGTTAGTTCCAAGGTTTCTCCTCCGAGTTTCATGTCAACGACTCGCATCCTTAAGCCAAAGACTCCCTGGAGTTGTTCATATTGTGATCCGGCAACTTCAACGTCCGTTATTTTTCTGAAGGATAGGACCGTTGAGTAAAAAGCCACAGAGCGGTCTATATCACTCACAGTTACCCCCACCGCCTCGACACCCGATACGGCAGCCGGCCTCGTTTGTTGAGCATACCCCGCCGAGGCAGTCGAAGAGATAGCCGCCAGCAGCAGGAAAGCTACCAGCGTGTCAACACAACCTTTTTTGAACATTCTTACTCGTGGCATGCGGACTCTCTCTCAAACCAACCCAATTGACAGTCAAGCCGAAGACGGTTTTCAATCAACCGGCTTGACATCCTCCATCAAAGAGAAAAAACCTTCCGCGAGCGTCGGGTGAATGTATACCGCCCCCTTCAACAACGTGTATGGCAATCCTGCCAACATCGTCATTCCAAGAATCTGGATTAATTCACCTCCTTCGGGGGCAAGGATGGAAGCTCCCAGAATTCGATCGTTTGACGCATCCACCACGATTTTCATCAGCCCGGCCGTCTCGTCTCGTTCAAGCGCTCGTGCAACATAAGACATGGGAATTTTTCCGATCTTCAGTCTCTTCCCGTTAGCTCTTGCTTCTTTCTCCGTCATGCCAACGCCGCCCAGTTGTGGGTCGGTGAATACAGAATAGGGGACAATGCGATTCCGAATGCTGAGGTTCTTCTCTTCGATCAGGTTTCCATAAATGATCTGGTAATCATTGTAGGAAATGTGGGTAAAGGCAGGTCCGCCCTTGGCGTCGCCAATCGCCCAAATTCCGGGAACGTTGGTTTCGAGGCGATCGTTGACTCTGATGAAACCCGCCTGATCGGTTCGCACGCCCGCATTGTCCAAATCCAGTGTGTCACTGTTAGGGACCCGTCCAACAGCAAGCAGGAGATGCGATCCCGTGACAACTTCCGTCCCATCCTTTGACTCGTAGGTAAGGGCAATTCTCCCGTTGCAGTTGTTCACTTGGGATGTTCTGGCGTTGAGCACAAAGGATACGCCTTCCGCCTCAAGGGCTCTCTGCAGTTCGGCGACAACATCAGCGTCCTCACGAGGCAGGATCTGGCTGCCGCGATGGATAATCGTCACGCGGCTCCCGAATCGGCGGAACATTTGCCCGAACTCGAGACCGATGTACCCTCCGCCGAGCACCAGCAGGTGCTCGGGCAATTCGCGTAACTCCATGATGCTGGCGTTCGTGAGGTAACCGACAGAATCCAGTCCCTGGAGAACGGGAATCGAAGGGCGCGCACCCGTGTTGATGAAGATTCGTTCGCTTTCGAGGGTATCGCCGTTGACACGAACTTTGCGGGGTGACTCAAATCTTGCCTCTCCCCGGTACAAACGCAATGACTTTCGTGCATTCACCTTGCTCTGTTGCCCGGCCCTGAAGCTCTGAACTATCTTTTCCTTTCTCGCTACGACGGCAGGAAGATCAACATTGACCGCGGAGGCGTGCACGCCCCAGCGCATAGAGTTGCGGGCATAATGGGCCACCTGGGCGCTGTGAACCATTGTCTTTGTCGGCGTACAGCCGGTGTTGATGCAGGTCCCACCCAAATGCGATTTTTCAATCAAAGCTACATTCCATCCCTGGTCCGCCAGTTTTTGTGAAAGCGGATTGCCTCCCTGGCCGGACCCGATCACGATCGCGTCATATTTCATCCCGCCTCCCTGTTAGCCAAGCTGCTTGAGCAGATGATCACCCACGCGGAGCGCATTCGCCATGACGGTTAACGCCGGGTTCACAGCTCCGCTGGAGGGGAAGAAGCTTGCGTCTACGACGTAAAAATTGTCTAAATCGTGCGCCTTGCAGTTTGGATCTAGCGCAGAAGTTCTGGGGTCGTTGCCAAATCGGATCGTGCCGTTCTGGTGCGCAACGCCGGCAAGCGGAATTCGCTGACCCACGTAAAGGTTCCTGGAAAAGAGGCCCTGGTGGCAGTCATGGCCGTGAATGGAACACTTGGTTTGTTGTTTCATCAGACTTTGGAGCCTGGCGATGAGCCGCTTGTGGCCCTCTTCATTGTTGGGCTTGTATGCCAGAACGATTGTGCCATCGCGGTCAACCGATACGCGATTGTTCGGATCAGGCAAGTCCTCCGAGGTGAGCCAGAAGTCCAGTGAATGCGTCGCCATCAGTTCAAGCGTAAACCCGGGTGCAATCGCCGGGGCCCCGGCTTTGAGCGTCTCACCGTCCAATTTGCCGACAAACGAAATATGGCCCATCGGATATTCCCATTCCTTCGAACCGAAATAGAAATCGTTCACGGAGAGAGTTTTCTGGAAAATCGTCGGGTTCGGGCACTTGGAGATCGCCATCATGACAGAGTTTACGTGTCCCATGTAATGGCGGCCCACTACGCCGGAACAATTTGCAAGGCCGTGTGGATGCCGGTCGTTGGCCGAGCGCAGGAGAAGCGCGGCGGAGTTGATGGCTCCGCATGAGGCCACGATAACATCAGCGGAATATGTTTCTGTGGTCCCGTCCTGCACGACCTGTACGGCTGTCACTTTGCGCCCCGAAGAGTCTGTCTGTAGTTGAGAAACAAAAGCATTGGTGAGGAGGCTGACGTTGGAATGCTCGAGTGCCGGATCCACACTGACCACTTGCGCGTCTGACTTGGCGTAGACCAGGCACGGAAAACCGTCACAGGTACTGCAACGGATACACTTGCTGGAGTGCGGATTCTTCTCATCCAGCATAACACCAAGCGGCGTATGAAACGGACGCAGGCCGTGGCGGGCAAAATCATCGCTGAGCTGCTGAATCCGAGGCTCATGGGTGACCGGCGGATGGGGAAAAGGACTTCCGGCAGGAGGTTCCGTCGGGTCCTCTCCTCGCTGGCCGTGGACATGATAGAGCTGCTCGGCCTTGGCGTAATACGGTTCGAGCTCTTCATAAGTGATCGGCCAGGCCGGAGAGACCCCGCCATGGTGGCGTATCTCGCCAAAGTCCTCTTTGCGCAGGCGGAACAGCGCGGCGCCGTAAAACTTTGTGTTGCCCCCGACGTAATAGTTTGTGTGGGGGTGGAGCGCCTCGCCGTTACTGGTTTTCCATGTTTCCTTGGTCTGGTACCGCCCTTCAGCATTCACGGCTTTGGGACTCCAATTGTCCTTTTCCCGAGGAACGTAACCGCCGCGTTCAAGAAGCAGGATCCGCTTTCCCGATGGAGCGAGACGGTGGGCCAGCGTGCCGCCACCCGCGCCTGTGCCGATGATAATGACATCATAGTGGCCATTGGTTGACATAGTTTCCTCCAAGGCGATATACGCAAATTCAGGTGAAGAAACCCATCAGAGTGTCTCCCCCGCGGGCATCATGGAAAGTGCCTGTCTCTTCTTGTACCCACAATGGAAGATGCATCTCTTGTCGTTTGCGTGATGGAGCTTTGCGCAAATGACCGAGGATTCTCCCTTGAGCCACAGGTAGATTTCCGCCGCAGCCAACATTCCGATTGCAGGGGCTGTGAAATAAACCCAGAGTGCTGCCCAATGGTGCGCCGGAAACGCCGAGCCCAGTGTTCGCGCGGGATTCATGCTCATCCCGGAGAGGGGAGATTCGACAGTGATGAATGCCGCAACAAGGATGCCAGCGAAAATCCCCGTGAAGCGCCCCAAATGCCGGCTGTTCGTAACGTTCAGAATCATGGACATAAGCAAGAAGGTGATGAATAATTCCGCGAAAAATGCCACCAAGGCCCCACGCGGGCCGGGCAGAGTGGCGGCATAGTCCACATCCGGGTGCGCGAGTACGCTTCTTAGCAATAGGGCCGAGATCAGAACTCCAGAGAGGCCACCCGCAAATTGGAACAGGGCGTAAAAGCACGCGTCCCAAAATTCAATCTTCCCCAGTCTGTAGAAGGTCAAAGTGACCACAGGATTCAAGTGCGCTCCAGACTGTTTTCCCCATGGCGAGTAAACGATGGCAATCAATGTCAGACCCATGGCCCCGCCAGTGAAGACCCGCCGAAGGACCGGATCGGGAATCGCCCCCCGAAGCGGAGAAGCTGGATGCCACAAAATCACAGTGAAGACGCAGGCCGAAACCATGAACAGCCCCAGCCCTGCCGCCTCCATTAAATATTCGGGCCAATGCTGTCTTACCGCTTCCAACATGCGTTCCCTTTCTTCAAAACTGAGGCCTGTCGAAATGCAAGCTGAATTTGCTCCCGCTATTCATGCTTAACGAGTGACAACCTCTCGAATAGGCCGCGTTCGAGGCTGATTCTCGATTTGTGACACAGAGGGCGCGCGGAGGGAAATGTACTGAACAAGGTCCTTGGAAAACAGCAGGTCAAGAGTCCAGTCCAGAGCAACGCGTACCTTCTTTTCAAATCGCGGTAATTTGCTCAAGTAAATCGTCCGCCACAACCACCAGGCAATGAAACCGGAGAAGTTAACCCCGAAAATATTTGCGACCCCTGTACGCTTTCCAATGGCTGCAAGCAGGCCGATGGTTTTAAACACAAACGGCCGCTTTTTGCCGCCGCGAATTGCAGCTTCGATGTTTCGCGCAACCACTTTGCCTTGTCGCAGGGCATGCTGGGCCGTCGGCGGGCACGGGCTCCCCGTATTTCGGTCAGGAACGGAGGCGCAATCTCCAAGAGCCCACACTCCAGGCCACTCGGGGAGTTCCATATACTCATTCGTAGTAAGGCGGCCTTTGTCTTTGACGCAGGGAAGGGAGTTCAGAATTGGATTCGGAGAAGTCCCGGCTGTCCACACCAGGGTATTAGACCTAACTCGCGTTCCATCGCTGAGTTCGACGCCGTCTTCTGAGGCTCCTCGAACGCTGGTGTTAACATGAATCTCAACCTTACGGTCCGAGAGCTTTCTCTGTGCATACGAACCAAGCTTTTCACCGAGTTCGGGCAGAATGATTGGACCCGGGTGGACCAGAACAACACGGATCAAGTTTTCCCGGAGATGGGGATAGCTCGGGAGACTGTCCCGCACAAAGTCGTTGATTCCGGCTACGGTTTCTACGCCAGCGAATCCACCGCCCGCAACCACGAATGTCAAAAGGGGATGCTTTACCCGGCAGCATTCACTATCCGCCTCCTCAAGTTGCGCAATGAGGTGATTGCGGAGGATGATGGCATCTCCGAGAGATTTCATCGTTAACGCTCTCTCTTCAAGCCCTGGCAGATTATAGAAATTGGTGATCGACCCTAATCCAAT
Source organism: Terriglobia bacterium (assembly GCA_035576145.1). GTDB lineage: Bacteria > Acidobacteriota > Terriglobia > UBA7540 > UBA7540 > SCRD01. The sequence goes on from DATLWV010000127.1 coordinate 18,474, forward strand.
GATCAGGTAATCGTATTCGAGCACGTGAGAATGGTTGTCAAATCCATGTGTGACGGTTACCTTCCTACTCGCTAGATCAATTCCCTTCACTTCTCCGGCAAAGAAATTCACACGCCGAAGCATCTTGCGAACCGGGTTGACGATGGTGGTAAGGTCGAGATCACTCGCTGCGACTTCGTGCAGCATCGGGGTAAATAGAAAGAAATTTTCCCGATTGACCAGATTGATTTCAACCTGAGGATCGCGGGCAAGGGTTTTTTCGAGTTCCGCGGCCGCGTAAAGGCCCGCGAAGCCCCCTCCGAGGATCAACACCCTTTTTGGCTGAGTTGCTGTCACGTCTTTCTCCTTCACGCGGGTCAGTTCATTGCCGGGTTATCTGGAGCCTGCAAAGCTCGATAGAGAAGTAGACTCTCCGTTGACTTGGCAATAGACCTTGATCGCGCCTTCCGCCTTCGTCAACTTTTCAAGCAATTCGGCATAATTGCTGAGTCCTCTCACCGGATGAGTCAGCAACCTGTCCAGCCAACCCGGGTACTCCGCTTCAGCCTGGGCGAGGTCACGAACTCCCAACTCGAAATACTCACGATTCGCATTTACCGTACCCACCATGACTTTGTTCCCCAAAACGAATTCGAGATTGATCTTATCCGCGGGAACCTCGACCGTCCGGTTACCGCCGGTAACACTGGAGAGAACAAGCACCCCATTCTTGGCGAGCGCACACATGCTTTCGAAGACGATCGGCGAGAATCCCGTCGCCTCAAAGATCAGGTCGAATGGGCCGTGCCGTTTGGCACCTTCAGGGATCGGCACATCCCTTGTCGATTCGTAGCGCGCCCCTATGGCTTCAATCAAGTCGGAGTTGAGATAAGGTTTTGGCGTAAGGCCAAAGGTCGTTACCGCGAGCCCTCGAAGTCGCAGAACGAGAGTGGCCAGCAGCCCCACAGTTCCGGCACCCATGACGGCAGCCCGACGCGGACGCCAGACCCGAAGCCGCCGCTGAATTTCGTACGCCTGAGCAATACCTTTCTCGACCACGGTTGTTGGCTCAAGGAGAACACCTACGCGCTTTAGACCCTTTGGGATTTTGACAATAAATTCAGCATCGTCCACGTAGTACTCGGACAGGAAGCCATGATGCAGGTTGATACCGCGCTCAAAATATGTGTCATCTGTGGTCATGTCGTTGGTTCCGATGAGGTCGTAGATGCTCGATCCCGGACGCCTGACAGTCGCCACGACGTAATCGCCGGGAGCAACTTCGCTGACGGCGGGACCCACGGCTTCAACCTGGCCAAAGCCCTCGTGGCCAATGATCAGGTAGTCATCTCCCGGAGGAGGCGCCCCATATTCGGCGGCATTGATTTCCTTATCAGTCCCGTCGACTCCTACGTTGAGAACTTTCACAAGCACTCCGCGTCCGTTTGGGACCTGGTCGAGGCTTGGTTTTGGAACTTCACGCAGATGAATACTTCCGGGTTTCCCTGGAACAACGGCTATGGCTTTCATTGATTTCCTCCACCTCTTATCTTTTTGTTGGGCTCAATCCCGGTCCGGATTTCCTTATTCGCGAGGTTTCAACTCTCCGATTCAGATTTCCCTCCACGGACGATCAGCTATGATTGGCACGCCACCCATGCCCGAAGGATTTCCCCTACAGTCCATGCCTGGGCAATGCAACCACGGGGGGTGAAGGGAGCGTCGCCATCAAAGATTTCGCTGGCTGTTCCGAGACCGTGCGCCCTCAAGTGATACGCAATGGGTTCCAGGAACGAAGCAGCCTGCGCGCAGTCCTTATAAACGCGCAGATAAGCCAGGACAAACGGACCCAGCAGCCAACCCCATACAGTCCCCTGGTGATAGGCAGAGTCACGGTGAAAGGGATCGCCACCGTAATGCCCCTTGTACTGCGAGTCGGCAGGGTCCAGACTGCGCAATCCGTGGGAAGTGAGCAGGCGGCGCGCGCAGATGTCAACAACAGACTTCTGTTGTTCTTCAGAGAGCGGACTGGCCGGAAGTGAAACTGCGAACAGCTGATTGGGCCGGAGTGTCGGGTCGTTTCCTTGGGGCCCGTCCAATACGTCAAAACACCAGCCCGCGTCTTTGTTCCAAAACCGGCTAAACCCCTGGAGTGACTTCTCCGCCTGCACGTCAAACCATTCGGCGGATTTCCCCAGTACGCGTGCGAACTCTCCCATGGAAACAAGCGCGTTGTACCATAGGGCATTTACTTCGATTGGTTTTCCGATACGGGGAGTAACGACCCAGTCGCCGACCTTCGCGTCCATCCAGGTAAGTTGCACACCTGCTTCGCCCGCGTAGAGAAGTCCATCCGCTGGACCGACATGAATGTTGTAGCGGGTCCCTCGGACGTGCCAGGCGACGATATCCTCGAGAACTGGAAACAGGCCACGCAAGAAATCAGCGTCGCGAGTCGTCTCGAAGTAATGTCGAACCGCTTCGAAGTACCACAATGTCGCATCGACGGTGTTGTACTCAGGAGCCTCGCCGGCGTCAGGGAAGCGGTTAGGAAGCATTCCGCGATCGACGAAACGAGAAAACGTGCGCAGAATGGATGCTGCGATTTCTGGGCGCCCCGTCGTCAGGGTCAGGCCAGGCAGGGCAACCATCGTGTCCCGTCCCCAATCTCCAAACCAGTGGTATCCGGCGATCAGGGAACGCGCGCCCGTGTCGTCCGGGAGTGGGCGGCTGACGACGAACTGATCGGCCGCAAGGACCAACTGGCGAACCCAAGCCGGCGTATCAGGTGACTTCAGCGGGCCGGTTTTACCCTTGCAGTCCAGCAGGCTTTGTTCATGGTCCATACGACGACCCCAAGCGGCTTCGCCATCAAGGCCGGCTGAAGCATCCGTGGTGAGCACGAAAGTCACGGACTCTCCCACTCGAAGGTCTATCCGGAAGGTACCGGCATGCAAATGATCATCTAGATTGTCAAGGCCCCGATAGCGCGCGACATCCAGCTCGAAGTTGCGATACCAATCATGCTCAGCCTGGACTTCGGCATCCTTGCACAACAGGAAAAATGGCGTCGAACCCTCGAAAGCGACCACCCGCAGACCGTGCTCCACGGCCCGGATGTTCATTCGCCAATCGCCTGCTCTTGTGGTGGAGTGATAATCACGGTAATTAACAAGAGCCTTGATCGTCAACGTAAGCGGACCACTGGCACGCAGCAGGTTGTATCGGACGCAGGTTGTGTTCGAACCCTGTTCCATCCAGACTCGCTTCTCCACCTGCGCATCCGCGCATGCGAAAATCCATACGGGAGTTGTCCCGTCAAGCAAAAAGCCTTCAATATTCTGGTAACCCTCAGGTGCGACCGCCCCGCCTGCCCATCGATTGGTGGAAAGCGCAAATTCTGAACTGAAGTAACTCACGGTCTCTTCGAACTTGGTTACAAGTAGCGTGCGGCCCAGCGGAGGCTTGAGAGCAGCGGTCAATAGGCCGTGATACCGCCGTGTAAGCTGGCCGGTGACCGTACCGGAAGCAAATCCACCGATCCCATTTGAAACCAGCCACTCTCTCGTTTCGGCTCCCGGATCGCCGGCAGTCTCACGGCCAAAATCCATGGCCGGGCGGCGCGCCTCTGAAACAGGCTTTGCCTTGGCGGATTTAGCAGTCATCACTTGTGCCGGCATGGCTATCCCTCCCGCCCCACCAAGGCCAGGGTTCGCGGACTGTTCACCAACGAGCCGCTTTGAATCCCGGCCAGAACTTCTAGATCCGTGGAGGACAATTTCCCTTTTGAATGCACAAAGAACTCCTCCAGCCACCCTGGATATTCCAGATCGGCAAGCGCAAGGTCCCTTGAACTTCGCGCGTTGGTTTCTCCATGGCTGATGCCTGCTTCATGTCTCAAGACAAAATGCGGCGTGACCCTCGTCTCGTAGACCTGCACTCTTCGCTTCCCCTTTGACAAGTCAACCAGGACACCACCCTTGTTCAGTCCGAAGAGAGCCTGCATCACGGTAGAAGACTTGCCGGAGTCCACGAGGATCAGATCGAATGGACCAAGCTTCTCCGCAATCTTTCGAACCGCACAGCCTTTCACATTGACATACACAGCTCCGATTTCCGTTGCCAGCCGCTGGCGAGTTAAAGAATAGGGGCGAAATTTCGAGGTTTGGTTTGCGTGGTGAAGAATCTCGAGTGGCTGGCCGGCGGGTAATGTATTGAAGTCCATGAACACAACTTCGATGCCCCTCAGGCGGAGCACCAAGGCTGCAAGCAACCCCAGTGGTCTCGAGCTGACAACTCCGCCCCGGTTCGGAAAGCCGAGAGCAGCCCGGTGCCTTACATCGAGGACATCTTCTAGGCATTTCTCGATGACGGAGGTGGGTGCCGCCATCTCTCCTGCCAGAGCATGCCAGCATGACATTCGTGCCATGTATTCCTGGTGGGTTGGTTCTTGCGCTCTGACCGAAATCCGTGCTTTCAGATTTGAGGATTTCACGTTAATATCGCCTCCTTTCGATGGAGTATTCCTATTCCAACCCGGCTACGTACTTTGCAAGCCCCTTCAAGCCATGGTCCCTGTGCGGTGCAACACGATCATGGTTTGATCGTCATTGTCGGGCATACCAAACTGGAACTCGCGCACCGCATTGAGAAGCGCCTTCCCCGTTGCCACGGGGGAGCCGACCGGGCAGGATTCGACGAGCCGCAGCAGGCCTTCAGCGGTTAATTCGTCTCCAGATTGGTTCACAGTTTCGGTAATTCCGTCTGTGTAAAGAACCAGTATGTCGTCGGGGTCAATCTTTACTGCGCTTTGCCGATACCCGGTGCCGGCAATCAATCCCAGGGGCAATCCTTGAATTTCCCCAGGGGGCGACGAGGGCTCCTGGAGGAGTTCCCATCGCCGCCCTGACGCGTGATACCAAAGCGGCGGAAGATGGCCTGCATTGGTGAATGCCAGACAACTAAATTGGAGATAGAACCCGAATATGCTGGCAGTAGCGTATGATCCCTCTGCCTCGTCTTCGCGAAATACATTGTTGATATCTCGCATCAACGCTGACTGATCCCATGTATTGATGTACTCACGAATCAGGCCACGCAACTTCAGAGCCACGGAATCGACTCCCATCCCATGGCCGCTAACATCCGCAAGCGCGATCCGGGAAAGAATTCCATGGTTACATACGGAAAGGTAGTGAAGGTCTCCTCCTCCCGCAGAAGCCTCGAACGGCTTCGAGTAAACCCAACCGGAAAGTCCCGGCAATTCTACAGACTGAATCGTCTTCCTATTTCCACCCCAGACCTCCATACAGGCAAGTTTGTAGGTGGGCTCCTCCGAGTGGTCCGCTTGGGTTGTCCCGATGAGAGAACCTGGAAGTCTTCCCTGGCGGGATGAAATTGACGGGTAATCCTGCATAACTATTCTCCGCTCTGTTCGATGAGTTTCGCTACCAGGCCTGTCCAGCCCGTCTGATGACTAGCACCGATACCCGCACCAATGTCGCCATGGAAATACTCATGGAAAAGAATGAGGTCATTCCAGTGCGGGTCGTTCTGGAATTTGTCTATGCCGCCAAACACCGGGCGACGCCCATCTTGTCCACGCAGGAATATGCGTGTCAGTCGACGTGAGATTTCGCCGGCGACCTCCCACAGGGTCATCATTTGTCCTGAGCCGGTCGGGAATTCAACTTTGTATTCGTCTCCGAGGTAATGGTGGAACTTCTGGAGTGACTCAATGATAAGGAAGTTCACCGGGAACCAGATCGGCCCGCGCCAGTTCGAGTTACCGCCAAAAAGCCCCGTGCTTGATTCGGCCGGCTCATAGGACACCTGGTAGCTGTTTCCATTCACGCCCAACCGGTATGGGTTGTCACGATGAACCTGTGAAAGGGCGCGGATCCCGTAAGGCGAAAGGAATTCCCGCTCATCCAGCATCACCGCAAGAACACGACGCAGCTTGTCCCTGTCAACGATAGAGAGCAGCCGCCGTTCCCCCTTGCCCCGGGTCCTCATGCAGGCTACGTTGTCTATTAAGTCGGGCCGGTTATCGATAAACCAATCAAGTCTCCGTTTGAACCCTGGAAGCCGGTCAAGCAGTTCCGGCTCGAGTGTCTCAACCGCGAACAGCGGAATCAGGCCGACCAGCGAGCGAACTTTCATCGGAAACGAATCGCCGCCAGGCAGGTGCAACGCGTCGTAATAGAACCCATCGGTCTCATCCCAAAGGCCGAGCTTCCGCGGCCCGAGGTGATTCATGGCGTGGGCGATATGGAGAAAGTGCTCCCAAAACTTGCTGGCTACGTTTTCGTATGCCGGGTTCTCCCGGGCAAGTTCCATAGCAATGGCCAGGAGATTCAGCGAATACATGCCCATCCAGCTGGTGCCGTCAGACTGCTCAATGAATCCGCCGGTTGGAAGGGGTGCGGATCGGTCGAAAACGCCGATATTATCAAGACCCAGAAAACCACCTTGGAACACGTTCATGCCTTCTGCATCTTTACGGTTCACCCACCAGGTGAAATTCAGCAGGAGTTTGTGGAATACCGATTCGAGGAAGTGGAGGTCGCCCTTACCACGAAGTCTCTTCTCAATCTTGTACACACGCCAGGCTGCCCAGGCGTGAACCGGAGGATTGACGTCGGAAAAGGCCCATTCATATGCGGGCAGTTGTCCGTTGGGATGCATGTACCATTCGCGCGTCAGCAGCACCAGCTGTTCCTTGGCAAAGTCAGGGTCTATTAAGGCTAGCGGAATGCAGTGGAACGCCAGGTCCCAGGCAGCGTACCACGGGTACTCCCACTTGTCGGGCATCGAAATGACGTCTGAGTTGTACAGATGACCCCATTCGTGGTTCCTGCCGTGCGAGTGTTCCGGGGGCGGTAATGGCTCGCCGGGGTCTCCCTGCAACCAGGCACGAACATCATAGGAGTAAAACTGCTTGGACCAGAGCATGCCTGCAAAAGCCTGACGTTGAACGTTCCGTGCATCGTCGGATAGTCCACTCGGCAACCGTCCCGCATAGAATTCGTCAGCTTCAGCCATCCTCTCCGTGAAAACTTTGTCAAATCCTTTGCCTAACATTCCGGCTGCGGGAGGCTGGTCCGTGAACCGAAGTCGAAGCTGAGCACTGCCCCCAGGGGCAATCTTCAAGTGGTAACGTGCAGCGGCTTTGGTGCCTGTTCGATCTGGATTCACGGCGCCAGCGGCTCCATGCACAACGTAATCGTTGATGCCGTCCTTGACGAAGGGTGAGCGATTCGGCACGCCGTACAGCCTGCTGTGATTGGTTTCATTCTCGGTGAACAGCATTTCAGGGTTTCCATCGCAGAGTAGCCACCGCCGCCCGTATTGATTGTGATCAACAACGATCGTCGCGGTTCCCTCTAAATCAGTGGCCATTGCGAGTCTTGGTCTGTTGCCGTCGCCATTCCAAGACCAGGTATTCCTAAACCAGATGGTTGGCAAAAGATCCAATCCCGCCAATTCGGGACCTCGATTAAACGCTGTAATTCGAATGCAAATGTCTTCGGAGGAGGCTTTGGCGTATTCAACAAAAACATCGAAGTAACGGTCCTCGTTGAACACACCGGTGTCCATCAATTCATATTCCAATGCTTGCCGGCCGCGATGGCGGTTCTCCTCCACAAGTTGCGCATACGGGAATGCCGCCTGGGAATATTTGTAGAGGAACTTCATGTAAGAGTGTGTTGGTGTCGAATCGAGATAAAAGTAATACTCTTTCACGTCTTCGCCATGGTTGCCCTCGCTTCCAGTCAAGCCGAAAATGCGTTCCTTAAGAATTGAATCCTGACCGTTCCACAACGCAAGCGCGAAGCAGATCAGTTGGTGGCGGTCGGAGAACCCCCCAATGCCATCTTCTCCCCAGCGGTAGGAGCGAGACCGCGCCTGATCGTGAGAGAAGTAATCCCACGCCGTCCCTCCAGGACTGTAGTCTTCCCTAACCGTTCCCCACTGACGCTCGCTGAGGTAAGGTCCCCAGCGTTTCCAGTGGACACTCCGTTCGCGGGCTTCCTCAAGGCGGAGAGCCTCCTTTGTGAGCTTTTGTGGCTTGCCCTGCTTCGTTTCTCGGTTTGTGACAGTCAGTATCTGCGCCATGGCTTTTGCTCCTCAACATGTATTTCGATCGTTTTTGAGTTAGTTGTGCATCGCGAGGGGCGCTGTCGCGAAGTTGACGCCGAAACGCCGGCACCAGATTGTTACCGCGTGATACTTTGACAGATCTAGATTGGCCGAGAGCTCGTAATTCTGATCGCCCTGATTGCCTTTTAGGGCCCCGACGGGAGCAAATCCAGCCTTCTTAACGGTATCGCTGTCGTTGGCGTCGTTCGCCGCTACCAGATAGACCTGGACATCGGGACCGTTCGATGTCTTGAACTCGGTCAGCCGAAGAAGCCGTTTGCCATCAGGGAGTTGATAGATCGTTGCCGCCCCCTGAGTTTCATGAGCAACTCCATGGAAGTGTCCGCTGGCAAGAGTTGTTAATGAAGCCTGACTGGTGCTTGCCTGCAGAGGTGCTGTGCCGAAATTCACGCTGAAACGGTTACACCAAATGGTTGCCGCCCTGTACTTTTGCAGGTCAACATTGGCGGGCAGGTCATAATTCTGGTCGCCGACATTTCCTTTGAGGGACCCAAGCGAGATATATCCCGCCCTCTTGACGGTGTCGTTATCCGTGGCATCATTTGCCGCAACCAGGAACACACGAACGTCGGGGCCATTGGAAGTTTCGAAATTTGTAAGTCTGAGAACGCGCTTTCCTTCAGGAAGCTGATAGATTGTAGCCATGCCGGAGGTCTTATGTGCACCATCATGGAAGCTCCCGGCTGCAAGCACAACAGGCTGAGTGTTGGCGGAAGCCAAGGGCTGGGCCGACGCAACCGGCAGGGCTTCATTGACGGTCTTGTTGATGAACAACCTTTCGGGGCGGAACGCATACCAAGCGGCCCCACACACGACGAGAGCACTGACTACGATCAATTTCTTGCGATTTGTCATTTGAGAATTCCTCCGCAAAAACTTCTGATTTCCAGCCGACTGTAAAATCCTTCTTACGGCTGTTCATTCAGAAAAGTACGGAAACGCCGGAAATATTCCATCTCACTCAAAAATTTTTCTGAGGGGCCGGAACCTTGGACCAGAAACCGGTGGTTGGTCGAATGGTGGTTGCACTTTGTACTTAGGGCGTTTCTGTTTTGGGTTGAAGGAAAGAAAACTTAAGACGACCGACCGACCTTCAGACGCGAAGAAGAAATCCCGTAAGATTCTGCCACGTGGGTTAACAACGCACGAAGCATCTCTCTCCCGCGACTCAATCGTGACATTACTGTACCCATGGGGACCTTAAGGATTTCTGCGATTTCCTTATATGAGAATTCCTGAACATCGGCAAGAAGGATTACCGCACGATTATCATGCGGCAGATTTTCGAGGGCCGACAGGACGTCCTCATCAGAAAGTTCCTCGGGGACAGGCGGCGTATTCGCAAAATGTTCTTCCAATTCGCTTTCCTTAAGGGCAACAAAGGGGAACTTAAACCAATTTCGCCGATAGTGATGAATATTGTTAAAAAGGATCCTAAAGAGCCAGGCGCGGCAATTGGTCCCAAGCTCGAATCGATCGAAGGATTTCCATGCCTGAAGGTAAGTCTCCTGAACTACGTCCTCAGCCCTGGCAAAGTCATCCAGGAGCTTGCAGGCAGTTCGGAAAAGGTCATTCAGGTGCGGGAGTGCCACGGCTTCGAAAGTCGCGGCCCTCGATTTATGACCCGCATACGAACTTCGGGATCCTGTTTCTCCCTCTATTGCGTCGGCAACCATAGTCCCGTTCCTCCTTTCAACTGCTCCTTTACGAATGGTGAGGCGTTCAAAAGAGCTACGTGACGTGTTTGCAAGGTCCGGAATAAAGCAACCGCATGATCATCTATGTACAGAACCCCCGATAGGTCAAGAGCCAACCCCTTGTTGTCGTTGACGATCCGTTCGCAAAGTTTGCTCAGCTCCTCTACCCAGCGACCAATCACTCTCCCTTCGAGACGGAAAGTTGTAGTGCCGTTCTTTGACTCCTGCTGATTAATTATGAGCACTTGATCACCCGGGTCCGGTTTCTGTATGGCACGCTGACTTCCAAAAGTACAGATTCGCGTCCAGCATTCTAATCGATTGAAATATCAGGTGCTAGCTTCCGAGAATGTATGAGGGAGGGAGTTGCGCCCGCGATATTTCGTGGGCTGGAGAAAGCTGTCTATCTGCAAGCGTAGGGGGTCTACGGCATTTCGTGGGCGGACCGAGCGATGCCAAGTTTCTTCATGCGGCTTCGCAGCGTATTGGGATGAATGTTCAGGGCCTTCGCGGCGCCTTTTGGTCCCTCGATCTGTCCACCAGTCTGGCGAAGGACACTGAGAATGTGCCGCTTCTGCACTTCCGCGAGTGAGGTAGGGTCTCCACCTTCAGCCTTGAGGGGAAGAAGAGGAGCTCCGTAGTCAGGTTTGACAGCGCCCTCCACATTCGATAGAGCGAACATCTCAACCTGACCCACCGTGGTAGGAAGGAAATTATGGTCAAGACTTAACACGGAACCTGAACTGAGGACGACTGCGCGTTCAACAATGTTTTGCAGTTCCCGAACGTTTCCCGGCCAGGAATAGTCAACAAGACGCTGCATGGCTTCGCGAGACACCCCTTCCACCAGCTTACCGAATCGCTGGGAATAACGAGTTAAGAAAAAGGCGACCAACTGCGGGATGTCGGATTTCCGAGTACGCAGTGGCGGAACAAAAAGCGGGAACACATTGAGGCGATAATAGAGATCGGACCGGAATCGGCCTGCCTGAATGGCCTCTTCCAGATCTCGATTGGTAGCCGCGATAACTCGGACATCTACCCGGATGGACCGGCTGCTGCCTAATGGCTCGAACTCCTGTTCCTGAAGCACCCGCAATAATTTTACTTGTGTTTCAACCGGTAGCTCGCCGATTTCGTCCAGGAAAATAGTACCGCCATCGGCTAATTCAAACCGCCCCGTCCGCCTTTCAAGGGCTCCGGTGAAGGCGCCCTTGATGTGCCCAAACAGCTCGCTCTCAGCCAAGCCCGCGGAAATGGCGCTGCAGTTTACTTTCACTAACGGTCGTTCCTTACGAGCGCTGCGTTCGTGGATGGCGCGTGCGATCAGTTCTTTGCCAGTGCCGGTCTCGCCCGAGATGAGAACTGTGGAATCCAGAGGTGCGACTTGCTCGATTTTCCGTAATACTGCAAGGAGCTCTGGACTGTTTCCCACAATCTCTTCAAAATTGTGTTCGGTCCGGATTTCTTCGCGGAGATATACATTTTCGGCTTCCAGTTTTGCCTTGAGTGCCGAAATCTCTTCGTAGGATTTCATGTTCTCGACTGAGAGCGTGATTTGATTGGCAACTTCCTGAAGAAAAGCGACGTCTGCAGCAGAGTATTGATTAGGCCTCTGGCTCACCACACTCAGAGTCCCAATACCTTTTGCGCGCACCATAAGCGGCACAGTAGCGACAGACCGAAAACCTTCTCTCAGCAGAAGATCCTCAAGGTAATGCTCATGATCGGTCACCAGGTCCCTCCGCAGAAGTGGACTCAGGCGTGTAAAGACCCAGCCCACGTGGCTTCCTGTTAAGGGTGCCTCCAATCCCACCATAAAGTGCTCAGACGGCACATGAGGAGATTCCAGAAGAAAAAGACGAAGGACTTCGTTAGCGGGATCGTGCAGGAAAACGGCAATCCTGTCGAAGGTGACTACGCCCTGCGCGGCTTGGGATATCGCCTTAAAGAGGGCATCTTTCGTCAAGTTCGAGATAAGAGCGTTGTTAATCTCGAGGATAGTACGATTTCGTTCCTCCGCCTGGCGTCGCCGACCGGCCTCCTGCTTCATCTCCTCATACAACTGCGCCTTCTCAAGGGAGATCGCCATTGTCCCGGACAGCACTCTCATCATTTCTGCGCGTTCCGCCGTAAAGGCGTCGTGGGTGAGATTATTTTCAAGGTAAAGGATGCCGCTCAGTTTTGCCTGGTGCATGATCGGGACACAAAGGATCGAGCGAGGCGCGGCCGTATTGATATATGAGTCCCTTCCGAATCTTTCATCTTTCACTGCATTACCGAGCACGACGCTTTCACCGGTCTTGCGGACGTAGCGCACAACAGCATGCGAAAGGTGCTTGGCATCCGCCAACGGAATCGATTGCCTCACAGAAACCTCTCCGTCCAGCGACCCTTCGGCTTCCACGAAAAGCTTGCCGCCCTTCTCCTGCAGAAAAACTCCTCCTTGGGCGCCCGCATTCTCCAACGCGATTCGCATAAGCGTTCGGAGCAAGCTGTCCAACTGAATTTCCACAGCAATCGCGCGGGCGGCTTTCAAGAAGGAGGATATATCCAGGGAATCCACTCCGCGGTCGGAGGCAGTTTCCACAAAGGCGAAACCGGATCTCTCGGACATCGCTGAAGAATGAATCATAATTAAGTCGGGATATTTGCTTTCCAGGTCTCCGGCCTTTGCGAAGGCCCCCCAGAGGCGATAGAGGCGCCTGGCTTCCAACAGGAAATGACCGCCGAATCTCTGCTTACCTTGCGCTATCCAGAACCTGGCAAATAACTCCGCAGCGAGCGCCTCGGTTTGCAGATTAGCGGTCTCTTGGGCATAGAGGATTGCATCTTCATAATGATGGTGGGCATCAGTCAGACGTCCAGTGATACGCTCGATTTCCGCATTAAGCAGCAGTGAGAATGAACGGAAATTTTTCGGACAATTGTCGGCAAGGACGGACATAGATTCCTGCAATCGCCCGAGATGATCGAGATACGCCGGACGCTCCTGTTCCCCTCCATGTTCGTATACTGCGGCCAGCGTAAGCCCGGTCCAGATGTTCAGGAGGACCGGCCAAATAGTCCCACTCAGCGCATGGATTATAAGTTCGGCGTCGCGCGAGAATTCCAAAGCCCGGTGGTAATGCCCAAACAGATAGCTCAAGTGGACTTTCGCGACGTAATAGAAAATCATGAAGAACGGACTTTCTTGATAGGACGCGATGAAGGCTGTTTCATCGAAAGTATCGGTAGAAAGGGACGCTTTTTCCTGCGTCAAACCCTGCAAGGCAAGCGCCCAATTCAAGATGACTTTCTGCGCGTCCAGAAAACCTTCCATTCTGATTCTCTTGAAGAGGTCGAGGTTCGAAGAATAATTCCGTGTGAAGAGTCCGAGATCATTAGTCGTCAACAGTGCATGCCAGCTCTCCGTGAACGCCCCGTAGCTGGCGTACGTGAAATCACCTGTTTCGAGGCCGCTGCGGAACGCCTCTCTCGAGTGAACAAAGCCCGCTTCCAGGGGCTGTCGCCAAAGATTGACGTGGGCGTGAAACTGTTGATGGATTTTAGCCCTGAGCTTGTCGTCTCCAAAGCGCTGGTTCACGGCGAGAGCCAGCTTTCCAAACTCATATGCCGCCTTAAAATCGCCGCGCTCAGGCCCCACGGTGATGGCATGGGTAACATACCCGTATGCAGACTCCTCACAGTTGCCGTGAGCGAGCGAGAGCCGGACCATCATGGCGGAAATAAGGCGGGTCAGGACTTGCTCTCCTACCAGATATGAAGGAGCCCACATCGTCATCAGGACCTGCATTACAGTGCGAATCTCGACATTTTCCATTTCGGGAAGGTTTTCAAGCGAGGCGATGCTTCTCTCATCCAGAAGCCTGTTGATTTCGCGGATTTCGTTCCCCACCGCCGCTCTCTGGTCGTCCACGGTTAGGGGAAGGGAGATTTGGAAGACAGCGAGCCCATCCCGACCGCTCCGAACAGCATCGGAATACCGTGACATATTTTCGTATTGAACAGTTCGCAGAGCATAAACCTGAGCCTTATCGAGGGGTGAACACGCCCGAGTGAGGAGGAATTCAAGTTGGTTTTCCGACTGTTCAAAACTGCCGCAGAGGTATTCGCATTCGGCGACTTCGAGATGGAGTCTGAATGCGAGATCATAATGAGAGTCCCAGTCATCTTCCGTGAGCAGACCAAGGCCGGCTCTGAAGTAAGACAACGCTCCTTGGTAGGCAGCAGAGGTTTTCGCCTTGCTACCCGCCCTCAGGTTAAGCTCAGCCAGGGCGAGGCGTTCCAAGTTGTCAATGATCAAAGCGCTTCCAAGGTTTAAGTGATGGACTAGTTCGAACAGGCGCTCCCCCGTTGAACTTTGGTCCCAACTGTCAAGCATCAAACGACCCAAGGCAAGGTGTACGAGTTGCTTCTTTTCGAGGGGTATCAGGTCGTATGCAGCCTGCTGTACGCGATCATGCAAAAACCTGTAGGCTCGCGCTTTCGGGGAATTTTCTGCTGTCGGCAATTGAGATGGCCCGTCAAAGTGACGGCTCGACGGCACGATGAGCCCCTCGATGAGGGCCTCCCTGAGATGCTCGGCCGTCCTTTCTGTAGGTGTCTTGCCTACGGTTGCGACCGTGGCAAGGTCAAAAGTGCTTCCGACACAAGCCGCAAGAGTCAGAGTATCCTGAGCTGTGGCAGATATTCCCCGAATCTTGTGCGTCATCAGATCGACGACGTTGTCGGTGATCGACGCGCCGGCGATCTCTTCCATTCGGAAGGTCCACTTTCCGTTTCCGTAATCGAACCTTACAAGATTGTCTCGCTTGAGGGTCTTGAGAAATTGGATGACAAAAAAGGGGTTCCCGGCGGTCTTATCCTGGATCAGTCGGGAAAGAGAATCCGCTTCCGAGGCATTACAGTGGAGGGTGTCCTGGACAAATTCCGCCAGATCCGGAAGCTCGAGGGGCTCGAGGAAAACGCGATGAAGTCGTGCTCCTTCCAGTTCGAGGGTGCGCAAAGTCCGAGTCAACGGATGCGTAGCATCAACTTCGTTGTCACGATATGCGCCGATTAAAAAAAGGTAACGGATCTCGGTATTGATGAATAGCGCCCGAAGAAGGTCAAGAGTAGCTGGGTCAGCCCACTGCAAGTCATCCAGGAATATCACAAGGGGGTGCTCCTGAGATGCCAATACCCCCACGGAGTTTTGAAAAACAAGTCTGAAACGATTTTGGGCCTCGGCCGGTCCCATGGCAGGCGGCGTGGCCTGCCGGCCTAATATCAATTCCATCTCCGGGACAACGCTTGTCAGTACTCCGGCATTCGCCCCCAAGGCTTGAGAGAAACGCGCGCGCCACAGTTCGAGTTCTTCGTCCCCTTCCGTGAGAAGGTTTTGGACCAACATCTGGAAAGCCTGAACAAATCCCCCATAGGGGATTTGCGATAGCTGGTCGAATTTCCCGGCGATGAAGTAGCCCCTTTCTCTGGCAAGAGGCCTGTAAAGCTCTCGAATCAGCGAAGTTTTCCCTATGCCCGCATACCCCGAAACCACTGTGAAGCCCGAAGCCCCTGAACAGGCGCTCTCGAAAACCTGCAGGATGCTTTTAAGCTCTTGCTCTCTTCCGTACAGCTTTTGAGACACAAGGAACCGGTCTGACGTGTCGCGTCTTGCGAGGGGGAAAGATGACACCGACCCACGCTCTGCCCATTCCCGCTCGCAGGTCTCGATATCCAGTTTGATCCCCAAAGCGCTCTGGTACCGCTCTTCGGCTGTCTTAGCAAGCAGCTTCAGTACGATCTGCGAGACAGGCTCGGGAATGGCGGCGTTCACTCTGTGTGGGGGCTCCGGGTCGTGGGCGATGTGGCGCTGGATCATTTCGAGCCTGTCATCTGACCGGAACGGACACACGCCCGTCAGGACCTCGTAAAGGATTACCCCAAGAGAATAGAAATCCGATCGGTAGTCAATTACTCGATTCATCCGTCCGGTCTGCTCTGGTGACATGTAGGGAATCAAGGCTGACGGTATGCGAACAGAAAAGGGCTCGATCAATTCGTCCGACATCATTGAACTTTGGGAGAAGTCAATAAGACGAATTTCGCCATTCCGAGGATGGACCATCAAGGATTGCGGATTTAAATGTTTGTAAACAACGTCCTGACGGTGCAGCGTCGCCAGAACCTCACTCAGTTGGGATCCCAGTTTAAAAAAAGGTTTTAACCCAGTCTGCCGGGACAATATGAATTCTGGAAAAGGCTCTGCGCCGATGTCTTCCAGGACCAGGCACTGATCTCCCTGAAATTGAGTTAACTCCAATGCCTTAGGAATGCCAGGCCCCGAAATGAGTCGGAGAAAATCGAATTCCCTACGGAGAAGCTCAGCACTTACTGGATAAGGCCCTTCTCTGTTTGGCAACTTAAGAAGGACAAGGAAGTTGTCCTCAAGCCGACGAGCGCGACAGTAACGGTTGGACTCAGTGCGCAATACTTCCTCCCGCACTTCAAAGCCGCTACTGGACATAGATGCCCCTCCTGCCATACTTCGCGAACAGGGATACCGGGGTATTTACATGAAGGATAAGCCAAAAGTGGATGCCCCGGCAAGAGATAGTGCGGCATTGACGCCCTTTTCAAATCAAGGGCTCTAGAAGAAAACTTATAGACCAGTAATGACTTATAGCTCCAGGGACGAACACCGTGCGCACAATTCTATGGGGAAAACGCCGAAGGACATAGTTTCTAGTGTTCAGAAACCACTTGTTCGCTGAATCCTCAAAACGGAAAAAAAGTCGTGCTGAAAATGCTAGACATAGCGGAGGGGGCTCAGAGAGGTTTTTTGCGACACGAAGAATGGTGCCAACGCCAACGCCCAACTCAGCAGCAATCGATTTCCAACCGCGACCTTGCACATGGAATTCTGCGATCCTCGATTCGTCAACAGAAACCTGCGGCCGGCCAAACTGCATGCCCTTGGCCCCGGCTGCAGCCAGTAAAGACCGCACGCTATCCTGCATCAGTTCCCTCTCAAACTCCGCATATGTAGATGAGTCACGCCAATATTCAGATCACCATCGATACATATGGTCAGATGATCCCTGGTGAGGGAGAACGATACGTAGACAGGCTGGATGAAAAAACAGGTCCGTCACAACCCGCAACCCAGACGCAAACTAGGGGGGATCCCGAAGACCACGACTCACTGCAAGCTATTGAAATGATTGGTAGCGGGGGGGAGGATCGAACTCCCGGCCTAGGGATTATGAGACCCTCGCTCTACCACTGAGCTACCCCGCCACGGCCTCGAAATCTTCAACCTCCTTGTTGTCAGGTCGCTCCACCAAGTGTAGGGGAAAGTCCGGTTTCCGGTCAAGAAACTGATTGGGTCGGCACATGGGTCAGTCACCAGCAGTTCCGCTGCTGGAAGCCTCGGCCTGGCTGAGCCGGTAAAACGTCAACTGGGCGTCCCCGTGGCGGATGGTCCGGCTCCTTAAAAGCCGGTTATAGCAGTCTTCCAGAAAAAAATGGCGCGAGTGTTCAGCAATAACGAGCGATGTTGGCACCAGCAACTGGGACCGGCCCAGTTGTCGGAGTACCTGGTGGTACTCACGTGTCTCGCTGTAGGGCGGGTCGAGAAAGATAAAATCAAAGTGGCTGCCCTCTTCGTCGAGCCTCTCGATGGCGGTCAGGACTTTTGTGTTCATCAGGTAGAAACCATCTTCCATCTTGAGCGCCGCCAGGTTCCTGCGAATCAGGTTAACCGCCGCCCGATGGTATTCCACAAACACCACTTCCTTGGCACCGCGGCTCAGGGCTTCCAGACCAACCGCGCCGGAGCCGGCGTAAGCGTCCAGAAAGGCCGAATCCCGCACGCTGGGCCCTAGAACGTCAAAAAGTGTTTCGCGCATCTGGTCCGAAGTCGGGCGGAGTTGCGTGCCTTTCAGCGTCTGAATCCGTTGTCCTCGGTTTTGGCCTGAAATAATGCGCATATGGATGTCTGCTGCGGCAAGAGTCAGGAATACAACTTTTCATTACACCATATCTTTGCTTGTTGCTGCACCATCAGGCCACGCCGGCCAGGCCGTAACGTCGCGACCACTCGTTCCGCAGGAAGCTGACGTAAGCCTCAAACTCGTCGGGTGATTCCGGATGGTCAACAAACGCCGTTGCTTCGCGTTTGGCCCACTCCAGGATTTCCTGGTCGCGCAACAGATTGGCGATGCGAAAGGCGGGGATACCCCATTGTCGCGTGCCAAAAAATTCTCCCGGCCCGCGAAGCTTGAGGTCGATTTCCGCAATCTTGAATCCGTCGTTGGTCTCGGTCATGGTCCGCAACCGCTCCTCGGCTTCCGGGGTTCGCGGATCTGTTGCCAGCAGCAGGCAGTAAGATTTTTTGCGTCCGCGCCCGATGCGCCCGCGCAATTGATGGAGTTGCGAAAGGCCGAACCGCTCGGCGTGCTCGATCAGCATGACGGTTGCATTCGGCACATCCACGCCCACCTCCACCACGGTGGTAGAAACGAGTATCCGGATGTCACCTTTCTTGAAGCGCTCCATCACCTCTTCCTTTTCAGCGCTGGAAAGGCGTCCATGAAGCAGCCCCACCTGAAATTCCGGGAAGACATGGGCCGAAAGGTGCTGGAACATTTTCAGGGCCGGGCGCAAGTCCAGCTTGGATGATTCCTCGATCACGGGGTAAACCACATAGGCCTGGTCGCCAGCCCGCACCTTGTTGCGAACAAAGTCAAAAGTCTGGTTCCGCTCCTTTTCCTCGATCAGCCGTGTCAGGATCGGGGAACGATTGGGGGGCAGTTCATTGATCACTGAAAAGTCGAGGTCGCCGTAGAGCGTCAACGCGAGGGTGCGCGGAATTGGCGTCGCGGTCATCACCAGCACGTCCGGCACCTGCCCTTTGCGGATCAATCGATAACGCTGCAGGACGCCAAAGCGATGCTGCTCATCCACCACCACGAGCCCAAGTTTGGCGAATTCGACGTCACTCTCAATCAGGGCGTGGGTTCCCACAACAATGTGGGTTTCGCCGCCCGCAAGCTCGGCCTTCAGTTCAGCCTTTGCGCGAGTATTCCGGCCGCTGGTCAGCAAACCAACTTTGTAGGGCAGCGGGCCCAGCAAATGGCGGATGGAAAGATAGTGCTGGGTGGCCAGAATTTCCGTGGGCGCCATCAGCGCCACCTGGTAGCCGTTTGACAAGGCCAGCAGTGCGGCCTGAACCGCCACAATGGTCTTGCCGGAGCCCACATCTCCCTGCAGCAGGCGGTTCATGGGCCGGGGCGAGCACATGTCATCAGCAATTTCCTTCAGTACCCGTTTTTGAGCGGCAGTCGGATGAAACGGAAGAATGGCCTTGATGTTCCAGCGAAGCTTTTCAGTGACGTTGAACTGGATGCCTGGAGCAGTTTTTGCCCTGCGATGTTTCAAGGCAAGCCCGGCGCTGACGTTGAACAATTCTTCGAAGATCAGCCGAATCTGCGGCGGGGTCCGAAACCGGGACAGTTCTTCAAAAGGATGCTCTCCGTCCGGGAAATGGGTCAGGCGGAAAGCCGAAGCGCGGCTGACCAGTTTGTTCTTCTTCCGCACCGAAGCGGGCAGAAGTTCAGGAAACTGATCGCCCACCGATTCCAAAGCCGAGCGAATCAGCCTGCGCAAAACGCGAGGTCCAAGCTGGCCAATCGATTCATAGATGGGCACCATGCGTCCTACTTCCAGGGATTCGCCTTCATCAGACTCGCTTTCAGGAAGGATCTCAAATTGCGGCTGGACGATCTGCAGGTTGCTGGTGCCGTAGAAATCGGGCTCGGCCTTGCCGTAAAAGAAAACGCGCTGACCACTGCGGAATACCTTGCTGCGTTCCAGATACCTGGCGTTGAACCAAAGGCACCGGATCATTCGAGGGTTGCTCGCACCGCTGGCATCAATGGCGGCCAGGTCGTATATGTATTTACCCCGGCGCGTTCGCGTCAGGCCGCAGGTCAGAACCTGGGCCAGGATGGTGGCTGTCTGTCCAGGAACCAGGTCAGCGACGGCGGTCATGTGGGTCCGGTCTTCATACCGGAAGGGCGTGTAATACAGAAGGTCCTCAACGGTGCGAATACCCCGCGTAGCCAGCAGTTCTGCACGGGTGGGTCCAACGCCCTTCAGGTATTTGACCTCTGACGTCAGCTTGAGAATAGGACTCGGCATGGCAATCCGATGCTTATCTTACAACGAGGAAAGGATAAGTTGCGCAGCCGGAAAAGGGCTCGAGGCCCGAAAGGAATTCTCGAGCTGTGTTCCGGACGCTCAAACCTTTCTGCAGTCCAAGCACATTTCCCGCCACGCCTCTGGTTGCTACGCGGCCGACCTCCGGACCCCGTTTTCTCCTGTGGCCAGGAGTGTTACACTGGCGCTCCCTAATAAGGTTGGCCCTGATAGCTTCCGAGCGGCGATTAAGGAGTTGAACTCATCTTATGGGTGTCCTGGATCTAAGAGCGAAAAGTTGGATAAAGTACCTGATTGCCATCGTGCTTGGCAACATCATATATTTTGTACTGGCACCCCATCTTCCACGGGCGGCGCAACATCGTCCCTACCGCGCTGACATCGGATTGTTTGTTGACCTGTGGTTTTGTGTGGCGGTCTACGGAGTGATCGAACTACTGGTTTTCCTTGCACACCGCTACAGGCGCTGACCGCAACGTCTCCAAAGCTGTAACGCGGACCTGTTGCAGATACCCTGATGCTTTGGTCGAAACCACACCGTGGCGGTCTGCGATTTTGGAGTTGTCATTAAGGGAATTGGAGTTGATCGGGCGGCTGGCTCATTCCGGACAGGTCCGTTATCAGGGGGCGATGATGATGGCTCGGAATGGGTACCACGTCCGGCACCATCAAGCGTGGCTGCATCCGGCCGCTGAAATCCAGGTAAAGCTTTCGGCGCAGGAACCATTCCGGAAAATGCGCCAGGCGGAAGAGCGGATACTTCAAGGCACTGCCGAAGGTTCCGCGGCCCATTAGATAATAATAGAGCGGGATTCCGACATTGAACTTCCACTGCGTGGACCGTTCCTTTCGCCAGAAATCCAGATTGTACCGCCAGCAGGTGAAAAAGAACTCCCATTGCAGATCGGTCAAGTTGAAAATCTTGGCGCTCTCCTGCGCTCCCAGACGTGTGTCCTCCAGAGGGACGAATAGTGTTGGCACCACCACCCATTTCGAATCCTTGAGAGCGTAAAGCAGATCAAGCGACTGCTTGGTGTCCTCGCGAGTCTCGCCAGGCAGGCCAATGATGAACGTGCAAATGGGAAACCAGTTGCACCTGTTCTGCAATTCCATGCCCTTCAGGATGACGTCCGGCCACTGTTCGGGCCTGAAAGGATACGACTTGCCTTTCATGTATTGCGTGAACAGGCGGACCGATCCCGTTTCCAGACCAATAAACATGATGGCGTAGCGGTTGTCCGGATGCGTTGATGCCGGGTGTTGCGTGGAACTCTTGCCGACGACCAGTTCTGAAAGCTCGTCCAGCAATTCCGGGTTCGTCAGGAAGGGCGCCATTGTACCGTGGGTCAGGTTGATGTGTCTGACGCCGGGTACGGCTGCCACCGACTCAAACAACCGCTTCAGCGCCGGAACATTTGTCTGAAACTTCGGTCCCTGTTCGTAGAGGAAAAGGTCCTCCGTTGTCAGCAGGATGGTGTCTGCGCCTTCGGCCACCTGAGTCCTAACGTTCTGGAGGATCTGCGGAAGCGGAATGCTTTTCCCATCGCGCAGCGCGACGGAGCAAAACTGGCATCCGCGGCCGCAACCGCGTGTGATTTCCACCACCCCGTAAGTTGCTCGATGATGGATGGGTGGGATATGGCTAAGCTCCGGGCTGTTCCCCTCCGCTCTGCGGGGGATCGACTCGCCGCGAAAAGCCGCTTCGAATAGCGGCAACGCAACATCTTCAGCTTCGCCGTCTACCAGGCAGTCGATTTGCCATTCGTCCTGGAGGTTCTTCTTTTCAATCTGCCAAGCGCCGGGCCCGCCCACAATTATTCTTAGGTGATCCCTGTGCTCCCGCAATGCGGGATGAAGGATCAGTTTGCGAAATTCAGCGGCGTTAATGGGTTCCACATCCTTGCCGTAAAAATATGGGTAAACGTCCGTGGCAAAAGTGATGCCTAGGGGATTATGGGCATGGACTCCAACTACCCGCGTGTCATCGCCCACAAAAAGGCCCAACTGCTCGGGATAGCAGACAGCCACATCGTCCGGGGAAAACCTCTGGAGCAGAAGCGATTCAATGATGCGCAGGCCGTGAGGTACGTACTTTGCCTGGTCGTCGGGTGCAAGCTCATTGGGGCGGGGCCAATTGACATTGAATGCCTTGGTGTAGCGCGCGGGGAGGGTTGCCAGGAGCATTTGGCTCCAGGCTTTCTGTTCGTATTCACTCGACTCAGAGTTACTTGCAGCCAAAACAATTTTCTTGCCGCGTGTCCCCATCATGTTTTGCCCTCGCTAATTCAGGGTTTGAGCGCCCAATTCAGGGGTCCTGGACCGTTTTGTCTTGACCTAAGTAGATACTACAAAGTTTAGTACTCAGAAACCTAAGATGCAATATACCCACGGAGTGTTACTTTCGCCGTTTATCTCCGTTGAGTGGCTGTGTTCGGATTCAAGCGACAAGCCGCCCGCTTCGCTTGTTCCGGGACTTCTCGTCTTTATTGCAATCAGAACCCAGGAAACTGGAGGGACCTATAAATATCAAAAGGTGCCAGGCGCGGAACGTGCCTCAGCCCTCTGAAGGGGCGGGTGAGATGTCCCTTGCGCGCACCCGAATAAATGCCGGGAGGCTGAACCAGAGACGCCGGAGTGGCGTCTGCAGCAGAGACATAGTTCCCATGTAGGAATACCCCACAAGAAACAGCATCAGGAATGGAACAGTAAGATAATTCTGGACTGAAAAAGAATAAGCCGTTGCACAAAGGAAGTAACCGGCAAGCAGCAACTCGGCAACAGGAATCCAGCCGATGCGCCGGCGCACGTATTTCTTGCGTTCCCATCCTTCTTCGTTCCGTTCAACACGGTACTTGGGCGTACGCACGAAACTGGACTCAATTCCAATTAGGGCTTCAATGACCGCCTTGCCATTGGTAACCGCCAGCCCGATGCCGGTAGCCATCAGGAACGGAAGGTAGAGGAGACGGCGCATCCATTCTTTGGGATAAAGCGCGCGCTGGGAAACAACGTAGAAGCCGGAAACTGTGCACGTTGAGAGGATGAAAAGCGGAAGATCAAGATACATCATCTGGAACCAGCCCTGATAAAATCGCACAATCATGGCCGGCAGGAGAACCAGAGAAAACAGGATCATCAGCGGGTATGCGATGTTGGCGGTCAGGTGAAAGGTGGCTTCCATCTTGATGTAGAGAGGTTGCTCGCTGCGCCAGACAATGGGCAGTATTTTCTTGCCAACCTGAATCAGTCCTTTGGCCCATCGCGCCTGCTGGGTCTTGAAGCTGTTCATTTCGACGGGCAGTTCGGAAGGGCAGACAATATCCGGATCGTATACAAACTTCCATCCCTTCAGTTGAGCGCGATAACTCAGGTCGGTGTCTTCGGTTAGAGTGTCATGCTCCCATCCGCCCGCGTCTTCAATCGCCGAGCGGCGCCACATCCCGGCCGTCCCATTGAAGTTGAAAAATCGTCCCGACGAACTTCTGCCGCCATGTTCAACCACGAAGTGGCCGTCCAGCATGATGGCTTCGACTTCCGTCAGGGCGGAGTAGTCGCGGTTGATCCAGGTCCATCTACCTTGCACCATTCCCACCTTCGGGTCTGTAAAATAATGGACCATCTGTTGGAGGATGGGAGGCGGAGGAACAAAATCTGCGTCAAAAACGGCCACCATCTCGCCGGTAGCTTTCTTCAGGCCTTCGTCCAGAGCGCCCGCCTTAAAGCCCAGGCGGTTCTCACGGTGAAGGTACTTGATGGGATAGCCGGCGGCGGCATATCGCTCAACCAGCCGCGCGCAAAGAAGCTGCGTATCATCAGTTGAATCGTCGAGGACCTGTATCTCCAGCAGTTCCCGAGGATAATCCAGATTGACAGCTGCTTCAATCAGCCGCTCGACAACGTATTGCTCGTTGTAGATGGGCAATTGCACGGTAACGCGAGGCAGCGTATCAAATTGCTTCAAGGGCTGGGGTTTCTTCCTTCGGTTCTTCAGATAGTAATAAGTGAGACAATAGCGGTGGAAGCCGTACACCGAAAGAATGGTCAGGACTAGAAAATAAGGTATCTCGATTGAAAGATCAAATGCGTTGGGCTGGTAAACCCCCCGGAAGGGATCGCGATGGAAAAGCAGATAGACGTAATGTGCAATCGGGTTAGCTGGAACCAGTAGAAAGCACAAGAGTGTATGAATCATGTAACCTCGGAGTCAGGCCTCAGCCGACGCAGGCAAAACTCATTCGCAGAGTTCTGACGCACGGAGCGCAAACTCAATAATGCTCAAAATGCAAGAACCACAATCCACACCGCGCTATGTGGCCGCTTTCAGCCTTTTCGCCATCGCTCTGGCACTCGGGGGCATATTTAGCTTTATTGCCCCCCGCCAGCCACTGGAAGAGCGCGTGCCGGAGTTCATCGGACTGATGCTTCTGGCCGGCGCCTTGTACCTGGTCAGCGTCTACATCGTTCTCAGGTACAAGAACGTGCCTTCAGCTCTCTTCATGATTCTTGGCGCGACTGTTGTGTTTCGCCTCTTCTTCTTACCGTTGAGCCCTACGCTCTCGGAAGACGTTTATCGTTACCAATGGGAAGGGCGCGTCGTGCGCGCCCACTTGAATCCCTACACTGTTTACCCGGCCATGCCAGGGCTCATCTGGGCTCAGGATGCTGAGCATCCCGTAAAAACCGGGAAAACCACTCCAACCCTTTATCCACCCATCAGCGAGGTGGTCTTTTCCTGGGTTCATACCGCTGCAGGCTACAAACGGTTGTTCACCGCCCTGGACCTTGCAACCGTCGCCCTGCTGCTCTTCATACTTTCCGCAGCCAACCGACCGCTCCAGCACGTGCTCATCTATGCCTGGAATCCAGCAGTCCTGATTGCTTTTTCTCTATCAGGACACAACGACTCGCTGGCTATCGCAACTTTACTTGGAGCGGTCATCTTTCTAATTATAGGCGGTCGAGACGTCCTGTCAATCGGGTTTCTGGCCATTTCAACCCTCTCCAAGTTCTTCCCGATTATCCTCCTGCCGGCCTTCCTCAGGAGGTCGCGCTGGGGGTTCGCCGGGATCTTCGCCGGTGTGATTTTGCTGGGTTATCTGCCATTTCTCAGCGCGCGGGGGCATTTATTCCGGGGCCTTTCGGACTTCGCCGGCCAATGGGAGGGCAATGACAGTCTTTTCAGACTGTTTTTGGCCGCGGGAAACACAGCCCATCAGGCACAGTTTGTGGCTGGAGTAATCCTTTTGGTGCTTATCGTTTACGTACTAAAGTCCAGAATGGATATTTTTTGTGAGGGGCTTGTCATCCTCACCGGCCTGCTTTTTCTCTCATCGAACGCATTCCCCTGGTATTTCACCTGGATTGTCCCTTTCCTCTGCCTTTCCCCAAGCCCGGCCCTTCTGCTGATGACAGTCACCTGCGTCATGGGCTATTCGCCGGTCATCGGCTACGCAGCCGGAGGGTCCTTCTCAAACTCGCCGCTGATGCAGGTTCTCGAATATCTGCCAGTATTTGCTCTGCTGGGTTTTGAGGTGGCGCGGCACTTTCAGCACCGGCAAGCCGAACATGTAAGGGTTTCTGGCCAGCGAACGTCGTGTTAAACCTGCACGCTGACGCTGGTCTCAGTGCGCACAACGGGCCGATAAAGGGTATCGCGCTCAAAAGGTTCAAAGCCGGCCTCTTTGATCAGCCGGACAATCTGCTGGCGGGTCATTACCTGGGGAGTTTTGGCTCCGGCATCATGATAGATCTTTTCCTCGGCCACAGTTCCGTCGAG
>DATLWV010000128.1:0-1609 GCA_035576145.1 Terriglobia bacterium
GAATCGTTCGGTGAAGGCCCGGAAAAACGACGCAGACATCAGGAGAGTTGCCGCCAGGTCCGCGTCGACATCTGAGGGAATTCGCCCCAGGCCCTGTTCGCGGCGGATATACTCCGCGAGATTCGAAATCGCCCGGCGCGGGCCTTTGGAGCTTCGGGCAAGCGATTTCCGGTAACGCGCCAGAAGTTCTGGTTCTGCAAACAGGCCAGCGATCATCGGGGTCACCCGCCGGTGAAACAGGAAGATCCCGTCGAGAGCCTCTTCAAGATTCTTCTGTGGGGTCCTTTTGCCAACGGCGTCCGCCAGGGCATGCAGCGGCTCCAGCATGTCCGGCAGACTTTCTTCCAGCACGGCAAGAAGCAGTTCCACGCGACCCTTGAAGTGGACGTAGAGCGCGCCCTCTGAGCAACCTACAGTCTTAGCAATCTGCCGTGTGGTTGCGCCGGAAAGGCCTCGCGAGCGCAGTATTTTCTCCGTCGCCGAGAGGATCTGATCTCGTCGATTGATTTTTCCCGATTGCCGGCGGGCCTTTGGTCTAGCGTGTTTCGGCCTCTTGTTTTCCATACTGAAGCTACTCGTGAAGTGCAATCAAAGGGGTTTCAGCGAGCGGCAGACTTGAAGTCTCAAGCTTCGAATTCACTCTTGGGAATACCGGATTGCCTGATAATGGACAGCAGCGTCCCCGCACGGAGCTCCTTGTGGTCCGGCACAGGTAAGGTTGTGGTGGTTCCTGACGCTTTTCTCTGCATGACAATGTGACTTCCGCGCCTCCGAACCTCTGCGAAACCGTGTCGTGCCATAAGCTTGCACACCTCTTTACCCGAGAGAACACGCAGCTTAGGCAGTGGGGACCTCCAGCTGCGTAACGTAGACTTCTCTCCGGAGGCGCAGTTTTACTTCCTCGGGTGGCGCAGTCTCGAAAAACAGCTCGAGCGCCTCTCGGAGGTTGTCTCGTGCCTGGGCGATGCTTTCCCCCTGGCTCGCAATATCCAGCTCAGGGCAAAGTGCCACATATCCATTGCCTTCGGATTCGATTATTGCAGTAAGCTTCACCATCAAAGAGCCTCCTCAGACAACACCTAAAGCGCATCGGATTACAAGTAGCGTCTGGCAGCCTGCCTGGCCCGTGGATTCAATCCTGTTCTGCATGATTCCGTGTCAGGCCGAATCTCATTATAAGGCTCCCTGAGCGCAAGTTGGCTAACTCTTCTTTCGCTTCTCCAGTTGTCTGCAGAATTACGCCACATTTGGGTGCGGTCTCTACCGAACGAGACTTTGTGGCACGCCGGGGCCCATTGCCTGAATGGGGTAAGCATTGAACTGTCGGGGAGGCATTGAGGCGCTGCCAACCGGGGCGTGGCGGGAATGACAGCGATGGCTGGTCACCGAGCGAGCCGAACGTGTCCCTCCTCGTCTTGCGGGAGTATAATGTCGATTCGTTGTGGGGAATTGCAACAAGAGGATTGGAATGAACAGGCGGGAGTGGCTGGGACAAGCGGGCATTGCGATGGTGGCCGGATTGGCGGGCTGCAAGCGTGAGGGCGCACCCGGCAACCGGCTGGGGAAGGCTTCCGCCGTCGACATAGGCGTCGACCGGGGCGGGCCGGTT
>DATLWV010000129.1:0-42838 GCA_035576145.1 Terriglobia bacterium
TCCCGAATGCGCGCATCAATCCGTTGTTCCTTGCCACCGTCAACGCCACAGAAGAGGCCATTGTGAATGCCATGGTCGCCGCAAAAACTATGACCGGTGTTGATGATCACACGTCTATTGCGCTGCCACACGACCAAGTCCGTGAGATCCTGAAAAAGTTTCACAGGCTGGAAGCCCGGTAACCACATCAATGACCTTTCAGAAAATGGCACAACGAATGTAAGTGATTCCCGGTTCTGCGCATTCCCCCACTAGAATTGGATTGAACAGGCTCTTTTCAATGCCATTAAGGCTATGCTTTCATATTTGATTTTCGTAAGTTTACGAAAAACATGTAACTGGACATGATAGTTTTCTGCTTGATTGTCTTTGTACATAATGCTACATTAGCAAAATAGCGTCAGGACGACCTTTCGGGCGATCTCCGCGAACGACAGGGAGGCGTGTCTATGGCATTCGCTTTTGATTTTCGTGTTCCCTCGTTTTCTTCACGATATCCAGGCAATTCTTTTAAACCTTTCACACTAGCCGTGCTCCTCCTGCTGTTTCTATGGGGGATCCCGGCGGCTGGCCAGTACACCACAGCCAGTTTCGGAGGAACCGTTTTGGATCCTGCGGGCGCAGTTGTTCCTGAAGCCAGCGTCACTGTGCAAAACGAGGGAACAGGCCTTACAAGAACTGTAACGACCCTGCCCAATGGCGAATTTCTCTTTCCTGCTTTGCCAGTCGGCAACTACAGACTGACAGTGACGAAGCAGGGCTTCGCAACGTACGTTCAAACCGGGATTGTTTTAACGGTAAACCAGGCAGCAACCCAGACCGTAAGTCTAAAGGTGGGCGCTGTTACACAGGAGGTCACAGTCGCGGCGAACGCGCAAGTGCTCACGACTCGAACGGCAACTCTGAGTCAGCTCGTGGACCAAAAGAAAATTGTTGATCTTCCATTAAACGGCAGGCAAGCCCAGTCGTTGTTGTTTCTAGCCGCAGGGACATTGGATGAAACGGGCGTCGGCCCCGGATATTGCCTTGCGAATTGCGAGGGAGGCGTTTATCCGGGAGAGCAAGATGCAAGTGTAAGCGGGCTGGGAACGCGGGGCGTCAATTACCAGATGGACGGCGCAGGCCACAATGACACTTACCTGAATGCAAATCTTCCCTTCCCTAATCCCGATGCCGTTCAGGAGTTCAACGTTCAGGATCAGAACCTTTCGGCCCAGTACGGACGGGGCGGGGCGGTGGTGAACATTGTCACGAAATCGGGCACCAATGACTTCCATGGAGATGTGTTTGAGTTTCTTCGCAATGGAGCACTCAACGCACGCAACTTCTATGCGCCGACTCAGGATACGCTGAAGCGCAACCAGTTTGGTGGCAGCGTGGGCGGTCCAATCGTCAAGGACAAGTTGTTTTTCTTCGGCACTTACCAGGGAACACGCATTCGCAGCGCCGCGCAGGGCCAAATTGCTTTTGTTCCAACAGCGGCCGAACGCAACGGAGATTTCTCAGATATTCCAGACCCACTGGTGAATCCTTCGACCAGCGTGCCTTATGCGGGCAACCAGATTCCCACAACCGATTTCAGCGCACCCTCAAACTTTTTCCTACAGCACATACCCCTACCTAACGGGCCGGGCAGGCAACTCACGTTCGCGGGACCATCAGTTGTGCAGAACGACGACCAGTGGATGACAAAGGTTGACTGGATTCACGGCAAGAACCAACTGAGTGGCAGCTATTTCTGGACAAAGTTTAATGAACCTCCGGATCTGGTAAGTTCCCAGACGAACATTCTGGCCGCGGACGGCAGCGGCAACCAAGTCAAGGTGCAGAACCTCTCCTTGAACCACACCTATTCGTTCTCACCCACAATACTGTTCAACACCTGGTTTGGTTGGGATTCTCAAACGGGCGGCTCGCTTTCAGGCGCGCCCTACGGCTTCCCGGACGCCGGAGTCCAGATTGCAGCGCCAACTCCCCCTGAGATGTCTCTTTATGTTGATGGGTCCTTCGGCTTTGAGACTAACCACCTAGGTGATTTTGGTCGTGGCGACTGGACCATTCACGAGGACGTCACCTGGCAGCGCGGCTCGCACGAGCTGCACTTCGGCGGCGACATCGTGCGCCTGAAGAACCATCTCGTCAACGAGTTTACGATGTCAGGAGAATTTGAGTTTGGCAACCAATTGTCCGGCAGCAACTTGACGGACTTCTTCCTCGGCCATGCCTCTCATTTCCTGCAGGGTGGTGGTGAGTTCAAGGACATGCATGGTGTTTTATATGCTCCCTACGTGCAGGACAACTGGCGAGTCAATCAGAAGCTGACACTCAATTTAGGTCTCCGCTGGGACCCCTACTGGCCTTACACGGAAGAAAAAGGGCGCGTTGTTTGCTACCAACCGGGAGCACAATCCTCGCGGTTCCCCAATGCGCCAGTAGGCATGCTTTTCGGTGGTCCCAACAACGACACGGGGTGTCCAGCGGGGTTCGGATCGAACAATAATCTGCCCAACTTTGCTCCTCGTGTTGGTTTTGCATATAAGCTGGATTCCAAAACCGTGGTCCGGGGCGGAGGGGGTTTCTACTACATCCCGCCGTCGACGGTTGCCTCGAATGGCTTCGTCGATACCGCACCGTTCGGTCCCCGTTTCGATTTCGAAGGCAACGTCAGTTTCGTGGATCCTTTTGGAAGCTTTGGCATAAGTCCCAATCCCTTCCCGGCGCAGTATGGACCTTCGCTCCCGGATTCAAGTGCCACTTTCACACTTCCTGTGTCCATTTACGGAACCTTCGACCTCAACTGGAAAATGGCGCAGGTGGCCACATGGAACATGACGGTTGAGCGCCAATTCGGGAACAACTGGGTAGTTCGCGCAGCATACGTTGGCAATAAAGGAACACACCTCTCGACCGCCGTCGACGGGGGCGCCAACGAGGCCAACCCCGCAATTTATAAACCGGGGACTTGCAACGGCGAACCCTGTTCGACCGCGGACAATACTCAAGACCGGCGCATCAATCCGAATTTTGGCGCAGTAGGACTGTACGGATCGCTGTACAACTCCAACTACAACTCCCTGCAGCTCAACATGGAAAAGCGCTTCAGCCAGGGCCTGTCGGTGCTTGCCAATTATACGTGGTCGAAGATGATTGATAATTTCGGTGTATACGGAGGCTTTAACACCAACCCGTTTAATCCCAATTTCGACCGCAGCGTTTCCAATGACGACGTTCCCCACGTCATCCATCTTTCAGGGATCTGGCAGGTTCCAAGATTCCAGGCAAAAGGCGCTGCGGGTGGGTTGCTGAACGGCTGGGAAGTGACTTCCATTTTGACTTGGCACAGCGGTTTTGCGTTCCCGATTTACAGCGGCTCTGACAACTCCTTCAGCGGTATCGGTGTTGACCGGGCTGACTTTACCGGGACCAGTCTTAGTCAGGCCAAACTCGACCCCAACAGGTCCCATGGCGAGTTGATCCAGGAGTACTTCAACCCTGCGTTTTTCGTCCCCAACGCAGATGGGACATTCGGCAACACGGGCAGAAACATCCTGCGAGGGCCGGGCTTCTTCAACACCGACTTTGGCCTGATCAAGGACACCCGCATCACGGAACACAGCACGGTCCAGTTCAGGGCGGAATTCTTCAACCTGTTTAACAACGTCAACTTCGGCCAACCGGACAACAGTGTTGCGGACGACACGATTGGGCAGATCACATCCGCTCATGATCCCAGAATTCTACAGTTCGCGCTGAAGTTTCTCTTTTAGTCGCGCAAAACTAGAGGATAGCTCCAGGAGATCCCTGCTTCCAGCCGGGATCTCCTCCAGCACTGGGGTCGATTGTGGCGCGAACATGACTTATAATCGTTTCTCCGACACTAATTTTATCTGTCCAGGTGCTTTGGGCTGATTCTCAAAGTCACTAGCGATGTCTAACGATGTGGCATGGGATTTTATTGGTCGGCCTCCTACTATTCTCCCAAGGACCAAAGGCTCAATCGGCCTCAGATTTGGATTCTTCTGCTGTTGCTCTGATGGCCAAAGGGGAGTTTACCGAAGCAGAGGCGAAATTTCGAAAGGCGCTTGAAATCAACCCGCAGGACGTCGACGCCCTGAACAATCTGGGTGTAATCCTCCGCCGCAAAGGGCAGCCGGACAAGGCCGTTGAGTTCCTAGGTCGGGCTGTGAATGCACGGCCAAACGACCCCCGCATTCGCAGCAACCTCGCGCTCGCGTTACAGGAGGCGGGACGGTTAAACGAGGCGATTGTGGAGCTTCGCCAAGCGACCACGATTGCCCCAACGGACGCAAGCATTCATCGAAATCTGGGAATCCTTTTATTACAGGCAGGTGATCACTCGCAGGCGGAAAAGGAGCTGCGCAAATCGCTGGAGATTGATCCCGGCAGTGCCGGAACGCACCAGGAACTGGGGCGGCTGTTTGCGGTCGAACGCCGAACGGATGAGGCGGAAAAGCAATACGTTGCCGCGCTCAAGCTGGCCCAAACGGCGTCGCTCCATTACGAACTGGGAGAACTCTACAGAAATAGTGGCCTGTTTGACAAAGCAGTCCCTGAATTTGAAGCTGCGGTGCGGCTGGAGCCGAACAACGCCACCTATTCCCAGATTCTTGGCTCCACTTTTCTGCAGAAAGGAAACCTTTCGGCTGCGGATACCAATCTTCGGCAAGCCATCCGGCTGGACCCAAGATCAGGAAAAGCTTGCCGCGACCTAGGAGCAGTTTTGCAGAGACAGGGGAAGCTTGAAGAGGCGTTAATTCAATTGCGCAGGGCGACGGAATTGCTTCCAGAGGACAACCAGTCGCGGTTCATGCTGGCCCGGGTTCTGCAAAGATTGGGAAGGTCAGGCGAGGCGGAAAAAGAAATTCGGCGGGCTCAGGAACTGACCCATGAAAAGGCCAGGGCACCGCTGGAAAAGGCTTATAACAATGAAGGAACCAAACTGCTGCAAGAGGGGAAAACCGCAGAAGCCGAGGCAAAATTTCGCCAGGCGCTGCAACTGAATCCCAACGACGGGTATGCCCATTACAACCTGGGCGTTGCGCTGCTCCTTCAGAAGCGCTTTGAAGAGGCGATACGGGAGCTGCGGACCTATCTGCTTACTGTGCCGGATGATCCTGACACGCACTATTATCTTGGATTGGCCCTTCTCGGTGAAGGCCGGGCGGGGGAAGCTGTTGAGAGCCTGAAGAGGGTTATCACTGTGTCACCCGACGATGCTCAGGCTCACAACGCTCTTGGTATCGCCCTGGCAAAGGACAAGCAATTTAGCCAAGCAATCACCGAGCTCGAAATCGCCCAGCGACTGGAGCCCGCAAATGTCAAGTATGGAAAGAACCTGGCCTGTGTCCAGACAGGCCTGCAGGGCTGCACCTTGTCGCTGTAAACGACGCATCGACGAACAGCAGTTGGATAGCGATGTGAATGGTGCAATTGCAGAATGCTTAAGGGAGGGATCATGGGTCCAAAGCGGCTTTACTTCGTTCTATTTATTATTTCAATAGGCTCGGCCTATGCGCAGACCGAACCCACGCAGGTTACCGAGGTGCTGCACCGGCCCGTCCAGGTGCACCAAACTGTTGCCTATCAGCTACAGGAATATCTTTTCAAGAGTATTCCGAAGCTTCCCGCTCCCCAAAGTGCCGGGCAGTGGACGGAGGAAGAGGCGCGCCTCCGAAAGCAGATTCTTGACGAGGTTGCATTCCACGGCTGGCCCGAAGCGTGGGTTAACTCGCCTCCTAAGTTTGAAGATATGGGGGAAGTCCCCGGTGGCAATGGATATCGCATGCGCAAGCTGCGATTTGAGATTGTGCCCGGGTTTGAGTCCACCGCAATTCTCTATGAACCGCTCAATGTAAGCGGAAAAGCGCCTGCGATACTCAACGTGAATGGGCATGATCCGCTGGGCAAAGCGGCCGAATACAAGCAGAAGCGATGCATCAACTTTGCCAAACGGGGCATCTACGCGCTCAGCCTGGAGTGGATCGGGTTCGGTGAGTTGCGTAATCCGGAAAATGCTCACGAGTTCGGTGCCGATCTTGATCTGGTGGGATCGAACGTTCTGGGACTGTTTTATCTCGCCATGCGCAGGGGGCTCGACTATCTGGCTACTCTTCCGCAGGTCGATCCCGGCCGTTTAGGCGTCACCGGACTCTCCGGCGGCGGATGGCAAACCATCACTCTCAGCTCGCTTGACCCGCGCGTCAGTGTCATGGTGGAGGTGGCAGGCTTCGGCCCGCTCCAAACTATCATCACTCACCCGGTCGATACCGACTGCGATGAACAGGATCCCCCGGACCTGCTGCGGGGCCGCGATTACACCTCCTATGTGGCGATGCGCGCGCCCCGGCCAACTTTGCTCATCCACAATGCTGAGGACACCTGCTGCTTCCGGGCGGACCTCGTCAAACCCTACATCTACGAGCAACTCCAGCCGTTCTTCAGTCTCTTCGGCCAGCCGGATAACCTGGCCTGGTATGAGAACCGCGACCCCGGAACCCACAACTATTACATCGACAACCGTGAGCATGCTTACCACTTCTTCACCGAGCATTTCAACTTGCCGGTTGCTGACCATGAGATTCCGAGCGGGGCTGACGTCAAGACTTATGAGCAGCTCGAAGTTGGCCTGCCCAAGGACAATCTCACGATGTTAAGCCTGGCAAAACAGATTGCCAGCCGCTTCCAACGCCAGCCCATCCCTGCTGAACCCGTGGCCCGCACGGCCTGGGCTTCCGCAGAGCGTAACAAACTTGCCTCCGTCATCCGCTACAAGCCGGTTGAAGTCAAAGATGCCTGGCGAATGTGGAACACCAAGAACCACCTGTTGCAGTCACTTTCCTATCGCTTTGAATTCACGGACAGCCTCACCGCCGCTGGTACGTGGCTCAAGGCCATTGCCGCCGCGCATGATGCGCCGGTGACGATTGTCCTGAATGACAAAGGCAGGGGGGATGCGGGCGATGTGGTTTCTGATCGCGTCAATCGCGGTGAACAGGTCCTGGCGCTCGATCCGATTTTTGTCGGAGAGTCGATGCACCTTGTCCCCGACTCCACTCCCTACGCCCTGATGGTTTCAACCACCGGAGGCCGGGCGCTGGGCCTGGAGGTTGAGCAGTTACTGGCTGTTACCAAATGGCTCGAACAACAGTCCGGCCACCCAAAAATTCGCCTGGAGACCACCGGCATTCGCAGTGAAGTCATCGGTCTGGCCGCGGCGGCGCTCGAGCCATCTGTGTTTTCTAAAGTCGTCAGCCACGACGCCATGAAGAGCCTGGGGTTTTTGCTGGATGCTCCAGTTCCTTTCCGTTCTGCACCTGATCTTTTCTGCCTTGATCTCTACAAGGATTTCGACATCGACCGACTCGCCGCCATGGCCGAGCCGGCAAAGTGGGAGCCACATTACCTGAACAAGCGGGCCACGGATTCGTCGCCGAAGAATTGAGCTCACCCGCAATGGGAATGTGTTGGCAAGGCAGGTCTGCGACACTCGCGGACATCTTGTGCTATGCTTCCCGTCTTGCTTTGAGCCTCCTGCCGCTCAGGCGAAACCAACGCTGAGGCTTCGTATGACGCAATATCGTTACACCCTTTCCGAACGCGACATTCCCAAAATCTGGTACAACGTGATCCCGGACCTTCCGGCACCGCTCGCGCCGCCGCTGCATCCCGGCACCGGAGCACCAGCCGGTCCGCAGGACCTGGCCCCCATTTTTCCCATGGCTCTGATTGAGCAGGAAGTTTCCGCCGAGCCCGCGATCTCCATTCCCGAACCGGTTCTGGACGTGCTACGGCTGTGGCGCCCCACGCCTCTTTATAGAGCGCACCGGCTTGAGCAGGCGCTCGGCACGCCGGCGAAAATCTTCTACAAGTACGAAGGAGTCTCACCCGCCGGCAGCCACAAGACCAACACCTCCGTCCCGCAGGCGTATTACAACAAGGCGGCGGGCATCAAGCGGCTTTCCACGGAAACCGGCGCGGGACAGTGGGGAAGTGCACTTTCCTACGCCTGCAACGTTTTCGGCATCGAGTGTATGGTGTACATGGTGAAATGCAGTTTTTACCAGAAACCCCACCGCCGTACCATCATGCAGGCCTGGGGCGCCAACTGCATTCCTTCTCCGAGCGACAAGACGGCCGCAGGACGCGAAATTCTGGCCGCCGATCCCGAATGCCCCGGCAGCCTGGGCATTGCCATCAGCGAGGCCGTTGAGGACGCCGTGAGCCGCCCAGACACCAACTATTCGCTGGGCAGCGTGCTGAACCACGTTCTTCTTCACCAGACCATCATCGGCCAGGAAGCCATTGAGCAGCTCAAACTGGCGAATACCTTTCCCGACATCGTGATCGGCTGTTGCGGTGGCGGCAGCAACTTTGGAGGACTCGCCTTCCCCTTTGTGCCTCTGAAGGCCGCGGGCAAAGACATCCGGCTGATTGCCGTTGAACCTGCAGCGTGTCCTACTATGACCAGGGGTGTCTACGCCTACGATTTCGGAGACAAGAGCGGAATGACGCCGTTGCTGAAAATGGAAACCCTGGGACACGACTTCATCCCTCCTGGCATTCACGCCGGAGGGCTCCGCTACCACGGCATGTCTCCGCTGGTCAGCCTCCTTCACCAGGAGGGCGTGCTGGAAGCCGTCAGCTATCCACAGTTGCAGTGCTTCGAGGCCGCTCTCACTTTCGCGCGCGCGGAAGGCATTGTGGTGGCGCCCGAGACCTCGCACGCCGTCTGTTCAGCCATCGATGAGGCGCTGAAAGCGAAGGAAGAGGGGAAAGAGAAGACCATCCTCTTCAACCTCAGCGGCCACGGATTCTTTGACATGGCGGCGTACGAAAAGTATTTTGCCGACGAGCTTACCGATTACGAGTACCCGGAAGCAAAAGTCCACGAAGCCCTCGCGCACCTGCCGAAGGTGCCGTAAGGCGGGACTCGATTCGGCTCTTGTGCAGAGTGCTGAATGCTGGGAGTTATCAGTTTTCAGCCTTCATCCATCATCCGTTTGTCTTCTTCCTATTGCCTTGTGCTATGCTTTTGCAGGGTCAATAACCCACAACAACACAGTAAAATTCACTCAAGAACATCAGCTCGCATTTGAGCCCAGGAGGCAACAATGAAAATGCTTCTTCAGATTAAGCTTCCGCACGAACCATTCAACGCCGCCGTCAGGGATGGAAGCGCAGGGAAGAAAATCCAGAGCATCCTTGAGGCCACCAAGCCGGAGGCTGTCTACTTTACAGAAATAGATGGGACTCGTGGCGCCATCCTGATTGTCGACCTCGAAGATCCTTCCAAGGTTCCTTCGCTCGCGGAACCGTGGTTTCTGCAGTTCAACGCCGACTGCCAATTCCGCATTGTGATGACTCCCGACGCCTTGGCCAAGGCCGGCCTGGAAGGACTCGGTAAGAAGTGGGCCTGAGGTAATAAAGCTTCGAAGTATGGCCTTTACATGGCTGCGGGAACGCGGAGTAACCGGAAGTATGCCCCCCGCATCTCTTAAAGAAGCGGCGCAATGGGGGTCATCCGCAATAGTCCGCTTTTGAACTCAACAAGGAGACTCGACATGGCAGAAAAAAAGGTTATTGCAGTCCTGGGCGCGACCGGCGCGCAAGGCGGAGGCCTGGTCCGCGCCATTCTTGCGGATCCAAACGGCGGCTTTGCTGTGCGCGCGCTCACACGTGACGTGAATTCCGAAAAAGCCAAAGCCCTGGCCCAACAAGGTGCGGAGGTTGTGGCCACCGACGTGGACAATCCCGAAAGCCTGAAGAAGGCATTTGCCGGCGCCTATGGAGCGTTTTGCGTCACGTTTTACTGGGCGCACTTCTCGCCGGAAAGAGAACTGGCCGAAGCCACCTCCATGGCGCAAGCCGCAAAGCAGGCGGGCCTGCAGCATGTCATCTGGTCCACGCTGGAAGACACGCGGAAGTGGGTGCCACTCGACGACAATCGCATGCCCACACTGATGGGCAATTACAAGGTGCCGCATTTTGACGCCAAGGGCGAAGCCGACGAGGTGTTTACCAGACTGGGTGTGCCGGTCACGCTCCTGCTCACCTCGTTTTACTGGGACAACTTTATCTATTTTGGATCAGGCCCGAAAAAGGGCGCCGACGGCAAGCTCGCTCTTACCTTTCCGATGGGCGAGAAGAAACTGCCCGGCATCGCGGCTGAAGACATCGGCAAGTGCGCTTACAGCATCTTCAAACGCGGCAGCGAGTTTATCGGGAAAAAGGTGGGCATCGCGGGCGAACATCTGACCGGCGCCGAGATGGCGGCGGCCATGTCGACGGCGCTGGGGCAGGAGGTTAGATACAACGCCGTAGCGCCGGAACAGTACCGCAGCCTAGGCTTTCCGGGCGCAGATGACCTGGGCAACATGTTCCAGTTCAAACGCGACTTTAACGAATATTACTGCGGCGCGCGCAGTCCCGAGTTCGCCCGCAGCCTGAATCCCGAACTCCAGACACTCGACGCCTGGCTGGCCAAAAACAAGAGCCTGATCCCGCTTGACTAACCGCGGGAGGTAAGAATGGACGCGAACGAGATCAAGACCCTGCAGGCGCCTTTGAAGCAGAAGTATCGTGACGACCCACACTCGGCGGTCGTGACACTGCGGGCCCAGGCGCGGCTGGGTGAAGGAATCACCTGTAAGGTGGAAACCGGAAAGGCGCTGGTCGAGGCAGGCCTGCACCCCGCCACGGGTGGCGACGGCCTGTCCGCCTGCTCGGGAGACATGCTGCTGGAAGCTCTGGCCGCCTGCGCAGGCGTCACCCTGCGGGCCGTGGCCACCGCGACCAGCATCCCGCTGCGCGACGCAACCATCACCGCTGAGGGCGACATTGACTTCCGAGGGACACTGGCCGTTGTGAAGGACGCCCCGGTGGGTCTTCAGAGGATTCGCCTGAAATTCGATCTGGAAAGCGACGCGACGAAGGAGCAACTCGACACGCTCATCCGCTTGACCGAGCGCTACTGCGTTGTCTATCAGACGCTCTCAAAGCCCGCTGAAATCAATGTCACACACGAATCAAGGTAGGGGAAGGATTGGCGCTTCCGCAAACACTGCGCTGGGAGCGGCGCCGCTATGCCCCCTCGCCCCAGGCTGGGTCCCATGCCAGCTTCTTGCCAGCCTTTAGGGCCAGGTTGCCAATCCAGGAAGTTCGTGCGGCCTCGAAGCCGGCCTCGACCGGGGCGTTTGGCGTCTTGCGCGTGCGAACACAATCGAGGAAGTTCTGGATGTGTTCAATGGTTCCATCGTGCAGCGATTCCGCCAGAATTTCCGGCTTGGGCTCCAGCTTGCCTGGTTCCCACTTCCGCTCCTGGGGATAAAAAGCCAGGCGCGTACGGTCCACTTTGAGTGCACCATTGGTGCCGCGGAATGTGATGCCTCCATCGTCAATGCCGTCGCAGAGGGCGCCCGTAAAAGTCACCATAAACTTTTGCGGAAATTCGTAAGCCGCCGTTATGGTGTCAGGGCACTGCCAGTTCATCAGGTAGAGATCGCCCGTGGTGGTGGCAGTCCTTGGCGCGGTCTGGTTGGTGTACCACTGGATCACGTCAATCCAGTGCGTCAGCAGGTCCGTTAGGATGCCGCCGCCGAAATCCCAGTAGAATCGCCACCAGGCGAACTTCTCCTTGTCAAACGATTGCATGGGCGCGCTGCCGAGCCACTGCTTCCAGTTCAGCTGCGTCTGGTCCACGCTGGGCAGGGCGTTCCATCCCTCGGCGGAGTAATAGTTCTGATACCAGTAGGTCTGCACAAAAGTCAGCTTGCCCAGCTTGCCGGATTCTACCAGCTGCTTGCCCAGCACATAGTGGGGCCAGCTCCGCTGCTGCATGCCTACCTGCACAATGCGCTTCGACTCATGCACGGCGCGCAGGATTTCAGCACCTTCAGGGATGGAGTGGATGAGGGGTTTCTCGCAATAAGCGTCCTTGCCGGCCCGCACGGCGTCCACCAGCATCTGCTTGTGCCAGTGGTCGGGCGAGCCGATCACCACCGCGTCAATGTCCTTGCGGTCGAGCACCGCGCGGTAGTCTTCCGTACCCGTGGCTTTTGCGCCGGCAACTTTGATCCCGGCCCGACGATGCGGCCCGTAAACATCACAAACCTCCACAATCTCCACCGACGGCTGCTTCACAAAAATCGACGCCAGATAGCGGGCGCGCTGGCCGCAGCCAAGTACGGCCATGCGGATGCGGTCATTCGCTCCCAGCACGCTCGCCGGCGCTAGCCCGCCCAGCGCAGCCGCACCGGCCGTGACAAAGGCCGTCTCCTTCAGGAAATCCCGCCTCGATACTGCTCCGTTTGCTTTGCCCTGCTCCATCGCTCTCCTCCTGATCAGATGAAGACATGCGGTCGGTGACCGCAATGAGAAGTAACACAGAATCACCCGGGCCGCAACCGCCAAGCAATTTCGTAAAGCGGTCCTTGATCTCCCGGGGCTGTTTTGTATTCTTAGCAGCGGTATCTACAGAGCAAGACATTGCCGTCGCGCAACCTATGATCGCTGGTCTTGTGTAGCGCGGATCCTTAAATCCGCGGGCTTTTCTAGAACGAAACCCAACAACAATACCCAGCGAACACATGGTGGGGCAGTTAGGTATCCAGGCAAGCACAGGCTCGATCCTCTTTCAATGACCATCGTGTGCAGTTACAACGACTTACACAATTGTTCAGCACGTCATAACAGGTTATTGTCCAAGCAAGACAAGAAAATGCTTGACAAGTGTCTTGAATACACTTATAAAGGTGTCTGTAAGACACTATAGGAGGCGCCCAATGCCAGTCATCCGATTCATGAAAGCCACTCCAACAACGTATGTTTTGCAATTCCAGAACGGCCGCATTCGCCGCGAGGGCACGGGCCTCTCATTCTTCTACTACAGCCCAACCTCCACAATCGTCACGGTGCCCTTGGCGAGCGCGGACATCCCCTTCGCTTTCCAGGAATCCACAGCGGATTTCCAGTCGGTCTCAATCCAAGGCCAGCTCACTTTCCGCGTTTCCGACCCAAAAAAGTTGGCGTCGCTTTTGGATTACAGCATCACCCCCGGCGGGAAATTCCATTGCGACGACTATCGCAAGCTTCCTGAACGGCTGGTCCACACAACTCAGACCCTGATGCGCACGGAGACGCAAAAACTCACGCTTCGAGAAGCGTTAACCAACAGCGGCCCGCTCAGCGTCTCCGTTCTCACCAGCCTCAGGTCATCCGACGCCGTTGCCCAACTCGGCGTGGAAATACTGAACCTTTCGGTGCTTTTCATTCGCCCCACACCGGAAATGGCCAAGGCCCTAGAGGCCGAGGCGCGTGAAGACCTCCAACGCCGTTCCGATGAGGCCATCTATGCCAGGCGTAACAATGCGGTGGAGCAGGAACGCCGGATCAAAGAGAGCGAGTTCAACACCGAAATCGCAGTCGAAGAAAAGAGAAGGAAAATTCGCGAGACGCAGATGGCCGCAGACATCGCCATCGAACAAGAGCGAGCTGCCCTGATGGAAAAGCGAGTCGAGAATGACCGGAAGGAAGCCGACGGGCGCGCCTACGCGCTGGAAGCAGCGCTGAAGCACGTCCGGGACGTCGATTGGAGGATATTGATGGCGCTGTCCCAGCACGGCGGTGACGCGAAGACTATGATTGCCATGGCTTTTGAGGAGATGGCAGCCAATGCGCAAAAAATTGGGGAACTGAACATTTCGCCCGATTTGCTTCGGAGCCTCGTGGCCTCTTCCGCTACAGAC
This sequence comes from Terriglobia bacterium, assembly GCA_035576145.1. Taxonomy (GTDB): domain Bacteria; phylum Acidobacteriota; class Terriglobia; order UBA7540; family UBA7540; genus SCRD01. The sequence continues at coordinate 13,764 of DATLWV010000129.1, forward strand.
CGGGTGAGCACAGTGCAACCGAAAGGAAGGCAGTAATGCAGGAAATCACTCATGGAACCAGACGGCGGGACGAGTTTGACAAAATCGTCCTCGTGACCCGAAAAACCCGGCTCGCGGAACTGGTTGAGCGATTTAATACGATGGCGCAAGCCAGGTTCTACATTGAACACGCCGGGGGAAACTTTGAAGAATACCTCTTGGAAGATGAGGCCTATCAGCGCTCCGCCGATGTCGTTCGGCGCTCGGTCGAGTTCGGCCTTAAAATCCAGGAAATCGATCGGGAGATGGTGCCAACCTTTACATTCCTGCCGGAAGATTTGATTGTCACACTAGGCCAGGACGGGCTCGTGGCGAACACTGCGAAATATGTTGGACAACAACCCATCATCGCAGTGAATCCCGATCCCGAACGCTTTGATGGAATTCTTCTTCCTTTTTTGCCAGACCAGGTCGAACGAGCCGTCGAGGGAATCCTGAGGGGCCAATGCCGCATTCGCCCGGTGACCATGGCTGAGGCGCAGTTGAACAACGGGCAGCGATTGCTGGCGTTTAATGACCTTTTCCTCGGTGCTCAGTCCCACATTTCTGCCCGGTATCGGATTTACTGGGGCAAGGTGGAGGAGCCGCAATCTTCAAGCGGTGTGCTGGTCTCCACGGGCGCGGGAAGCACGGGATGGGTATCGTCAGTGTTCAATATGGCCTCGGGAGTCTCGGTTCTGGTTGGGGGTAGCCGGCTGAAGCCCATCCGCCTGGACTGGGAAGACCGGCGGTTGCTGTTTGTAGTCCGAGAACCTTTTGCCAGCCGCCATTCGCAGGCGAATGTCATTGCCGGCATTGTCGAACAGCAGCAAACTTTAGTTCTTGAGTCGTTGATGCCTTCGGGCGGAGTCATCTTCAGCGACGGGATTGAGTCCGACCGCCTGGAATTCAATTCAGGCTCCAGGGTTGTTGTCCGGGCTGCAGAGGAAGCTGCCCAGATCGTTGTGAGGTGAAATTTGGAAAACTTACGCCTTACGGTTGATATCGTTATTTTCACCGTTGTCGGCGGGGTTCTCAAAGCCCTCCTTGTCAAACGCGGTGTTCCGCCATATGAGGGCCAATACGCAATTCCTGGAGGGTTTATCCGGGGGGGCGAATCGCTGGAAAACGCGGCTAGGCGGGAGTTGTATGAAGAAACCGGCGTGCGTAACGTGTTTCTCGAACAGCTTTACACCTTCGGCGATCCCAAGCGCGATCCACGCGGAAGGGTGATCACGGTTGCCTATTACGCGTTGATTACATCGGAAAAACTGCAGGTTGTTGCCGGCGCGGACGCTGCAGCAGCTCTATGGTTTGCGCTAAGCGATCTTCCGCGTCTGGCATTCGATCACAAAGCCATCCTCGACTACGCCCTCGAACGGTTGCGTAACAAACTGGAATACACGACCGTTGGCTTCCAGCTGCTGCCGCCAAAATTCACCCTCGTTGAGTTGCAGACCATGTATGAAGCAATTCTCGGCCGACGACTGGACAAGCGCAACTTCCGGCGCAAGATTTCGCTACTGGGCATCCTGACACCGCTAAAGGAGAGGCAGCGAACAGGCCGAAAGCCGGCGCAGCTGTTTAGTCTTTCCACCTCACGGTTCGAAAAGTTGAAAGATAGAGGAATTCTTTTTCCCTTCTAGGTACCTGGCCTACCAGCAACGCGCACTTTGGCCCGCAGATGCTTTTGGTTTGCGCTTCCTGCTATCATCACCGTTTGGGTGACCCGTGACGACAGCTACTGAAATCGAAAAACCATCCGCCTGGGGAACGCTTCGCCATCCGGTTTTCCGCAACTGCTGGGCTTCCTCTGTCGTATCGAACCTGGGAAGCTGGATGCAGGACACAGCCGGCACCTGGCTGATGACCTCGCTTACCACCTCGCCGCTGCTGATTGCCCTGATGCAGACCGCCGCCGGCCTTCCTGTGCTGTTACTGGGTTATCCCGCAGGCGCCACTGCCGACATTGTTGACCGTCGCCGCCTGCTGATCTTCTGGCAGGTGTGGATGCTGGCCACGGTGGCCGTGCTCAGCGTGCTCACTTTTGCCGGCATCATTTCACCGTGGACGTTGCTGGTGCTAACTTTTCTGCTGAACGTTGGTGCCGCAATGAACAATCCTGCCTGGCAGGCCATTGTGCCGGAGCTTGTCCCGCGCTCAGAGTTGCCCAATGCCATCGCGGTAAACAGCGCCGGTTACAACCTGGCGCGCGCAGTGGGTCCGGCACTCGGCGGACTGATGGTGGCGGCCTTTGCCACAGTCATGCTGGGCGCTGGTGTGGTCTTTCTGGTCAACTCGCTCTCTTTTGTGGCGGTCATCTTTGTCCTTTACCAATGGCGAAGCTCGCCACTTTACAAAAGTGCGCTTCCGGCAGAACGTCTGTCGGGAGCGTTGTTGTCCGGCCTGCGTTACCTGCGTTACACACCTGACCTCCGCGCCACCTTCGTCCGCACCTTCACCTTTGCCGGATTTGCCAGCGCCGTCTGGGCGCTGCTGGCGGTGGTGGCTCGGCAGGACCTTCGCCAGGGAGCCATGGCCTACGGCATTCTCAACGGCTGCCTGGGGGCGGGCGCGGTTGTTGGAGCTTCGGTCCTGCCGCGGGTTCGTCAGCGACTCTCGGCCAACATGATCGTCGCCGGCTCATCCATCGTATTTGCCGGAACACTGGCAACGCTTGGCCTGGTGCGCAACGTCCCTCTCATTGTCTTCTCGCTGCTGGCGGCGGGGTTCGCCTGGACCAGTGCCCTTTCAACCCTGAACGTCACCGTACAGATTTCCACGCCTCCCTGGGTGCAGGCGCGCGCGCTGGGAACTTACCAGATGATTTTCTGGGGAGGTGTGGCTTCCGGCAGCGCGTTCTGGGGATTCCTGGCGGAGCACATTTCCACTCCGGCGGCGCTGCTGACTGCGTGCCTCACTGCGTTGGCCAGCATTCCCCTTGTCCACCGTTTTAATCTCATGGAGGAAATCCCGCCCGACCTCAGCCCTTACCGGCTTAACCGTGCGGCGCCGCAGGTAGTCATTGAGCCGAGTCCCGAGGATGGTCCCGTGATGGTGACCATCGAGTTCCAGATCCGTCCGGAAGACTACGAGGCTTTCACCAGCGCCATCCACAAGGTCCGCGACATGCGGCTGCGCAACGGCGCCATCCGATGGGGAGTGTTCCAGGACGCCCGGCAGCCGGACCGTTTTGTCGAAACGTTTGTTGTCGATTCGTGGATTAACTTCCTGCGCCAGCGCGAGCGTTTCTCTGCGCCCGACCGCGCTCTCCGCGATCACGCCTGGAGCTTCCACCAAGGCGAGGCGGTGCCTGCCGTCTCTTACATGCTCTATGCCCGCGAAGCCGCAGGGATAAGCTAGCGTTATTCTGTAGACTAAATACCTTGCCTTATCCCACTTCCCCTTTGACCCGCATGGGAAGAGCATTCCAGCAGTCCAAGCCACCGGCCCCACTGTTGCAAAAGGGCCGAATTGCGCGCCGGAAACAACTTGCGCGGCCTGGAGGCGGGGCCTATCAGAGTTTGGGTTCAACAGATTGCAAACAATTGGCGGCAGGCCCCGCCCCACAAGGCGGATTGGACTTGGCGTAATGCCGGAAACAGCTTGCGCACCTGAGTTGTGCGCCGCGCCGCGGGAAATGGAAATAAGCGGGGTGAGTCGGCCGCAATGTCATTACCCCAAAATATTGATTCGGTGTTAATTATGCGCCTCCTCAGAGTTCGAGTTCTGCTTATGACAGCAAAGCTCGCAGTTTGGAATGCAGAGTGCTCATTTTCAGGGCACTCGGGGGGTGTGAGGGCAGAGTGTGCCAAAAACCACAAGCCTGCGCGCACGCCGAACTTATTCCTGTCCATGAACCTCCTGATGAGGGACCATTCTGCCCTCGGGCAGATGACCTCGTGGAAAAGTCTGCCCGTCGCGCCGGCGGGCACAGGAGTCGAAAATGCTCAGAAATCTCGTGGAAAGCGTTCTATTTTATCAGGACGGGCACCGGACGTTCTTTGAACCTGAGGAGTTTCCATGGGTTACGGATGTTGAGTCCGAATGGATGACGATTCGTAAAGAACTGGAACCGCTAATGCTGCAACGGGAGAAGATTCCGAATTTTCAGGATTACTCCGAAGGGCAGCGAGCGTTGACACAGGACGACCAGTGGAAGACGTTCTTCCTATATGCGTTTGGTAATGTGGAAAAGGAAAACTGTGCGCGATGTCCGGAAACGGTCCGGATTCTCGACAAGATTCCTGGGATGAACACAGCCATGTTCTCCATTCTGGGGCCCGGCAAGCACATTCCTCCGCATCGCGGGCCTTACAAAGGCGTACTGCGCTTCCATCTCGGATTAATCATCCCGAAACCAGAAGGCAGTTGCCGGATCCGGGTGGGAAACGATGTGCGAGCCTGGAAAGAAGGGAAGAGTCTGATTTTTGACGACAGTCACGAGCATGAAGTGTGGAACGATTCTGATTCCTATCGTGTGGTGCTTTTCGTCAACTTCGTGCGCCCCACAGTGTTCCCGCTTTCTGCCGTCAACCAGTCGATTCTCTGGATGCGCGGCCGGCGTCCGCTTTAGGACACGGTCGGAGGCGGCAATACAAGCTCGGCGGGTTCAATGCTGTGGCGCGGAACGTTTATCCACAGCCTCTGCCCTCGCTCATGCCACATGGAAGAGGGCCCCCGATAGAGCAGGACCGGCCGGAAACTTGCGAAATCAGCGCTTGAGCCCGGCTCTCCTCCACTGCACTGGCCAATGGCCTGCTTCGTTCACTTCTGCAGCAACGTTTACAATCTCAAGCCAGACTCTCCGGGATCACCTGCGTTGTCTCCCATTCTTTCTCAACAGGCTTTCTTTCAGACAAACCGCCTTGCAGCTGAATTCAAGGGAGATTTGACGTTGCCACTCGCCAATGCTAACCTCTTGGCGAATCGAATCCGGAGAGCTCCAAATGGAGTTTTTCGTCCTTCTCATCCTGCTCGTCGTCTTACTGCTGTTGGCCGTGCCCATTATTGCCTGGGTGCGAGCGTCGAAAGCTGCCAGGGTCGCCAAAGAAGATCAGGACCAGGTGCGCAGCCTGACTGCCCGTGTATTTGAGCTTGAAGGCGAAGTTCGGCTGCTTAAGAACCTTCTTGTCCAAACGAGGCCCGGCGCTCCTGTCGTTGATGTCGCTGGCCAGGTCGCCACGAAGGAATTCAAGCCAGCGCCGGAGCCGGGGATTATAACAGAAACTCCTCCGGCTGCTGCCGCCCCGCCTCCTGTGACTCCTCCGCCTCCGTCGGTTGCGGCAGAGGCCAAAGCTCCCACTCCAGCCGCTGGAATCGGCGCGCATGCCAGACCATCAATGGCGCGAAGATTCTTCGCCGGTGAACTTGAAGAAACTCTCGGAACAAACTGGCTGAACAAGCTGGGCATCATCATCCTGGTGATCGGCGTTGCCCTCTTCATTGGCTACCAGTTGCGAACGCTCGGACCGGCCGGCAAGGATATTGTCGGGATAGTTGTTGCGGCGGCTATGCTGGGTGCCGGCATCTGGTACGAACGCCGGGAGCAGTGGAAGATTCTGGCACGTGCGGGCATCGGCGGCGGCTGGGCGCTCGCGTTTTTTGTCGCCTACGCCATGCGCCATGTGCAGGCAGCACGTGTCCTGGACTCGAACGCCTGGGACCTCGTGCTGTTGCTGCTGGTCGGTGCAGGCATGGTCGCGCACACGCTCAAGTATCGTTCGCAAACTGTAACGGGCCTCGCCTTTCTTCTTGCCTTTCTCACCGTCAACGCCAATCGAGGCGACCTGGCAGGGCTCAGCGGAAACGTCGTCCTGGTTATCGCAATTGCGCTGATTGCCGTCCGGTTGCAGTGGTACGAACTCGAGGTTTTCGGTATCCTTGCAGCTTTCCTGACACATTACTACTGGCTGCGTCCAATTATCCAACCACTGCCACAGCCGCACGGAGAGTTTCCAGGATACCGTTTGAGTTCCGCTCTGCTCGCTTTCTACTGGCTCGCCTTCCTTGCTTCTTACGTCGTGCGGCAAACTGGAAAACGGCGTGAAGAAATTGTGTCAGCCGCCGCCATCATCCTCAACAGCGGCCTTTTCGTGTGGCTGATGGGTTACCAGTCGGCGCATCCGGAAAAGGCATTTCAGTTCTTTCTTATGTCCGGCGCCGTAGAATTTGCCGTTGGACAATTGCCTGTCACCCGCCGGCGGTCCGCGTTTGTTCTGCTTACTCTTATCGGCACGGGATTGATGGCAACGGCCGTTCCGTTCAAGTTCAGTCATCAGAGCCTTTCTGTTCTCTGGCTGTTGCAGGCTGAGATTCTTTTTCTGGCCGGTGTGTATCTTCGAGAAGTTGTCTTTCGCCGCCTCGGTATGGCGGTTGCCTTTTTGGCCGCGGGGCAGATCCTTATCGCCGATACGCGCCAGGTTATGGACGCCGGCATCGCTTTGCCGCATCTGGCGATTCCCTACTTCCTTGGCGCGCTGATTCTCTATTTCAATGCTCACGTGGCTCCTCGTCGCTGGCCCGAACTCGCCGGCCATAAAATCGATGCCAGCGCCTTTCGCATTGCTTCCTATGTTGCGGCGCCACTCGCCGTTTTCGGCGTGTGGGTCGCATGTTCAGATCCGTGGACAGCGGTGGGCTGGGCCGCTTTCGGGTTGGCGCTCGTGTACTCAGGATTCTGCTGGAAGGTGCGGGAGGTTTCAATCGAGGCTAATTGCCTGGCAGCATTCGTGATTTTGCGATGCCTTTTCGTCAACCTCGCAGATCTCTCGCACTGGCACGGAGTGCCTCTGCGCCCCGTGACGGTATCGCTTGTGGCCGTGCTGCTTTACGTCTCTTCTCGCTGGGCGTTGGGCTTCGAGACGTTTTCCCGGCGGCTCTCTGAGCGGATACCCGCTGCTTACACCTGGCTGGGCTCGATGCTGGCCGCGCTGCTTCTGTGGTATCAACTACAGCCCATCGGTGTGGCAATCGGATGGATGCTTCTCGGCCTGGCGCTCTTTGAAATAGGCATGTGGCGCCATTCCGGCCCATTGCGCTGGCAGGCTTACGTCGCGTATCTGGCAAGTTTTTCGCGGATTTTTTTCGTTAATCTGAACGCGGAAGGGGCCGCGGGCGCACTCAGTCCGCGCGTTTACACCGTCCTGCCACTGGCGCTCGCGTTCTACTACGTTTACGACCGCCTGGAAAATTCCCAGGTGGATTTCCTGAGTTCCGACCGGAAATTCAACGTGTCGACGTTCTTAAACTACATGGGCATACTGAGCCTTGCATCACTGGTCCGGTTTGAATTTGATGCCGATTGGGTCATCGTCGGTTGGGCGGCGCTCACGCTTGCGCTGTTTGCGCTCGCCTGGCGAACCGGGCGGAGGATTTTCCTTCACCAGGGATTGCTGCTCAGTTTTGCCATACTCTTTCGCGGGATTGCGCACAATTTGTACGAGCGGAGTTACTTCCCGGCGCCTCTCTGGTCTTGGTACAGCCGCCCGCTCTGCGTCGGCGTCTCCATTGCTTTGTTGCTCGCCGCGCTGATGTTTGCCTTCAGGCTTCGCCGGAAAGAAGAATCCGGTGAGAAACCACAAGGGATAATAGCCCGGCTCTTCGACCTTCTCGGCCGCCGTCCTGAGCAGGTTCTCTTCTTTGTCTCCGTCATCCTGCTCACGGTCCTGCTGGCAATCGAAATGCGCAGCGGCATGGTAACGGTGGCGTGGGGCGCAGAGAGCGTGGCCGTATTCCTGTTCGCGCTGGCCTGCGGTGAACGCAGCTTTCGACTCAGCGGCCTGGGGCTGCTGCTTCTGTGCGCAGGGAAAATCATCGTTTTCGATTTCTGGGAGATGACGACGCCGGACAAGATTCTCACCGCCCTTGTCGTGGGCTCGGCGCTCTACGGGGTCTCGTATCTTTATACGCGTTACAGGGAGACGCTGCGGCAATACTTATGAGGCGTTGGATTTTATTAGCGGCCATTTTCGTCATGAGCTCAGGCGCGCTCATTTATGTTCAGGTCCGTCACGTGCCGTCGCGCGTCAGTCCTGCGCCGGTTCTTTATTTCATCGCCGACTCTCAGCGTGAGTTGACACGCCTGCCCGTCAGTTTTACCCGCCTCTCGGATGCCGAGGAAATAAAAATCGGTAACCGGCTGGCAGCTGCATACTCTCCGCGATGGCTTACTTCAGCCGGCGAGAGTGCCGAGGACCGTGAGGTTAGACTTTATGTCGAGCGCGTAGGAGCGCAGGTGGCCACGCACGCGCATCGCAAACTTCCCTGGACGTTCCACTACATTCCCTCCATGGACTACTTCAACGCGTTTGCCCTGCCGGGCGGGCATGTGTACATCGGGGCAGGATTGATCTCCCTGATGAGCAGCGAAGACGAGCTGGCCGCCGTTCTCGGTCATGAAGTCGAACACGTTGACCACTATCATTCCGTTGAGCGTTACCAGACGGAAATGGCACTGCGCCACTTCCCGCTGGGCGCCCTGGTTGCCATTCCTGTCATCGTTTTCGAAGCCGGTTATTCCAAAAGTGAGGAGCTCGAAGCTGACCGCGAAGGGACCCGGCTTGCCGTCCTCGCCGGATACTCTCCGCTGGGCGCGATCAGCATGTTTGAAGCGTTCGCGCGCCTCGAACGCCTTCGAACCGGTCGGGCCCAAACGCCGCAGCAGGAACTCTCACGCGTCGCGATACAAACCCTGGAAGGATATTTCCGGTCGCATCCCCTGTCTTCCGAGCGCATTGAGCAGATCCGGCGCATGATCTCACAGGAGAACTGGACGAACCTGCCTGCGGAGCGCAACCTGCAGTTCGAATATATTTTCCTCACTCGCCGCGCCGAGCGCGCCGTTCAAGCAAACCACTTTAAGCAGGCCGCCCAACTTGCCGCCCAGTCACTCGGGCTGAAACCGGAGCAGCCGGAGGCGCTTGCGGCGCTCGCGGAAGCAAGATTTGCTTTGGGCGATTACGATGGTGCGGCAACTTCCTATCACAGCCTGTTTGCGTTATCGCCACGGGCGGCTGCCAACGTTGTGGCTTTTGCCGCAGGCAGGGCGCAGGCTGCGCTCAGTAAAACGAAATACAACGACGCGGCGGATCTTGCAGGAGAGGCTCTGAAGTTGCAGCCCGACGCTGCGAATACTCTGGGCGTGCTGGGCGATGCGAAGTTCGCTTTGGCAGATTTCCAGGACGCGGCCGCGGCGTTTCGCAAGGCCGTTGACTCAAACCCCGGTGACGCCGTAAGGGCTGCCGCATACGCTACGGCGCTCTCCGCCGAGGGCACGCCGCGCCAGGCCGCCGCTGAGTTCGATGCCTGGCTAAAGACCCTCCACTCACCCGGCATAGCTGTTTCCAGCCAGGTCCAGATCGACCAGGCCGGGCTCACACTGATGGCCGGCGACTCAAAATCGTTCGACCGCATGATTGCCCAGGCACGCTCCGCCACCGTCTCAATGTTAAGCGCCGAGGCCCTCGCACGGCTCGGCTGGTGGTGCTATCGCGACGGCAAGTATTCGCTCGCCACCGACCTGCTGCAAATCGCCACGCGGGACCGTCGTGCCACGCCTGAGGCCTTCAACACTCTGGGCTGGGTGCTCATCCAGCAGGGGGAGTATCAGAAAGCTGCCGGCAATTTCCGCGACCCGATGGGGAGTGCCCTCGCCCGGTGGCAAATTCATAAGACGGTGTACGTCGTCAGAGATTTCAACAAAGCCTCCAAAGCAAAACCGGAATGGCTCAATCCAAAATGGGTACGGGCGCTCTATTCCGAGCGTGTCGAAGCGATCGTCATGGAACTCGCCGCCGAACTCAACCGTCTGCCGCTATCGGCCCGGAACTAATTTAGCCGTCGCACATCTAAAGAGTTAAACTGGCACCAGAGGGGGCAATCATGTCGATTCGACCCGTTAAACGGCTGATCAAATCCAAGCCGACGCTGGAAGGGGCGGGTGTGCATCTTCGCCGTGCGTTCGGTTTTGGGAACACGGCAGACTTTGACCCGTTTCTTCTGCTGGACGACTTCCGCAATGAGCGCCCGGAGGATTACCTGGCCGGTTTCCCGTGGCATCCGCACCGTGGCATTGAGACCATCACTTACGTTCTGGCAGGTAACGTTGAGCACGGAGACAGCCTGGGCCACAGCGGCACCATCGGCGCGGGCGACGTGCAGTGGATGACGGCAGGCAGCGGTATCATTCATCAGGAGATGCCCAAGGGAGATCCCTCCGGGCGCATGCACGGCTTCCAACTCTGGGGCAATTTGCCTGCCTCGCTCAAGATGACCGCGCCGCGCTACCAGGAAGTGAAGTCGGCCGAGATCCCCGAAGTCACCGACGACGACGGCACGCTGGTTCGGGTGGTCTGCGGAAAATTCTGGGGCAAGAAGGGTCCAGTGGATGGCGTCGCGGCCGATCCCATCTACATTGACGTAACCGTCCCACCCGGCAAACGGAAATCGCTGCCGGTGGAAACTACCCGCCACGCCTTTGCCTACGTTTTTGACGGAGCAGGAAAGTTCTGCAACGCTTCGGAGCCGCTGGAGGTTCCCACCGAATCCGTGGGATGGTCGGACACCACTCCGCCGATAGAAGCGGACAACCGGTCGCTGGTGCTCTTTGACCGTGGCGACGAGGTCACCATCCAGGCCGGCGAAGAAGGCGTCCGGTTTCTCCTGGTCTCCGGCAGGCCGCTCGAAGAGCCCGTGGCGTGGTACGGCCCCATCGTTATGAACACCCAGGAAGAGCTGCGCGAGGCGTTCAGCGAGCTCAAGCACGGCACCTTCCTCAAACACAAGCAGTCAGAATAGGCGCAAGGTACGGGCGCCCGGCAGGGGAGGATTCCTCAATGTGGTTCGAGGTCGCCATTGTCATGGCAATCTTTGCCTTCGGGAATATTTTCTTTGGCCATTTCGAGGAAAAGACGCCCAAGTGGCGACGGGTGCTGAAGGTCTTTGTATTCCTGGGGCTCGTCCTCGGTATTTCAGCCACTCTAGGCCGCGCCTGGGCCATGGGATTTCTTGCCGCCGTGGCGATTGTCCCGTTCATCGTCATCCACATGTGGTGGCTTCCCAAAAAAGGGATCAACGGCTGGACCGGCGAGCCCAGGGAAAAGTACTACCAACTGCGGGGTTGGAACCACCGGCATACGTAGTGGCTGCTCCTTACCGCCATTTAGTTCGAACGTGGCGGGGCAAAGTCGCCGCTTTGACCGCTTATGTCTTTCCCGCTGTCAATAAAGGATCGCTGGCAGGTAGGGGCCGGTAGGCTCGTTATACATGCCCATGGTCATCAGCGTCATGGGCTGCGTAATCCGCAGACCGTGCCCAAGGCACCACGCCAGCAACTCCGCATTGCGGGAGGGCAGCAGGAATCCCGGCCCGTGGAACTCTTCCGCAGCACCGATCAGGGCCTTAAGGTCGTCATTCGTGGCGGCTACGGCGTGGCCGAAAAATCCCACAACGGTTGCATAGCCCGTGATACGGCCGCCGCGTTCGACCACCTGCGCGCTCCCATGCCTCACGGCGTCTTCGAGTTCGCTTGCCCGATCATGGCCGTGGACGGCCAGGCACAGGTTGTTGCAGGCAGGGATGTCGGCATCGGCGGCCGCCCGAACGTTGTACCCGGCAATCGAAGTCTTGATGGGCGCGCCCTGCATGCAGCTCAGCGGCTCTCGCACCTGGAAGCCGAGCTTGGCGTATAGCGAAAGCGAGCGGTTGTGGAAAGCGGTCTGTATCAGCCGCACGCCGGACAAATTTCTTTCGCGCGTTCGCTCAAGGACCGCTTCCATCAGCTGCCGTCCGGCCGAGCGGTCCTGCCACGCAGGGTCCACTGTGATTGGCCCGATGCCGGCGATCAGCGAGCGTTCGTCCATGAAATTGCTCCCAATCAGGCGGCCGTCCACTTCGCCTGCCACCCCGTAAAAACCTGGATGCGAGATCAGCATCGAAAGAATCCCCGTCGCGGTTTCGGCAGAAGGAAGGTCAGGCTGAAAGTTGTGCGCCTCGGAAATTGTCTTGAACGCCTCATAACAGATCCTGCCCAACTCCGCGGCGTCTTCGGGCCGGGCGCGTCGAATTTGAATCTGCATTTGCCCCTCCAGGAATGTCTTCTTATCGCTTGCCGGGATTCTAGCAGAATTTTCTGACGCACGCGTGACGGGGTGGATCAACACTACTCGAGTCATTGTGCCTGCGCGTTGACGAGGTGGCGGGATGCGCTAGAATGAAATATTTACGGCGAGCACATGGACACGACCAAGCGACCCAGGGTTTCGGTTGTCAAATACCTGAACACCGCCCCGTTGATCTGGGGGATGCTGAAAGGCGATCAGCAGGGAAAATACGACCTCGATTTCACGAGTCCCGCAAAGTGTGCGGATGACCTGTGCCGGCGCGAGGCGACGGTGGGCATTGTGCCGTCCATCGAATACCAACGCATGGATGGGCTGCGCGTCCTGCCGGGATGCTCCATTGCCTCCAAAGGCAAAGTCAAAAGCGTTCTGCTGCTCAGCAAGGTGCCCGTCGAAAAGGTGGAAACCGTCGCGCTCGATAATTCGTCACGGACCTCAGTGGCGCTCGTCCAGGTGCTGCTGCAGAAGTTTTATTCGCGGCCCGTCAGCCTGACGCCCGCCGAGCCGGACCCGCAGAGGATGTTGCAGAGTGCCGATGCGGCGCTGCTGATCGGCGACCCGGCGCTCACGTTTGATGGCCACTGTGTGATGGTGTACGACCTCGCGGCTGAGTGGAAGAAGTTTACAGGACTGCCTTTTGTGTTTGCAGTGTGGGCTGGACATGAAGACTCCGGGCTCGGGCGGTTTTGCGCGGACTTTGAGGCGTCAAGAGACTATGGCCTGGCGCACATCGACGACATCGCCAGTGAGTACGCGCCCAGGCTGGGCTTGGCGCACGAGGCGCTGACGGTTTACCTGAAAGAGAATATCGATTATTCTTTGGATGAGGAAAACCGCAAGGGTCTGGAGCTTTTTTACCGCCTTGCGCACGAAATCGGCCTTATCCCGGGGGTAAAAGAAATCCAATTCGCTTAAAATGAGCGAGAAATGGTTTTCTGCAAGTGCGCCCGGCGAAAATTTCCTCAACGAGTAGAGAAGGATGGGTTTAACCGAGGGACAGGCTCTCGAAATGTTACGCTCCGACGATCTGATCGGCGTTGGCATGGAGGCCGACGCGCAGCGCCGGAAGCTCCACCCAGGAAACATCGTTACCTACCAGATTGACCGCAACATCAATTACACCAACATCTGCACGGAATACTGCTCCTTTTGCGCGTTTTACCGTCCCGTTGGCTCGCCGGAAGGTTACGTGCTGCCGCTCGAAGCCATTTATCAGAAGATTGAAGAAACACTGGCGCTGGGTGGCACCGGGGTCCTGATGCAGGGCGGCCTGCACCCTGACCTGAAGATGGATTACTACGAGAACCTCCTATCCAGCATCAAGAAGCGTTATCCCCAGGTCCATTTGCACTGCCTTTCGGCCCCCGAAGTCCTGAACATCGCCGAGCTTTGCGGGCTGACTGTTCGCGACACGCTGATGCGCCTGATGGATGCAGGGCTCGATTCCATTCCCGGAGCCGGGGCGGAAATTCTGGACGACGAGGTCCGAAAGCGGATTGCGCGCCTGAAGTGCACCACCGAGGAATGGCTTTCCGTGCATCGCGAGGCGCACAGGCTGGGAATGCGGACCACGGCCACCATGATGTTCGGCTGCGGAGAGACGTTTCAGCATCGCATTGCGCACCTGGAGCGCGTTCGACGACTGCAGGAAGAAACCGGCGGCTTCACCGCTTTTATTCCCTGGTTTTTCCAGCGCGAGAACACCTCGTTGGGGCGCTTTATAAAAGAAGAAGTCACGGCGGTGGAATATCTCAAGACGCTTGCCGTCAGCCGCCTTTACCTGGATAACATTCAGAACGTCCAGGCGTCCTGGCTGACCCCGGGTCACAAGGTCTGCCAGATCGCTCTTCGCTTCGGCGGCAATGATGTTGGCAGTATTCTGATTGAAGAGAATGTTGTCTCTGCAGCCGGCTGCGGGCGCACCTCTTCCGAGGAAAAGCTTCGCCGCATGATTCGCGATGCCGGCTTCCGCCCCATCAAGCGCGACACGCTTTATCGCAATTACTTCCTGAATTAAGACAGCCTCGCGAACAGCCAACCGGGTGCTGCCTGCGGCTCTACGCTGATGACCGAGCTTCGATGGAATCCGACGCTGCGCGAGTGGGTCTCAACGGCATCTCATCGCCAGCACAGGCCACAGATGCCGCGGGACTGGTGCCCCTTCTGCCCGGGTTCCGGGCGTGTGCCCGACGACTACGATGTCTATATCTATCCCAACGATTTCGCCGCCTTCACAATTCCCGCCCAGACCCCGGCCATCGAGGGAGATGACTTTTATGCGGTCAGGCCTTCCCACGGCAGGTGCGACGTGGTGCTTTACCACCCCGACCACAACACCTCCATCCCACAGATTTCCGTTGAGCACCTCACGAGGCTGGTGAAAACCTGGCGCAAACGTTTTGAGGAACTCAAGGCGACGCCGGGCATCCGCTACGTGCTGATTTTTGAGAACAAGGGAGAAGTGATCGGGGTCACGATGCCGCACCCGCACGGCCAGATCTATTCTCTCCCGCTCGTTCCCCCCATCATCGGCAAAGAACTGGCAGCCGCGCGCGCGCACCACCGCAGGCACCGCCGGTGTCTTTTCTGCGATATCCTCCAGAAGGAACGCGAAGCCAGGCAGAGAATTGTGGCGGAGAACCGGGCGTTTACGGCTTTCGTTCCGTTCTACGCGCGATGGCCCTACGAGGTGCACGTCTATCCCCGCCGCCATCTGGGTACGCTCGATGAGTTCAAGCCTTCAGAGGAAAAGGCGCTGGCAGAGATGCTGAAGTGGGTGACCAGGAAATACGACAATCTGTTCCAGATGTCATTTCCGTATATGATGCTGCTGCACCAGTCGCCCACGCGCGGACGGCACCCTTACTACCATTTCCACATAGAGTTCTATCCGCCGCACCGCAGCAAGGAAAAACTGAAGTACCTCGCCAGCGTCGAAACCGGCGCGGGAACTTTCTTGAATGATTCGCTGGCCGAAGAGAAAGCGGCCGAACTACGGCGCGTAGCGCCAAAGACGATCCGCGAAGTCGGCTGATGGCTTCGGGCCGGGAAGCAGACCATGATCAAGGAAGCCTTTCAAAAGACCTTCGGGACAGAGCCGGATGTTACAGCCCGCGCGCCCGGACGCGTAAACCTGATCGGTGAGCACACCGACTACAACGACGGCTTTGTGCTTCCCGCCGCGATCGACCGCAGCATCGACTTCGGCGCCCGCCGCCGGAAAGACAATGTTGTGCATGTTTACTCGATCGACTTTGAGGACCAGGCCGAGTTCAGCCTGGACGCTATTGAAAAAGACAATGATCGTCCCTGGAGCAACTACCTGCGGGGAGTGCTCAAGTTTCTGCAGCAGGACGGACACCGGCTGACGGGGTTTGACGTTGCGTTTGGCGGCAACGTGCCGAGAGAAGCCGGGCTCAGTTCGTCGGCGGCGGTTGAGGTAGGGGCGGTGGCGCTTGCCATGAATCTGTTTAATATCGAACTGGGTCCGCTGGAGGTCGTTCGCCTTGCCCGCCGCGCTGAGAATGAGTTCGTCAACGTCCCCTGCGGAATCATGGACCAGTTTGTGTGTGCGCTGGGCAAGCGCGATCATGCTCTGTTCCTCGATTGCCGCGACCTTACTTACCGTCACGTTCCCTTGTCCGGGCGGGTCAAGATTGTGGTGTGCTATTCGGGAGTGCACCGCGCGCTGACCGCATCGGAATACGAAATCCGGCTGCAACAGTGCCGCCAGGCCGTTGCGCAACTGGGAACAACGGGGCTGGCTGTCAAATCGCTCCGAGAGATCGACCTGACGGACCTGGAAGTCGCCAGCCACAGCCTGAGTGAAATTCTGCTGAAGCGGGCCCGGCACGTGGTGAGTGAGAACGACCGGGTGCTTAAGGCCGTCAAAAATCTCGAGAAGGGCGATCTCGATAGCTTCGGCAGGCTGATGATCGCCTCGCACGAAAGCCTGCGCGATGACTACGAAGTCAGTTGCAAGGAGCTCGACGTTCTCGTGGAGCTGGCCCTCAAGCAGCCGGGTGTTTTGGGCGCCCGGATGACCGGCGCCGGCTTCGGAGGATGCACCGTCAACCTGGTCCTCGCCGACGCTGCTGGACCATTTGCGGAAGTGGTCAAAGAAGGTTACAGCAAAGCCACGGGACTGAATGCCGAAGTTTACGTGCGCAAGGCATCTGACGGAGCACTGGTTGGCGCCTGAACTGCCACGGAATTCGTCAAGGCCGCGATTTTGCCCGCGGGCTCTGAGGCGCTGTGCTTGGCGGGCCCTTTCTCTCCAGAAGAAGGTTTCGAAGGGCCATTCAGTAGCCTCGCAACGATACTGATCAGAAAGATAATGAGCAGGATGAAGAGTAAGGTGCGAGCGACCCGGCCGCCCTCACCTTCGATAAATGGGCAGGCGGCATTCGGATTTTTCCTCCGAGCCAGGTACCAGGGGAAGATGATAATCCACAGCAAAATTGAACCGAGGCTCCACCGGAATGGCGTGGGGATGTTCTTTTCTCGAGCGTCGCGATAAACCCACACTGAGGAAAGAACCAGAAGGGCTCCCAGCACGAAGTTGCTCTTTTCCGGTCCCACCAGGCTCTGAGCGACCAGCGCGGCCAGCAGCCAGATTCCAAGCGTTGCGAAAAAAATACTCCAGGAGAATCGTGCGTACTCCTTGGGTGGCGGCGGGGGAGCCTGCTCCGAAACAGGAATGACAACTTCTGGGGTGACAATGTCATTCGGGTCAATCGCCTCTCGACAGGAAGGGCATACGCGGACCGAGGCAGCAACCATCTGCCCACAGCGAGGACAGGCAAAAGGCTCATCCGGAAAAGTGGCGGCTGTGTGCAAGCGGGTTTCCTCGTGTGGGTCAGCCATCGGCCGCCCTTTTCTTTGTTGCGTTGTTCCCGACTTTGTTCATGGTTTCGAATTCCAACCCTGATGCTCGTTCCAGTCTAGCACCTGGCGGTAAACGATTTTACGGGAAAGCCGGTTGAAATCGCGGATGCGTCCTACGGCGCGATTCCCGCCTTGCGACTGATAATACCAGCCGGCTTCCTGGTGGAGCGCCATCACTTCTCCGGAGACAAACAAAACGTGTTCTGAATAATGATACGGAGTCGAAGGGATCGTCTTCGCATCATAGACCCTGTCAACATAGAGTTTAATGCTCTGGGGCGAAACTTCCTGCGCGCTGACCATTTCCTGCAACGCCTTCACAACAAGATAGTTGTTCACAACGTGGTCAATGTGACCTTCGGCTGGAGGGTGCGCCGTCACCACCACTTCCGGCTGAAACTCCTTCAGCAGTTTCTTCACCGCCGCCACAACGGACTTGCCCGCATAAGGCATGTTGGGCTGGAAGACGTTCGGGTAGGGTGTGTGATCAGAGGCCAGCAGGACCGAAAGATAGGGGTCGGCCGGGTCGGGATGGTGATACCAGATTTCTCCCGATCCACCGTCCGGCATCCCCAGAAAATAGATGCTGCTTGGGGGTACGCCCAGATGCCCCAGGACCGCGCGGGTTTCATCCATGCGAATTGTTCCGAAATTCAACGCCTCTGCAGGGCTGCACGAGTGCTGATAATAGCGGTCGCACGACCCGGCATCGCCGCTGGTAAAGTAGACAAAATGGATCGGGATGTGGTTCTCGACTGCCGCCCGGGTCAAGCCGGCCCATCCACCCTCATCATCCTCGTGCGCGCAAAAAATTAGAATAGATTTGGGCAATTGATTCACGCCCAGTTCAAGATCGTTCCCGGCCACAGCGTTGCCCGAGGAATCGCTGAGCACCACTTCAGCGCGGTAGAGGCCCGGCCGGCCGGCCGGAAGCGCGAATGTTACCGACTCCTTCCTGGCGGCATCCGGCGCCAGTTCAATCTGACCGGCCACAACTTTCTTTTCGATTGTCTTTCCGTCCGGGTCAAGCAACAGCCCAGCGGCGGTAATCTGCTTCCAGGCACTTTTTCCCGGGTTCACAATCGAGAATTGAACGGTTGCATCCTCACCGGGAATATACATTGTGCGGCTTGTATCAAACTGAATAGCGCCTGCATTCAAGCCCGGCGGATAGAAGTGTCGGTAGTCTTTGGTATCAACGGCGCTTAATTCAGGATAAATGTACTGCGGCGGGTAAGGCTTGGACAGCGTGGGGGCTGGCGGCCGGATCAGGACCAATTGGCTGAAGGCGATGTCGAGAACGTTCTTCCGGGCATGGTCCCACACCACGACTCCGTACTGATGGACCGTCGGCTGGTCAACCTTGCCGGCAACGGCTGCGTCATTGGAGTGGATGGCCTGCTCCGCACCGCCGGCCAGCGTCAGATCTTTATTCAAGGTCACGATGCTTGCGGCTGCCTGCTGCGCAGGTCCCGCGATCCATGGCCAGTAACGGTTTGAGAACTCAACTCGAAGGCCGTTGAGCGGCTGCTGCGTCAGGTTCTTCAAGGTGACATCGCACTCGACCGGATCGCCCGTCACGTAGAAGGTCTTTCCAAGGCCGATACGCTCGATCTTGACCAGCTTCCGATAGACGGCAAACGATCCCGCCCCGCGAATCTTGATCGTCAGCTGCGACGAAATTTTGTCATAGCCCATCAGGTCGATTTCATATCGTCCCGTGCGCGCCTCCGCAGGTATTCTCCATAGGAGCGAATAAGAACCCGCGGCCCCTCTGTCCGGGCAGGTCCAAACCTGCGAAGGCGAAGTGGTGTACACAGCCTTCGAGTCGCCCTCGTAGCGTACCGTGGCTGAAAAGGCAACGTTGTCGCACGCCGAAGTCCCTTCTGCCGGGGCAAGCCGCATCAGTACTTCCTCGCCAGCGTTGTAGCTGATCCTGTTGGCAACAGCCAGAACACTGAATTGCGCCCGGGCCATAACCGGGAGCAGCAGAAGGGCCACAACAAACGCGAGCCTTTTCCAGATGGATTCTTGTATGTGTTTTGACACAACTCCCTCCGCTCGCCGGCAGACGGAAATGGGCATCACGCTAGAACTGTCAAACCACTCCCGTCGCGCCCAGGAGCCGCCACCGGACCGGGTCTGTACACAAGAGAATTAATTTATCACGAAGCAGGAATGGACACGCAACCGCGCTCCTGGTGCGACGGAAAAGTTCAGCATGGCTGCGGCCCTCTGCTCCGGAAGATTTGGCGTAGAGGCGGCTTCACTCACCCGTCTTGCTCCGTCACGAGCACAGAGCCGAATAGACCCACCACTGCCGTAGCCACTTGGGGAGAAGAACTCGCCGCTACGCTTCTGACCTCAGCTCTGCTTGAGGAATCAATTCAGGTAAAGCTCCCGCTTTCGCTAGAACCAGGTAAATCACAAACCCCACTATGAAGGAAAAAAGAACAGCAGGGCGGTCAATGCTTACCCAACTTGTAGGGATGCCGGGAATCTTGTCGAGGATTCCAACCACAAAACCAACCGCCCACGCCACGTATCCGGCCCAGTTGATCCCCTTGCGAGGGCCGGACCACTTTTTCCCCGCCAGAAGATAATCGGCAGCCATGGCGCCGCAGATCGGTCCGAATGAAGCTCCCACAATCGAGAAGAAGCCAATCAGGTTCTGGGCCACGCCGGTGATGGCCAGAATAGCTCCAATCGTCACGCCAACCATGGTGGAAACGGCGCGCGGAATCTTGGGCAGCATGGTTCCAAAGCTGTTACCGGCAATGAAAGTGCAAAAAGTTGTCGGAACCATCGAAGCCGCTGCAAACAGAAAGAACATCACCGGAGCGAGCGCGCCGACGCTCTTGATAGTTCCGGCATAGGTGAAGTCCGATGCGTTCCCCAGCGTGCCCAGGTGGCCGGCAACCGCAAGCACCGGCAGACCGCCAGCCACAAAGATTGCCAGGGTGATGCCGGTAAGCCCACCCCAAACCACATCGCCACGGTTCCTGTTGTTCAGTCCGAAATCAGCACCTGCAGCTCCAGCGGTTGCAAAAAATCCGATGACGATGGCGAGCATCGTCAGAAAACCACCCCAGGAGTCGTTCTGTGGCGGGCGATAGCTGGCCACACCGTCTTTGTTGGCCCAGAATACGATGATGATCATAATCAGCGGCACCCAGTTCAGGAACTGGGCAATGCGCGCCACGTAGGAAATCCCTTTGATGGCCACCCAGGCCAGTCCATACGCCCACACCACAGCAATGCCAACAAACAAGGTTTTCGAATGGCTGCCGAGCCCCTCCATGATGTAATCCACGGCGAAATAAGTCGCCACGGCAAACCATCCTATCTGGAGACAACCCATCAGCAGGCCGGGCATCAGGTAGCCGCCCTTCACACCGAACGTAGAGGTTCCAACAATGTAGAGCGGGCGACCGGTTTGCATGCCCAGCATGGCCGGGGCGTAATAGAAAAGCGCGAAGCAGAGCAGGCCGGCCACGAACAACCCGAGGAGACACACGGCAGGGCTGGCCAGGCTCAGCGTAGGCGCTGAAAGACCCAGGTAGAAAGCGACCCACAGGAAAATTCCCGCGTAAGAAGGGAACGTGCTCTTGTACCAGGGGACCCGTTTATTGAGAGGATTGGGAACCGATGATTCAACGTAATTTGGTAGTTCGGCAGCCATGTTACCCCCAATTGAATACGCGCGATAGAGACTGGTCGGGGACAAAGAATATTCTTTGCCGGGCCTTTATGCAAGATCAAAAGCAAGAATCGCGGGGTAAGGGTTGATGGTGTGCCGGACACCCTCAAAAGAGTCCAGTGGGGATTTGCATGATCGTGCTGGCTAAGCCTGCTCGCTTTCGGCAAACAGCTCGTAGCCGGGGTTGGGCGGGAACATTTCGGCCATCAAAATCATGCGCCGGCGCAGCACGGGAAGAGGAAGGTGTTCGCGGCCGAGCCGGATCTGGACGTCATGCCACAGCCCGTGGACATATTCAGCACAGGTGCTGGTGAAAGAGACGTCGCGGTACTTAAGGAATTGCGGGCCCGTTCGCGACCAGCGGCTGCGCCGGCGAAGGGGCTGCTTGGCCTCGTAAGCATCCTCGTCAATTTCGCCCTCGAACCCCTGCCCGAGTTCTTCCTGCAGGAGAGTGGTGTAGCGCTCCATCTCTTCGGAGGTGAGACGCGAACGGAGAAGTTCAGCGACGCTTGCCAGAAATTCCCATCCGGTATCATGAGGGTCAAGGTCGCGGCAGGCGAGCACCAGGTCAATCCGGCTCCGGTTTTCCATCCATACCGCGGAATGCTTTTCTCCTTCCGGATTGGAAAAAGCCACCATATCACCCGTTGGGTAGCACGCCACGAAAGGAACCAGAAGAATTCTCAGTTTGCCCAGGCGGCGGGAAATGGCCTGCGGGATGGCCCGCGCCGGTTCGCGAACCATCGTGCGCTCTTCGGAGGGACTCAGCGCAACTGCTGAGTGCAATTCCCAATCATGGGCAAGCCGGGATAGCGGCACGAATGCCTGCTGAACATATTCACGAACCGGAATACTCTTCCCTACAGAAGCCTGCGAAGGGCTCAATTGATCCTCGCGAAGGAAATCTCAACCCTATTGTGGAGGATAATCTTGCCCTGTGTCCAGCACTCCAACCCGGACGTGAAGCCATGGTTCTGACGAGGTCTTCGGGCCGGCATTGCCCACTTCCCGCCCATTCCAGAAAAGAGTTGCGCTGGGCATGGAGGCGGGGCAAAATGAAGAGGTAACGACTTTGTAAGCCCGGGGCATACGCCTCCAGGCAGTAGAACGCTTAGCGGACTCCGGCAAGAGAATCACGTCAGTACAACACTTTGGCAGGCGTGGGGCCGCGGATAACAGCTTTGCAACTAATCCCAGAAAAGTTCCCAGTACTCTCACTTCCTGACGATAAGTTCCACGACCATTGTGGCGTGTTCGCCGTTTATGGTCATCCTGAAGCTTCCAAGCTCACCTATCTGGGCCTTTATGCGCTTCAGCATCGCGGGCAGGAGAGCGCCGGAATGGTTGTGACGGACGGCGATCGGTTGATCGGCCGCAAGAGCATGGGGCACGTGGCGGAAGTGTTCAACGAGGGGGTTCTGCAGAATCTCTCCGGACATGCCGCCATTGGCCACACCCGATATTCAACGGCAGGGGACACCAACCTGAAGAATGCGCAGCCCCTCAGCGTGAGCTGCCAGAAAGGCCAGGTGGCGCTTGCCCACAACGGAAACCTGGTAAATGCCTCGAGCATCAGGCGCGAACTGGAGGCCCGCGGAGACATCTTTCAAACCACCAGCGACACGGAA
This sequence comes from Terriglobia bacterium, assembly GCA_035576145.1. GTDB lineage: Bacteria > Acidobacteriota > Terriglobia > UBA7540 > UBA7540 > SCRD01. The sequence continues at coordinate 36,116 of DATLWV010000129.1, forward strand.
GTGATTCTTCACTATTTCGCGCGTTCACGGCACAGTGGGATTCCGGAATCAATTGCCGAGGCCCTCGACCGGGTTTCTGGCGCGTACTCGCTGGTGATGCTTTTCAAAGACAGTGTTTATGCCATTCGCGATCCGCGTGGGTTCCGGCCGCTCTGCCTGGGGCAGCTGAACGGCGCTTACGTGGTCGCCTCAGAGACCTGCGCGTTTGACATCATCAGCGCCACCTACCTGCGTGAAATCGAGCCGGGCGAAATGGTGATTCTTGACAAGCGCGGGGTCACCTCACTACGTTTTTCGCCTCCGGCCAAGCTGGCAAAATGCATCTTTGAACACGTTTATTTTTCCCGGCCTGACAGCATGGTGTTTGGCCGCTCTGTACAAAGCAGCCGGGATATGCTGGGCCGGCGCCTTGCCCAGGAACATCCGGCAGAGGCTGACATCGTAGTCCCCGTTCCCGATTCCGGAGTTGCTGCTGCCATCGGGTATTCGCAGGAATCGGGCATTCCGTTGAAGTTTGGATTGATCCGCAATCACTACATTGGCCGCACCTTTATTGAACCCACGCAGGCCATCCGCGATTTCGGCGTGAAGCTGAAGCTCAATCCCGTGCGCAGCCTGCTGGAGGGCAAGCGCGTCGTGCTGGTGGATGATTCCATCATCCGCGGTACCACCAGCCGGAAAATTGTCCGCCTGGTGCGCGAGGCCGGCGCGAGCGAAATCCATTTCCGGATCAGCTGCCCGCCCACGGTCTCGCCCTGTTATTACGGAGTGGACACGCCAACGAAAAAGGAACTGATTGCATCGAACCACAGTGTGGAAGAAATCCGCGAATACGTCGGGGCCGACTCGCTGGGTTATCTTTCGCTGGAAGGCCTGCGAGACGCGGTTGGAAGCGACAAAGAGAATTATTGCCTGGCCTGCTACACGGCCAGCTACCCCACCGCCATCCAGGAGCCGCTGATCGCTTTGCGCAACCGGGGCTGACGTTTATGGAACCATCTGAACCATTGAATGCCGGGGAACAAACCCAAGATCCCGTTGAGCAGGCTCCTGCGCCTCCCCAACGCTCCAGCCGCCACGATGGACTGTGGGAAACCGTCCGGTCTCTGCTGATTGTGCTGATCGGCGTGTTCTGCATCCGCACCTTTGTGGCTGAAGCCACCGTGATCCCAACGGGATCGATGGAAAACACCATCCTGATCGGCGACCACGTATTTCTGAACAAGCTGCTTTACGGTCCGCAACTCCCTTACACCGGTGTGCGCTTTCCGCGGCTTGCGCCGATCCACCGCGGCGACATCGTGGCGTTTCATTATCCGGTGAATCCCGCCCAGATGTTTGTCAAGCGTGTTATCGGCGTCGGAGGAGACGTCGTCCGAATTGTGGATAAGAAGGTTTACGTTAACGGGAAACTCATCGAAGAGCCGTACACGCGGTTTCTGTCGTCCGCTGTTTTTCCGCTCCGCGACAACTTTCCGCCGCCGGTTCGGGAAATCAATGAGCTGCCCGCGGCCTGGGGCCTGGACCCGCACTGGGCCCGCGAAATGCCGGGCTACATTCACAATGATGGGCTTCATGTCCCACCGGGATATCTGTTTGTGATGGGTGACAACCGCGACGATTCGCTGGACAGCAGGTTCTGGGGGTTCGTGCCGTTACAGAACGTGGTGGGAGAACCGCTGTTTGTCTACTGGTCTTACAACGCGCCCACCCACGAATGGCTTGACGACAGCCTCTCAGACCGGCTGAAATTTGACGCTTCCATCCTCTGGAACTTTTTCGCCAAAACGCGCTGGTCCAGAATGGGCAAGATCTTCTGACGGGTTCCGCCCTTCAATTTTTCTTTTGTGATTCCGCCAAAGGAGTCCTTCACAACTCATGCGCTATCGAGATGCGGGCGTCGACATCAATGCGGCGAGCCGCGCCAAGTCACAGATTAAGGAGCTGGTCAGCAAGACCTTCAATCCCCGCGTCCTGAGAGGGTTCGGCGCCTTTGGCGGATTCTTTTCACTCAAAGGCCTTCCCCGAGACGCTGTGCTGGTTTCCAGCATGGACGGCGTGGGTACCAAGCTCAAGATCGCCTTCGCCGCAAACCGTCACGAAGGCGTAGCCCGCGACCTGGTGTTCCACTCGGTCAACGACATCGCGGTCCACGGTGCGCGGCCGCTCTTCTTCCTGGATTACCTTGCGACGGGAAAAATCCGCGGGAAGGTCGTTACCGACATCGTGCGTGGGCTTTCCGACGCCTGCCGGCAGGTGGGCTGCGCGCTCATCGGCGGAGAAACGGCGCAGATGCCCGGCTTCTATGCCGAAAATGAATACGACCTGGCAGGGTGCATTGTGGGATGGGTGCGGCAACGGGAAATCCTGGACGGCAGCCGCATCCGGCCGGGTGATGTAATCCTGGGCCTGCCTTCGCTTGGCCTTCACACCAACGGGTATTCACTTGCCCGCAAAGTTTTGATTGAACGGGCGGGCATCGGCTTGTCGCAATACGTTCCGGAACTCGGGTGCAGGCTCGATGAAGAACTGCTGGCGCCGCACCGCTGCTACGGACCTCTGCTCCATCCCCTGCATCAGAAAGGCTGGCTTACCGGACTTGTCCACATCACGGGTGGCGGCATTACCGAGAACACCCCGCGCATTCTTCCTGCGAATTGCCAAGCGGAAATCCAACTGGAGTCCTGGCCCGTACCGCCCGTCTTCAACCTGATCGCCGGACTTGGGAAAGTCCGCCAGGCGGAGATGCTGCGCACTTTCAACATGGGCCTGGGCATGCTGCTGATCGTTCCCGGAAAGAACGTGGAAAAGGTCACCCGCGCTCTCAAGAGGAAGAAAGAAAAGTCTTGGGTGGTGGGCAGAATCGTTCGCGGCCAGGCTGAGGTAAAATATCTGGCCGGACGCTAGCTTCGCGTAACTGAAAAGGTTGACCCATCCGGAGACGTTAACGTCATGCTGAGCGAAGCGAAGCATCCCTGTATTTCCCTGTCGGAGTTACATGAAGAACATCGGAATTTTACTTTCCGGGCGCGGGTCGAATTTTGAGGCGATTGCCCGCAATGTGGCGGGCGGAGAGATACCAGCAAGAATCGCTCTTGTCGTCAGTAACCGCGAGCTGGCGCCGGGCCTGGAGACCGCCCGCAAGATGGGACTGAAGACGCTTTACATTCCTTCCAAGGGCAAAGAGCGCGAGGCCTATGACCAGGAAGTTGTCACCGCCCTCAAAGGGGAGCAGGTGGACCTGGTGTGCCTGGCGGGCTTTATGCGTATCCTCAGCCCGGTTTTTATAAGGGCCTTTCCAGGCCGAATCCTGAATATTCACCCGGCGCTCCTTCCCGCGTTTCCGGGTCTCGACGCGCAGAAGCAGGCCCTCGATTATGGCGTCAAATTCACCGGCTGCACCGTCCACATTGTGGACGAAGGAATGGACACCGGCCCCATCGTGCTCCAGGCCGTCGTGCCGGTCCTCGACAGCGACACCGTGGAAACGCTCTCGGCACGCATCCTGAAGGAAGAACATCGCATTTATTCCGAGGCAATCTGCCTGATGCTCGAGAATAAAATCCGCATCGAGGGGCGAAGGACTCTGCACCAAGGATAGGCCGCGGAAAGCCTCACTCGCCTGAACTCAGACACCAACCCCAACCATCGCAGCCTGGCTGTAGCAATAGACGGCCTGCCTTGAGTATGATAAATTATCATACCGATGAGTACTACAAAGGTTGCCGTCAGTCTCGAAACGCGGACGCTGCGAGAGATTGATCGCCTGGTGCGGGAAGGCTGCTTCCCCAGCCGGAGCCGCGCCATCCAGACGGCCCTGGTGGAAATGACAGCCCGGCGCAAGCACCGGCGGCTCATCCAGGAACTCGCCAAGCTCAACCCGAAAGAAGAGCAGGAACTCTCTGAGGAGTTCTTTGCTGGAGAAGCACCCTGGCCCGAATACTGAGGGGGGAAATCTATTGGGCAGATCTGGACCCGGCGCGGGGCAGCGAGCAAAAGGGTGTGCGCCCCGTGCTGATCATCAGCCACGACGTTTTCAATGAACGTTCCGGCACGGTGATTGCTCTCGCACTGACAAGCCAGCCCCAGAAAGTCGGGCTGCCGCTTGCGCTGAAAGTCGAAAGCGCGCATCTCCCCAAAACCTCATGGGTGAAGATTTCACAGGTCCGCGTGCTCTCCACTCTTCGCCTGGGTAAGCGGGTGGGGCGCGTCAGCGCGGAAGAGATGCAGCAGGTGATCGAGGCCCTTTTTGAGCTGGTTGCCTGAATGCGTGAAGTTATTTCATTTAAGCGTTTGCGCACATCGGCTCGAACACAACTGACGACTCATGACGATCAAAGAACAACTCGCATATCTCACCAAGGGCGCGGAAGAAACCATCCGCGTTGAAGACCTTGCCGTCAAGCTCGAGCGCGCCCGGAAGACCGGCGCTCCTCTTCGTGTCAAGGCGGGCTTTGACCCCACGGCGCCGGACATCCACCTTGGCCACACTGTCCTGATCCGCAAGCTGAAACACTTCCAGGACCTCGGGCATACGGTGATCTTCCTGATCGGCGACTTTACTGGATTGATCGGGGACCCGTCAGGACGCAACGTGACTCGCCCGCCCATGACGCCCGAGGAAATCGCCGCCAACGCTGAAACCTACAAGAAGCAGGTCTTCAAAATTCTCGACCCCGAAAAAACCGTGGTGGACTTCAACAACCGTTGGCTGGGAAAACTGGACAGCCAGGAGTGGATGACACTGCTTTCGAAATACACCGTGGCGCGCCTGTTGGAACGAGACGACTTCAGCAAGCGGTTCAAGGAGGGACGTCCCATCACACTGCTCGAACTGGTCTACCCTCTGGCCATGGCCTACGACTCGGTTGCGCTCAAAGCCGATGTCGAACTCGGCGGGACCGACCAGAAGTTCAACCTGCTCGCCGGCCGGGCAATCCAGCAGGAATACGGCCAGGAACCCCAGGTCATCATGATGATGCCCATCCTGGAAGGGCTTGACGGCGTGCAAAAAATGTCAAAGTCGCTGGGTAATTACGTCGGCATCAATGAGCCGCCCCAGGAAATGTTCGGGAAGCTGATGTCCATTTCCGACGACCTGATGTGGCGCTACTACGATTTGCTCACCGACTTGCCCCCCACGGAAATCACAGGGCTGAAGAAATCGGTGAGTGATGGAACCACCCACCCGCTCGAGATGAAGAAACGCCTCGCCAGCCGGATCGTCTCCGATTTCCACGCAGCGCCGGCAGCTGATCAGGCGCAAAAAGACTGGGAAACGCAGTTTCAAGCGAGAGCGTTGCCAGAAGAAATTCCTATCAAACCCTGCAGCTTTGTCTCTCCGACCAAGCTCTTCCGGCTGCTTGTGACGTTGCGACTTGCCGAGTCAAACTCGATCGCTCAGCGAAAGATCAAAGAGGGAGCCGTTTATATAAGCGTCGGAGAATCCAATCCTCCGGATTGGCAACGCCTGACAGATCCCACCTGGGAATTTGATCCGCGGAAATACCCAATTGTTGTCTTCCGGGTCGGAAGAAGATTGTTGAAGGTTACGTTCCATTCGTAGGTAACTGCGAGTTCTCATTCGCAGAAACCCACACTGGATGGTGGAGTAATCTATTCATCTTTTGGCGCGGGGATGTGGAGGTTCAGCACCATGTCGGTGCGGGTATCCCAGGAGCTGACCTTGCGCACCTCGGAGGACTGGCCCTTAAAATGGGCCTTGAACTGGTAATCCTTCGTGAACTTGATGTCCGTGAAGGTAAACCGCCCGTCAGGTCCGGTGTAAATGGCAGATGTCTTATTCGTCGACAAGTCGGTCATTTCCACTGCGGCGCCGGCAATAGGGTTGTCTGACGCGTCGAACACCTGGCCAACCACGGTTTTTGAAGTGGGAGGACCTTTCTTTTTCGCCGTCAACGGGGCCGGATCAAACGCCAGCCACAAAGCCCCAAGGGCCACCGCGATGGCGCAGACCCTGATGATTGAACTTGAAAGGCGTCTCCCGTTCAGTGAAAGCCCGACTGTTGGAGAGGTTGCCGACCAGGCTACTGCGGTTTTACGTATCCTCTTCATCCTCAATTTCAACGTCCTTATCTTCATCATCATCTTCTTCATCCTCGCCCCGGCTCAAAATATCGAGTTCCACCGGATCAATGCTCACAACTTCGAGTTCCGATCCGCACTCCGGGCACTCGATGGTCTGGCCTTCTTCAAGTTCGTCATCATCGATGTCGATCATTGCATCACATTCTGGACAGGTCGGCATCGTTTACCCCCGATCGTTAGATGATATCAACAATAAAAAGTCTATTCATTTCTGCGAGCGGTGTCCAGAGGGTCAATTCGACTGTAATGGTCTAGTCATAGCCTGAGACTGGCCAGCGCCGGTCCTTGCGCCAAAAGGGATTTTGCCATCCCGCGCGAGGCACGATACGCTTATCCAAGTGCAGACAGGAACCCTTCTGAAATGACGCCGGGCCCGGCGAAGGTTCCAATCCGAAGAGGTGAGAGATGGAAAAACCATTCGAATTCGCAACGCTGGCTGTGCACGCCGGAGAGGCTCCCTGCCCGGCGACGGGCGCGCTGGACACGCCGATCTATCAATCCACCACCTTTGTTTCCGCCGATGCTGACGAGATGGCCGCGGTGTATGGCGAGCAGAAGCCCGGCTACATGTACACGCGCTACGGCAACCCCACCATCCATGCGCTGGAATCCAAG
>DATLWV010000130.1:0-1835 GCA_035576145.1 Terriglobia bacterium
GCTGGGTGGCACTGCCAACCGACGAGGGCGAAAAGGCGATCAAGCCCGTGGGGCAGTGGAACACGATGGAGGTCCGCGTGGAGGGCGACCATATTGTGACACATCTGAACGGCGTCAAGATTGTTGACTACACATACACACCGGCCAAATATTCGGACGGGCATATCGCATTGCAGATACACACAGGCCAGCACGGGTTCAGGGTCCGTTTTAAGGACATCGAGATCCGGACGCTTCCATAGCTGGAAGGTCTCTTAGAAAATGGACACCGTTCTCCGGAACGGCGACTTTAGGGACAAAGGATAGAGGAATGACAAAGAACAATCGCAGGGACTTTCTGAAGCTATCAACGGCAGCTGCCATGACGGCGGTGGGATTTGGAAGTGCAGGGAACAGTCTGGCGGCGACGGAAGCTTTCTCAAAGCCCGGTGCTTCTGCGGCACCGATGCCAGTACCTGCTCCACCGCCTAAATATGAGCCGTTTGCGCTGGGGATTATCACTGGAATTGGAAACAATCCGGAAGCAGCGATGGCCAAAGTCCACAGTCTGGAAATGCACACCTGTCAGATTCAGGGCGATCTTATGAGTGACGAGATAATCGAGCGGCTGGGGGAGGCGCTTGACAAATACAAGATCGTGGTGACGGCGATGGGGACGGACGGCCCGGGCCCCTATATTTACAACTTTTACGACGGGCCTTTGACTCTTGGTTTGATTCCGCGAACATACCGGGGGCTGCGCCTTGAGAAACTGAAGAAGTATTCGGACCAGGTCAAGAAGCTAGACGTGCCCGCCATTCGCATTCACGCCGGCTTTATCCCCGAGGACCCCAATATAGAACTTTATTGGGAATCCATAGAAGCGCTAAAGGATGTTATCACCCACTGCAAGAAGAACGGGCAGGACTTCCTGTACGAAACGGGGACTGAGACCCCCATTGCATTGTTGCGGGCAATGAAAGACATTGGACTGGACGGCGAGCTGAGCAATCAGGGAGTGAATCTTGACACAGCGAATCTAATCCTTTATGGCAAGGCAAACCCGCTGGACGCGCTGGATGTTCTGGGTCCGTATGTGAAGAACACACATGCCAAGGATGGTCTTTATCCCACAAACCCCCGCGACCTGGGGGAAGAAGTTGCGATCCCGAATGGCAAGGTGGATTTCCCGAAGATCATCGCGAAACTGAAGGAACTGAACTATCAGGGCCCGATTACAATTGAGCGTGAGATTAGAGGTCCTCAACAAATCGAAGATGTGAAGCGGGAGAGAGACTATCTGAAGAAGCTGATTGAGTCCTAGCAAGCAGTCCGTGGGATTAACGCGGCATCGAAATTATTAAGGAGGGAAGAAGATGAGCGAAGACTCCGGCAAGAAAGTAGGACGAAGGGAATTTATGGGCACGGCTGCGGGCGCAGCGGGTTTCATGATCATGGCGCCGCGGTTGGTGCGGGGGACGGCGGCGAATTCGGCGTTGCGGGTTGGGCTGCTGGGCTGCGGAGGCAGAGGGGCGGCGGATGCTCGGTACCTGATCGAGACCGGCAAGGCTCGACTGGTGGCGCTGGCGGATGTTTTTCAGGATCAACTGGATAAGACGAAGACGCGCTTTGACAAGCTTCAGCAGGAAAAGGGTTATGCACCAATCGATAGCTCTTTGATGTTCCGTGGACCGAACGCATTTAAGGAGATCGCGAACTCGAAGGATGTAGACGTGATTGTGATTACCACACCGCCCTACTTCCACCCGGAGCACTTGGCCGAAGCGGTGACGGCGGGCAAGCACATTTACTGCGAGAAGCCAGTGGCGGTGGACCCTGCAGGTTGCGTGTCGGTG
>DATLWV010000131.1:0-22526 GCA_035576145.1 Terriglobia bacterium
TGTCTCCACTTATTGCCCCGGAGCTACGAACTACACCGCGACCGATATCTGGACAAATTTCGTTGATCCCACCCTGCAATCAGCCAATCTCGATGCCACGAAGAAAACAAGCGCTTCTATTACTTACGTCCAGTTGGATCCGAGCGGGACACCACCCCATGTCTGTGGAATACAGCTCAGGTTTATTTACCCCTATACATTCTCGCTTCCCTTCACCAGCCTTAATTTATCAACTATCAACCTTCGGACAACAGTGCGCATGCGGCTTGAAAACCAGCCCGCGACATGTCCCGTGGGAACCGCCTATTAGCGGGGGGGAGGACAGCAGGTCAGTGCAAAAGACAATTTTCAGGACGAAAACGCGAAGTAGTTTAGAGCGACGGCTCAACCTTAGGGAGTTGGCGGATCGACTGCGCGGTTCTATTTCCAGGCTGCCGCTTGCAATCTCCACCCGCCTCAAGGAAACAGAAGGTGCAGAACTTTTGGAGTTTGCACTGGCCTTGCCGATGATACTGGTGATGGTGGCAGGGTTGCTGGACTTTGCGCGCGCATACAACATCAAGCAGAAACTCGCCAACGCAGTCCGTGAGGGCGCAAGGTACCAGTCTAATGAGACCGGGGATCTCAACTCGAGCACCCCCAGTACGGTACCGACACTCCGGGACGAAGTGGTCACTTACCTCACTAATGCAGGAGGTATCAACACGTCTTTCATCGGGACGACATTAAGTTACACGGGGCCACCAACCTGCACTGGGACGTGGTACACAACAAGAGGCGGGGTTAACTATGGACTCATGGTCGAACGGTGTGTCAAGGTTCCCGACACCGCCAACAGTACAACAATTTTGTCAACCCGCGTAACTCTGTACTATCCCTACGACTGGACTTTTGGCTTTGACCACATCATGAAGCTGATGCTTCCTTCTTCGAACTTCACGAGCCCCATTAGAATCCAGACAGACGCCACCATGTCGAACCCCTAACTAATAAGGAGCAGGTCGTTATGAGAGCACAGGAATGCTTGCGTGAGCGACGTTCAAACGAACGTGGTGTGAGTCTTCTCTTGATTGCGGTCGGAATGGTCTTTGTGCTGGGAATCGCCGGCCTGGGCGTGGACCTCGCGTCGCTGTATGTTGGGCGTAACCAGGCTCAACGCGCCGCCGACGCAGGCGCGCTGGCGGGCGCCCAGACGCTTGTGACTGCGGGCTGCACGTCCGCTGGAGGTTCAACTATTTCCGCAAGTTGCCAGACTCTGGCGCGGCAAAGGGCTATCGCGGTTGGCAACGCAAACTTGATTTCGGGTGTAAGTCCTGCCATCGCGGACACTGACGTCACGTTTCCCTCAACAAGCACCACCGACCCTCAAATCAAGGTTGTGGCCTCGCGAAACACGGCCCACAGCAACGCCATGCCGACCTTCTTCGTCAAGATATTTGGCATCAATTCGGCTAATGTTTCGGCGAGCGCCAAAGCCGAAGCATTCAATCCTTCAGGCACAACTGGGAACGTAGGCGCGGAGTGCCTCAAGCCGTGGCTCCTGCCAAATTGTGATTCACAGCATTCTGCCTCACCGGGTAATACGAACTGCCCCGGTTATGACTATTTCATCAATCCCTCAACCGGCGCCATCCAGAATCCCGGCCTATGGACCACCGGAGTTCAGGGTGAGCCGATCACCATCAAACCTGGCGACCCCAACGGCGGCGCTACAGCCGCCCCGGGTAAATTCTGGCCGGTGTTTCTACCCGCGGGGTCTGTTGCGACGGATTGTCCCGCATGCGCGAACCCCGGAGGTGGGGGTGGGCCTTCCAGCGGGTCGCTTTACCGGTTGAACATCGAGTGTTGCAATCACAATACAATCGTCTGCGGCACGCAACAGATCCAACCCATCACCGGAAATATGGTGGGGCCCACCGGGCAGGGAGTAGATTGCCTGATTCATCAGGGAGGGACCAAAAGCAGTCCGACTGGCATGGATACCTTTGATGCCAATTCTTGGATTATTACTGCAGGGTCGGCCAACCCCTACGGGCTTTCAGGGCCAATCACAACTTCCGACTCCGTCGTTACCATCCCTGTTTATGATGGAACCACATTGTGTCCCGGAGCATCGTGCCCTTCGACCCTCACAGTGACAGTCATCGGGTTTATCCAGCTATTCATTAGGTACGAGGATGGTTCCAACCAGGGCAACGTCCTGGCATACGTCATGAACGTTTCCTCCTGCGCTGCTGGGGCTGGAGGGGGTGGCGGTGGCGGTGGCGGCGGAACCGGTGGCACGATTTCCGGTGGCGGCAGCTCACCCATCCCTGTCCGCCTGATTCAATAGCAAGTTGCCTATTTGCAGAGAGTCTTACCCGGCCCGAGAGGTAGGAGAAAAAACCTCGACCGGGAACTTGCTTGTCCTGCCCAATCTCGCCTTTCAGTGTTTCAAGCTTGTTTCAACCTGATTGAACGCGCCCGAAGTCAGTTTGTCGCTTACCCTTAACCTAAGTTCCCAACTCCAACTGTGTCCACTTCTGGTGACATTTGGGCGTATAACCCGTCTCCGCCCGTTGTCATTAGTGATTGAAGAATAAGCAGTTAGCTCCATTCAGCAATTATTAAGGGGCTGTAAGCAAACGTGCACTCGCCAATAATCAACCAGATAACCTCCTTATTTCGGCAATCCACCCTGAACACTTGCTGATTGGCCCGTTACGTGCTACTTAGGGTGATTTGTTGCCGGTTTCCAAAGCCAACCGGCGGCAACGGGCGAAAGAGCTCAGTCATCAAGAGGGGTCCGGAATGAGCCAATCTTTCTTCGAACAGCGGCGTTCCCACGGGTCAATTGAACCGAGGCGCGCTGAGGAACGACCGATGCTGCTCTCGGTCGTGGTACCGTGCAAGAACGAAGAAGAGGGGCTTCAGGAGACGCACCGTCGGCTCGTCACCGCTCTGGGGTCAGTGGACGCGCACCCTTCTCCCCCGCCGGATTTCAGGCCCCAGGCGGTCGGCGATGCGAATAACGGCAAGCGGGAAGTAATCACATTATTTGAAATCATTTACGTTGACGATGGCAGCACGGACGCGACCGCTTCCATTCTTCGCGAGCTCCAGGCAAAAGACAGTTGCGTTCGGGTGGTCCGGCTCTCCCGGAACTTCGGCCACCAGGTGGCCATTACCGCGGGCCTTGAGCATGCATCGGGCGATGCCATGGTGGTCATTGACGCCGACCTGCAGGACCCTCCGGAGGTCATCGGCGAATTCCTCGCCCGTTGGCGTGAAGGTTATGATGTCGCGTACGGAGTGCGCACTGAACGCCCGGGCGAAACAGCCTTCAAGCTCTGGACGGCCAAGGCTTTCTACCGCTTCATTAATCGCCTGTCTGAAACCCGCATTCCGCTCGACACCGGCGACTTCCGGCTGATGGACCGGGCAGCTGTGGATGCACTGCTCTCCATGCCGGAACGCGACCGCTTTGTCCGTGGGATGGTGAGTTGGCTTGGGTTTTCGCAGGTTGCAGTTCCTTACACCCGCTCCGCGCGCTACGCAGGGACCACAAAGTATCCGCTCTTCAAGATGCTGCGCCTGGCAACGGACGGCGTCCTGTCATTTTCCATTACGCCGTTGCGGCTTGCCACGTGGACAGGTTTTGTCGCCTCCGGCCTGGCCATCCTGGGCATCTTTTACGCCTTATATGCACGCTTCTTCGCCACCCACCTGGTAAGAGGCTGGACGTCATCCCTCATCGCTGTGCTGTTTATCGGCGGTGTTCAACTGATCTGCCTGGGAATCATCGGCGAGTATGTGGGGCGAATCTATGGAGAATCAAAAAGGCGGCCGCTCTACTTCGTGCGCGAGCGGCTGGGCTTCAGTGCCCGCAACCGGCAGGCCATCATCGACGTGGCGGAGAGAATCGCAAAATGACTCGTGGTTGTGGACCTGTCTCAAGGACAATGAGCACGTCCCTCAGCATGGAAATCCTTCCTTGGCGCTGGAAATTCTTAGTGCCGGATAACCGACGCGTCGGCCAGGCGTTGATGCAAGTAATTAACCGAATATGACGAACGGCACACCAATCTCAACTCACGAGGATATTGAGAGCAAACCTTTGCGTCGAGAAGGTCGCCACACACTGTATCGGGATCTCCCGACCCCGGGCGGGACCCACTCGCCATCTCTCGACCGCCTGAAAATATGTTTTTCATTTCCCGTGTTTCTTGGCGCCATCCTGGTTGCAGCCAACTTCGCAATCGAGCGCGGCCTGCGCCTCGACCCCGACACCTGGTGGCACATGAAATATGGAGACATGATTCTCCAGACAGACCGATGGCCAACAGTTGATACGTGGTCGTTTACTGTCCAAGGCATGCCGCGAGTTGCTTATGAATGGGGCGGCGAAGTCTTGACCGCCCTCGCCTACCGGATTGGGGGCCTGCGCGGGTTGGACGTACTGCTTATTTTACTGACCAGCGTGATCGTTCTGCTGATTTACTACTTTGCCTGGCTTCGCTGCCGGAATTCATACGCCGCATTTTTTGCGACTCTCATCCTGCTGCCCGTGGCGGTGCTCTGCTTTACTCTGCGGCCCCAATTGCTTGGCTATATTTTTCTGCTCATCACACTTATTGCACTGGAACGTTTCCGTCTGGGGGAACAGAAGAAATTGTGGATCCTGCCTGTTGTTTTCCTGCTCTGGGTGAACACTCACGGCTCGTTCCCTCTGGGTTTCATGGTACTTGGGCTCTATTGGATTACCGGCCTTACGGAGTTTTCTTCGGGCGGACTTTACGCAGTCCGATGGCGGCCGGAGCAGCGTCTTCACCTGGAACTGGTTTCCCTGCTGAGCGTCGCGGTTCTTCCCCTCACACCCTACGGCACGCGGTTGGCCGCCGTTCCCTTTGAAGTTGCGACTGCCCTGCCGCTCAATTTTTCGCACATCGTTGAATGGCAGCCCATTAATACTGACTTTTGGCAGGCCAAGCTGCTGATGGTTCTTCTGTTCGGGTTTATCGTTTTCCAGGTAGCCTTCCGCCAGCGCTATCGGCTGGAAGAGTTCTCCCTTTTTCTTATTGTTCTATATGCCACCTTCGTGCATTTCCGCTTCGCCATCATGTTTGCGATTGTCTCCGCGCCGCTGGCAGCTTCGATTTTTCTGCGCTGGGCGCCAATCTATGATCCTCGCAACGATAAATACGTAATAAACGCCGTCCTCGCTTTCGGGGCGGTTCTGTCCTTCGCGTTGTTTCTGCCTTCTGAGGCCACGTTGCAGAAGAACATCTCCAGGGATTTTCCCGTTGAGGCTGTCCGTTACATCCAGGAACATCACGTACCCGGCAAAATGTTCAACAACTACAATTTTGGTGGTTATCTCGTCTGGGCATTGGCACCCGAGCACCAAGTCTTCATCGATGGCCGGGGGGATATTTACGAGCACGCCGGCGTTTTCTCGGACTACGCAATAGTCACGCAACTGAAACCGGAGGCGCTGTCAGTCCTGGAAAGTTACCAGATTGATTCCTGCCTGACTGATAAGGATGCGCCTCTTACAGTCCTGCTGGCCTCAAGTCCTGTATGGAAAGAAATCTACAAGGATGGCGCCAGCTGTTTGTTCGTTCGGCAGGAGACAAAAACATCGACTTCAATGAGTTTGAGTGCCGCGAAGAATGTCCAGCAGCGACAACGTAAGCTTCCCGGCAAGAGTGGCCGGTTAGGCGGTAATTGTGTTACCCATTGGACCCATGCTTGATCGAAACGAAAAGTTCAATCAGCCAGATTCTACTGGCGATAACACGTCCACGTCGGCTGGCAGCCGGGGAAACAATGCATCATCACGCGGGCATTTTGCAGTGACTGGCATCTTCAGGAAGATATTTTCCTTTCACTTATTCCTGGCGGCACTGCTGCTCGCCGGCGCCTATGTCGGGACCTTCACCAATGGCCACCAGGCCTTTTCTCCCGCATCCCAATCTCTGCGATGGGTGGAAAGCGATACCTTGTGGCATATCACGGTGGGAAATCTGATCCTGAACACCCACACATGGCCCACCCACGACATCTATTCATTCACGGCGCATGGAAGCCCCTGGATTGCATATGAGTGGCTGGGAGAAGTCATCATGGCCCTCGCCTGGCGGGCCGGCAACCTGCACGGATTGGCTGTGCTGGTAATGGTCATCATCAGCGTGATCATTCTTGGCCTCTTTTATCTTGCCTATCTCGGCAGCAAAAACACCAAATCAGCATTCGCCGCCTGTGCCGTGCTTCTGCCACTCTCTGCAATCTCATGGACACTGCGCCCGCAGCTGCTTGGATACGTCTTTCTGATCATTACCCTGATTGTGCTGAAGAAGTTCCGTCAGGGCCACACAAAGAGCATCTGGATTCTGCCGCTTATTTTCCTGCTCTGGACCAACACTCATGGGACGTTTGTGCTGGGATTTGGCGTACTGGGCGTTTACTGGTTGAGCGGCCTGAAGGAGTTACAGTTCGGCGATATCTACGGCCGGCGATGGACACCACGTGAACGCCAGCAACTTGAACTTATCGCACTCCTCAGCCTGATCGCTTCCATCATCACGCCATATGGAACGCAACTGGCCGCTTACCCTTTGGAAATGGCGGGTTCACAGCCCATGATCATTCAGATTGTCCAGGAATGGCAGCCTCTGGATTTCTCGGCGTCCTACGGGAAATTGTTCCTTGTGCTTTTCCTTGCATTCTGGATCCTCGTTATCATGCGGCAGCCGAAATTTCGGCTGGAAGACATGGTCATGCTCATGATTGCGTCTGCCGAAACTATCATGCATGCGCGTTTCATGGTCCTCTTCGTACCTGTTTTCGCGCCCATGCTGGCTGAGTCGATCACGCCATGGTTCCCGCCTTATGACGAGACCAAAGATCACCCTGTTTTGAATTTCGGTCTGGTGGGTCTCATCCTCGCAGCAATGGTTTTCTTTTTCCCTCCGAACACCCGGCTCAATCAGCAACTGGCCAGCGAGATGCCGGCAGGGGCGGTCCAGTATCTGGCGGCCCATCCTGATGTTGGGCCGACGTTCAACTACTTTTTTTGGGGCGGCTACCTCATCCAGAATCGCTGGCCTGTTGACAAAGTTTTTATCGACGGGCGGCTGGACATCTATGAGTATTCAGGCGTGCTCGCCGATTACATGTCCATCATGTCTCTTAAGCCGGATGTGGAATCGCTGTTGAGCAAGTATCACGTAAATTCTTGCCTGGTTCCCCCCGAGAACCCACTCGCAATCTTGCTGGGTTCAAGCCCAGGGTGGAAGGAAGTTTACCGGGATGGAACCAGTGTGATTTTTGAACGAAGCGGCACAGGATCCAATCCCGCAAATGCCAGTGCTGCGACCCCGGTCAACGGCAAGATCGCAAAACGCAAGATGCTGAGCGCAACTGGCTGATGCAGGCGGCGCATCATTTGGAGTTTTCTGATGGCAACTGAGACCATGCTTCCGGTTCACGAACAAGAAGTGGAGCGATCGGTTTTCCAGCGCGCGGTGCGCAGTTGTTTTTCGTTTCCCGTGTTGATGGGGGCCCTGCTGGTTGCCCTCAATGCGGTCATCATGTTCCCCACGTTCCGGCTGGAACCGGACACCTGGTGGCATATGAAACTCGGCCAGCAAATTCTACTCACAGGCCATTGGCTCAAGGCCGACATCTATTCATTTACGGCTTTCGGAAACCATCCCCTGGCCTATGAATGGCTGGGAGAGGTGGCGCTGGCGCTAGCTTACAAGGCGGGCGCCCTAAGAGGTTTGCACACCCTCCTCTTTTTCCTGACCAGCCTCATCCTGGTCTTGACGTATTATTACGTCACACTGCGAAGCCGCAACCCCAAAGCGGCGCTAGTCGCCACCGTTCTCACCATCCCGCTTGCCGGAATGTGCTTTACGCTTCGCCCTCAATTGCTGGGATACGTTTTTCTGCTTATCACTCTAATCTGCCTGGAGCGGTACAAGCAAGGCTTGCAGAAATCACTATGGATCCTGCCACCGCTCTTCCTCATCTGGGTCAATACCCATGGCTCGTTCATACTTGGATTTTGCGTTTTGGGTCTCTATTGGATCTGCGGACTGGTCCCCTTCAAGTCAGGGGGACTTATAATGGAGCCATGGCAACCACGCCAGAGAATTCATCTTGAGATTGTTTTGCTGTCGGGCTGTGTGACACTCCCCTTCACCCCATTCTGGGGACAGGCTTTCATTTTTCCGATCGAGAAGGCCCTCTTTTTTCCGCAGCAATCTGCACACATCCAGGAGTGGCTGCCCATGAATTTCAGCCAGTGGGAGCCCAAAGTGATGCTGGTCCTCCTATTGGCCTTTCTGGCTGCCCAGGTTGCGTACCGGATGACCTACCATGTTGAGGAACTCTTCCTCGTCCTGTTTACGGCTTACATGACGTGCGTCCATACGCGTTTTGTTATTCTGTTCGCGCTGGTATTCGCGCCCGTAATGGCCTCGCTTCTGGCGCGCTGGACGCCTACCTATGAGCCGGAGAACGACAAGCCTGTGGTCAACGCTGTTCTCATTGTTGTAATTATTCTGGCCATTGGCCGGGCAGTCCCTACCAGGAAGGAACTTTCCAAGCGCGTCGCCAGCAACTTCCCCGTCGAGGCTGTCGATTACCTGCGGCAACATTCGGTGCCCGGGCCCATGTACAACGATTATGGATTTGGTGGATATCTGCTCTGGGCCTTGGGACCGGAGCACAAGGTCTTCATCGACGGCCGGGGAGATTTCTATGAGCAGGCAGGGGTGTTTTCCGACTATATCAGTGTCCAGGACGTCCACCCCAACGCCCTGGCAATTTTGCAGACCTATCGCGTCAACTCTTGCATTATTCAGCGCACCAGCCCCCTGGCCACATTGCTCCGCGCGCGGTCTGACTGGAAAGAGATTTATAAAGATCCGATAAGCTCAATCTTCGTCAGGGCCCCTCTTCTTCAATCCGTGGCAGCAGTGGACCCATTCCCAATCAAGTCGAGCTCGTATAACAGCATTGCCAACCCAGGAGGCGGAGCGCGCTGATGGCATCTGAAACGGTGACACACGAACGCGAAGCCGCATTTCATGACGCATGGGCTGGCAACACTCGGCCTGACGATGTATTGGTGCGGGAATCATTCGAAGGTCCGACATCGGTCGAAAACCAGTTCATCCTTAAGCTGATGGGTTCGCTCCGCGGGAAGCAGCTGCTCGACATCGGTTCCGGCCTGGGTGAGTCTTCTGTTTACTTTGCCCTGCAGGGTGCGGACGTCACAGCCCTCGATATTTCGCCCGGAATGGTTGAGACAACTCTCAGCCTGGGCAAGCGGCACGGCGTGGGACTGAAAGGCGTGGTTTCTGTGGCTGAGGAATTGAACGTTCCCAGCACGAGCTTTGACCTGGTTTACATCGCAAACGCCATTCACCACGTGCAGGATCGGACCAGAATGTATGATGAAATCCGCCGTGTTCTCAGGCCCGGGGGGCGTTTTTTTTCCTACGACCCGCTTGCCTACAATCCCGTGATCAACATCTATCGGAGGATGGCGACCGAAGTGCGAACGCCGGACGAGCGCCCTCTGAATCGAGCTGACGTAAAACTTGCGAGTAAATACTTCTCGAATTTTGGCCATCGCGAGTTCTGGATAGCATCGCTCGCGCTGTTCGCCAAGTATTATCTGAAAGACCATGTACACCCCAACCGGGACCGCTATTGGAAGCGCATCACCCATGAAACAGAAGAGAATCTACGGTGGTGGCTTCCGCTCCGTTCCGCAGATGCCGTGCTCACGCGAATTCCAGGCGTCCGCTGGCTGGCGTGGAATGTGGTGATGTGGGGTGAAAAGAAAGCTGATGAGTAGTCGCTGGCCCCGGCACCACCGCACGTCTTGATTGATTCTATGTCCACCACCGAAATTACCGCTCAGACAGCCATCAGAAAGTCCTCTCGTGCCGTGTATTTCTGCATACTTGCGGCTTTTCTCCTGGCTGGCTTCTTCGCCATTCGAAATCTCAGCTCCTGGCACACCCGGATTACGTACCCTGGCGAAGAGAGCTATGAAGGGTGCGCCCTGGCTGAAATAGCCCGCCTGGGGCAAGGCATTCCGATCTATGCCCCCCCATCAGACGAAGGGTTTGCCGGCGCCACCTACGGACCTTTGTATTATCTGGTTGGGTCGTGGCTGATCAACCCGGCAAGCCCATCGTATACACCTCTCCGGCTTCTTTCAGCACTTGCTATTCTCGGATGTGCCGCAGGGTGTGGACTGCTGGCGTTCTGGATTACCCGAAGCCAGCTGACTGCGTACCTTAGCCCTCTTGTTTTCTTGTCCTATGGAATTGTGAGTTTTCACGGCGTTTCGGCGCTTTCGGACAGCGTTGCCCTGCTTCTCTTTTTTGCAGGATTTCTGGTGGCTTATCGGTTCCGGAACAGCGAGGGCATCCTTCTTGCTGCGCCACTCATGTGCCTGGGTTTTTATTACAAGCCGCAGTATATTGCCGGCCCTCTCGCCGTCATGCTCTTTCTCATCCTCGAGAAGCGTTACGCCCGGCTGGCGCAGTTCCTCGGGATGCTGGCACTGTTTGGCTTTGGCCTGCTTGGCTTCTTCCAATGGGTCGTTTTCCCAGGGCAGCAATTCTGGCGGCACTTCTTTCTTTACCAGGCGACCCTTTTTTCCTGGTACCAGTTCAAAATAGGACTTTTAGTTTTTGTGCTGATGTTTGGGGTTGCGGTCCTGCTGGCGTTTGAATACCTCCGCACTCATCCGGACCGGATGCTCATTTGTTACTTCGGGTGCGCTGTGATTCTTGGAATTGTAACTATAGGAAAACAAACAGCGTTCATCCAATACTTTTTCGAATCCATCCTGATGGTGAGTGTCCTGGTCCCTGCGCTGGTATTGAAGCGGGCGGAAAAGGGGAAATACCCGGTAGACATCATGGTGCTCCTGGCAATTGCCCTTTTTGCGGGCCAGTGGTACACACCGCCAGCTCCGGCTCCCAGTGCGCGAGGGCAGTTTGAAGCCGTACAATCGTACTTCCGGCAGAATTTTCCACCACACGCTCAGGCTATTGGCCTTCGGGGAGGTGATCTGATCCAGGCAGGGTTCGATACCCCGTTTTCAGATCTGTTGCAAACGGAGCTTCTGGCCCGGCGAGGCGTCCTCTCTGACGAACATCTTCTCAAGCAGATCCGGGCTGGCTGGTTCTCATTGATTGTACTGGACTTCGACCTTCAAAAGGAAACTGACCCCATCTGGCTCAATTACTACCTGACTCCTGCCGCGCGTGAAGCAATCAAGGGTTCATACCGAGTGGTAGACTCCCTGCAAGTTCCCGACCCGGAAAAGCTCTGGGAGAAGGACCGTTTCTACATTTATATTCCTAAATTCAATGAGTTACATCGCAACCATATTTCAGGTGTACAGGCCCCGCAGCCTTCGAACTGAGCAGTCACGTAGAGTAAAGTGTCTACGGATTGGTGCCGATGGCTTTCCATTGGGAGCGGCCTTCGTGTATCCAGAAGTCAGGCTGGTGGCGGAAACCGGAAGAAAAAGGGTCAGTTCGGGACGTCAGGAAGCTTCTACAAGGGCCTTACATTACCCAAAGCGTCACCAGAAATTAATCCAAGAGCGTACATGGCGTCATCAAATGGTAACTCTTAAATCGTGCCAAAAGGGTGGTCTCAATACAAAACCCTCGAAATTCCATCAAGTCATTGATTATAAGTATTTTATTTTGTACTCACCATTCTGCTTGGCGCCCGGCAGTTTGGTACGCGAAGTGCTATACAGTAGGCAGGGTGCGATAAATAAGGTGTCCACCTATACTTCAACTCACGGGAGGATTTTACTGATGACGGAGCTACTTAAGAGGCTTTGGCAGGAAGAAGAAGGCCAGGACCTCACAGAATACGCGTTGCTTCTGGTTCTGATCGCCCTGGCTGCTATCACGGTCATGGGAACTCTTGGCAGTGCCATCAACAACGTGTTCTCAACAGCGGCCAGCAACCTGACTGCTGCGAGCTAGTTTTAAGGAAGACAATCACCAGCTGAGGATTGCGGCTAGCTTCCTCGGCTGGTGAGTGCTCCTTCTGGGATGCAGAAACGTGGCGCTACCAAGCTCGACTGATCTGGAGCGATACGGTAATAGGTTAAATCCCAGGAACAACCCCGGAGGGGGGCGGCTGAACATTAGCATCCGGGCTTCGAAGATGCCCTGGGCGATGCTTTTAGTGTGCCCGGCTTGTTCACTAAGTCCTCAATATCTGGTCAACCATTTCCCCTCCTCCTTGAATCTGCCCAGGGTTTAGAGAATGCCAGGAATGAATAGCATCATTTGGAACCAAGTTGCTGGTTGGGGGGTGGCGTTGCTTGTGGCCCTCTGGGCAGGATGGCTGGACTGGCGATTTCGCCGAATTCCCAACTGGCTCACGGTTTCGGGCTTTGTTATGGGACTTGTAAGTAACGGGTTTTTATCAGGCTGGACCGGAATCCTGGCCGGGCTGGAAGGGGCTGGCATAGCCATAGCCGTGCTGATTGTTCCGGTCATACTTCGGGGCATTGGGGCTGGAGATCTGAAGTTGATGATAGCGCTGGGAGCCTGCCTGGGCCCGTGGAAATTCCTGAACCTGCTGCTCGCAAGCATTTTTATTGCGGGCTTTATGGCCATTGTGGAGATAGTGAGGAAACGCCGGGTCAAACAAACGTTTAGCAATTTGCTGGTTCTCATTCGCGCATTCGCAACGTTTGGCATGGGTGCAAAGGAATCAATTGTGACTCTCGATGATCCCGGCACGCTGCGCCTCCCCTTCGGGGTGGCAATCGCTTTAGCTATGGTTCTGGTTGTCTTTACGAAGTCGAGTTTGCTGACCTTTTGAGGTACCGAGGAAGGAAACATGAATAGGAATCGAGCTTTAATCGCCTTGGTCGTGGCAATTGTGATCGCTGTGATCGCAAGCCGTTTTGTGTACCGGCAGATCCAGAAGGCGTCTGCAGTCAAGCCGCTGCCGGTGTCACATATTGTTGTGGCATCGCGCCCCCTCGCCCTGGGCACCCCATTGACAGCACAGGATCTGGCATTAATTTCCTGGCCGGATAGCACACCCCTGCAGGGATCTTTTACACGTGTCCAGGATTGCATAGGCCGGTCAATAACTACTCCGATTTCGAAGAATGAGCCGATCCTGGAGGTAAAACTCGCTCCAAAAGAAGCCGGAGTCGGGCTGCCCGCCGCTATACCCGTCGGGATGAGGGCGGTGTCAGTAAGAGTGGATGATGTGGTGGGCGTTTCGGGCTTCGCCATGCCGGGAACGATGGTAGACGTGCTGGCGACCGGTACCCCCCAGGGGAGCGACGACAGCTTGACGCGCACAATCATCCAGGACGTTCGGGTTCTGGCAGCCGGACAAACCGTGGAGCAGGACACGCAAGGGAAACCTCACACAGTGGGCGTGGTTACCTTGTTGCTTACTCCAAAGCAGGCCGATCAACTCACCATGGCAAGCACGGACAACAGAATCCACCTGGCCTTGCGCAATACCATCGACACGAAGATCGAGGAGAAGTCCGAACCCGTTTTCAAATCGCCGCTCCTGCTTGGCGATGCGCAACCGCGTCGTACGGGTGGTGGCGGCAAGCCCCGCCCGCGGCGGGAGGTAGCCCCTCAGAAGCCAGCGGGCCCGGCTCCGTATGTAGTTGAAGTTATCAGAGGCAACAAGAAGACAGACCAAAGTTTTTCGGGGCAATAAGCTAACTCAAGCTAATTTCAGGCGGAATCGATGACTAGAAAAAATAGCAGAAACGAAAGACGTTCCCTTCCCGTATTCGCGACTCTGGTGGTTTTAGCAGCAACGTTCCTTGCGCTAGGTTACAGCCTTCCTATGGCAGGAGCATCCCGGATCAATACAAGCACCAGCGTCCAGCAAACTGAGAGCGAGGGCGCGCCATCGGGAGGCCCGGAAGCGCTGCATCTGATCGTGGACCGTTCACTGGTAGTGACGTCCCCGGCCCAGATTACGCGTGTTTCACTTGCTAATCCGGATATCTGCGATGCCGTTGTGGTTAGCCCTACAGAAATCCTCCTGAATGGCAAGCGGGCCGGCGCAACCTCGCTGGTCATCTGGGGCCAGTCGGGCCAGATGCAGACGTTTGATGTTTACGTTGACCTGGATGTCCTGGATCTCACTGGTGACATCCGCAACACCTTCCCCAATGAGCAGGTGAAGGTGACGGTCAGCAAGGACATCGTGACACTTTCAGGCCATGTTTCATCCGCGGATGTTGCCGACAAGATCCTGGAACTGGCGCAGTCGATGGTGCCCACCAAGAAAAATGTCGTCAGCCTGCTGGAAGTGCCGGCTCCTCCTACTGGAGAGGTCCTCTTGAAGGTACGATTTGCGGAAGTGGACCGGTCAGCCCTCCGGCAGCTCGGCGTGAACCTAATGAGCCTTCCGGGAGCAAAAAATATCGGAACGATCACCACCGGCCAATATTCGCCTCCCGGACTGTCCTCGTTGAACCCGGATTCAGGCGGGTATACATTGGGCAGCCTGCTCAACGTGTTCGTGTTCCGCCCGGACATCAACTTTGCAACCACGATTCAGGCGCTGCAGACGAAGAACCTCCTGCAGATCCTGGCCGAGCCCAATGTCTTAACAGAGTCCGGCAAGGATGCCAGCTTCCTCTCCGGCGGCGAATTTCCCTTCCCGGTCGTTCAGTCAACGGGCGCCGGTGGCGGAGTTCCTGCCATCACCATCCAGTTCCGGCAGTTTGGAATCAGACTTGACTTCACTCCCACGATACTGCCGGGCGACGCTATCCATCTGAAGGTAGCGCCGGAAGTGAGTTCCCTCGATTATGCGAACGCTCTGACGATCACCGGTTTTACTGTCCCCGCTCTTGCCGTTCGTCGGGTACAATCAGAAATGGAACTGCGGGATGGACAGAGCTTTGTAATCGCGGGATTGATGGACAATCGAGTTACCAGAACACTGGAAAAGATTCCTGGTTTGGGCGACATCCCACTTCTGGGGAAAATATTCCAGAGTGAGAGCCTGAACAAGAACAAGACAGAGCTACTTGTTCTGGTAACGCCCCAGATCGTTCATCCGCTGCCTCCCGGACAGGTTCCCGGCGGGCCGCAATTTCCGATGCAATTCCTGCCGCCAGCGGCCAGCGGGCAGGGTTCTGGCCAATAGACTTAATGGAGATCAGTTGTAGGCTGGAAAGAGGACTAATTCATGTTGACCGCGGCTGTTGTCGCTACAGACGCTAAAAGCACATCGTACCTGCGTGCGTGCATCGAGCAGACGGGCCTCACCGAATCGGTGGTTGAATGGGCCCCGTCTACGGAGCAGCATCCCGGGCCTGGTGAAAGTATTCCGGATGTGGTGTTGCTGGACCTTGCGGGAGGGACGGAAGTTTCTCTTGAATTTGGGGCCCACATCCGGCGGCTTAAACCTTCGGTTGTTGTTATTGCCTGTTCCCCGCTTAAACAGCCTGACCCGGAGCTTCTGATGCAGGCCATGCGGAGCGGCGTGCGCGAGTTTCTACCCCAACCCGTTGACACCATTTCTCTGGAAGCCGCCCTGAAGCGGATCCGGGAGGAACAAGCTCCGGGCGAAAAGTCGCTTGAAAGAAAGCTCATTATCGTGATGGGCGCAAAAGGAGGGGTCGGGTCCACCACCGTGGCCGTCAATCTTGGCGCGCAGTTGGCCCGTGTCTCCCAGAAGCGCGTTATCCTGATCGACCTTGCCCGCCCCATGGGGCACGTATCGCTACTGCTCGACCTCCGGTCACGGTTTTCTGTCCGTGACGCAACCCAAAATCTTGACCGGCTGGACAGCCATTTCTTCAATGCTCTGCTGACGGTCCATGAGAAGAGCGGCCTGGAGGTTCTGGCTGGCGCATCAGACCCGGACGAGTGGGAAGACGTGCAAACCTCCGCCCTGCTTCGGGTCGTTAACGTGGCACAGAGTTGCTGCAACCACCTGATCATGGATATGGGATCCAGTTACTCAATACACTCCAGGCCCCTGCTCCGGATGGCCCGCATGGTAATGCTGGTGGCTGAGGCTGACGTTCCTGCGCTCTGGACCCTGGAGAAGCATATCGCGAAATTGTCGTCCTGGGGAGTCGAACCTGAACAATGCCGGGTGATTATTAACCGCTATCACCGCTCCGACGAGGATGCCATCAAGGCCTTTGAAAAACGGACAAAGTTGCCCGTTTTCGCGCGATTACCGAATGATTTCCGGCAGGTGAGCGAGTCCATAAACCTGGGAACTCCGCTTTCCCGCAATCACAATAACCCGCTGGTATCAAATTTTCAGCAACTTGCCACGCGATTGACGGGCAGCGCTGCCGTCTCTGAACAGGCAAAGAAACCGCCAACGGTCTTTGGCCTGTTTTCTAACACTCAGAAGAGGTAACTGAATCATGCCTACACCGAACCCAATGCGGAACGACCTGAGCAGCATCAAGGTGGCAATCCACCATAAGCTGATTCAGAAACTGGACCTGGAGCGCATCAACCAGTTGGATCGTAGCACCGTCAAGGCGGAAGTCGCCGAGATGGTGGAAACTCTTGCCGCTGAAGAAAATGCCCCAATGACACTAACCGAGAGAGAGCGGCTCTCTCAGGAAGTGCTTGACGAGGTTTTCGGGCTTGGACCGCTCGAGCCTCTCATGAAGGACCACACGATCTCCGACATCCTGGTGAACACCTACAAGAGCGTCTACATTGAAAGGAACGGCCTTTTGGAGCGCACCTCGGCCAGTTTCAGGAACGACGCCCACCTGATGTCTATTATCGACCGGATCGTTTCCGCTGTCGGCCGCAGAATTGACGAGTCGTCACCCATGGTAGACGCCCGCCTGGCCGATGGCTCCCGTGTTAATGCGATTATTCCCCCGCTTTCCATCGACGGTCCTTGCCTTTCGATTCGCCGTTTCGGACGCGATCCCCTGACGGCAACCGAGCTTGTCGAAAATGACTCTCTCACGGCCAAGATGGTTGAGTTGCTTCGGGGCTGCGTCTACTCGCGGTTGAACGTTCTGGTGTCCGGCGGTACCGGCGCCGGAAAAACCACGCTGCTCAACGTGCTGTCATCCTTCATCTCCAACCGTGAGCGAATTGTCACGGTCGAAGATGCCGCGGAATTGCAACTCCACCAGGACCACGTGGTGCGGCTTGAAACGCGCCCGCCCAACGTTGAAGGCAGAGGTGCGGTCCGCCAAAGGGAACTTGTAATCAACTGCCTCCGTATGCGCCCTGACCGTATCATCGTCGGCGAGGTTCGTGGCGAGGAGGCCCTGGACATGCTTCAAGCCATGAACACTGGCCACGACGGGTCTCTGACTACCATCCACGCCAATTCTCCTCGCGATGCTCTCTCCCGCCTGGAGACGATGGTTGCGATGGCGAACCTCAACATTCCCGATACCGCAATCCGCCGGCAGATTGCTTCGGCGATTGACGTGGTTGTCCAGGTTACCCGCCTGAGTGACGGTAAGCGGCGCGTGACAAACCTGGCGGAGGTGACCGGAATGGAAGGTGAAGTAGTCACCATGCAGGATATTTTCGTCTACAAGAAGATGGGCATCGGTGAAAACGGCGAAGTGCTGGGACAGTTTGTCCCCACAGGTATTCGTCCGAAGTTCGCTGAGCGCCTGGTGACCTCAGGCATTCACCTGCCCGTGGAAATGTTCGAAGGGACATCTGTGGCAGGCGTCCGCTAAGGAGAATAAGATGGCGCTGGCATTAGCTGGATTAACATTTCTGGTCATCGTACTGCTCGTGGGTGCCGTTCTCTTTTTCTCAACAGGAGGGACAGCTCCCGACAAGGTTGTAGCCAAACGTCTGGACGCTATTGAACGCAGCGCCAAGCGCGGCAGCGAGTCCCTCGAGTTGAAAGTGGTCCGCGACGAGCTTCTCAGCGATGTCCCTGCTATTCACCGGATGCTGCTGAAATGGAAGTGGTCCGACAAAATGCGGAACTTTATCGGCCAGGCCGGCATGAAGGTCAAACCGGGCAGGCTGATTCTTTTGAGCGCGATCTTCGCTGTTGCCGCGTACCTGGTCGGAACCAGGGCCATGTCCAATTCCCTGATAGGCCTCCTGTGTTTGCCCATCGGCGGACTCATTCCCCTCGGCGTCGTCGCTTTCAAACGCAGAGGACGCCTGAAAGCGTTTGAAAAGATTTTCCCTGAAGCCATCGACCTTCTGGGACGCGCGGTGCGCGCCGGCCATTCTTTTTCTACCGGTCTCGAAATGATCACGACAGAATTGCCCGAACCGGTGGCGGGGGAGTTTCGAACAACATTTGAAGAACAGAATTTCGGTCTTCCGTTGCGTGACGCGCTGCTGAATCTCTCGGAACGCATACCACTGATCGACGTTCGGTTCTTCGTAACTGCAGTCCTCATTCAGAAGGACACAGGCGGTAACCTCGCAGAAATCCTGGACAACCTTGCGCATGTGGTGCGTGAGCGATTCAGGATCCTGGGCGAGGTTAAGATCAAGACCGCGCAGGGGCGCTTGACGGCAGCGATCCTCATCTCACTGCCTCCCATCATGGGAGTCATCCTTCGTTTTCTCAACCCGAGCTATATGAACCCCCTGTTTACTGATCCGATTGGCCCCTGGATTATAGCGCTGGCGGCGTTTCTCCAGGTTGTGGGGTCCTTAATGCTTTGGAAGATCGTTAACATCGACGTTTAAGTCGACCGAGGTAGGAAACATGGTCTGGGTAGCGGTAGGTTTAACATTTGTTGCGATTCTCGTAGTTGCGGGCGCGCTTGTGTATGCGTTCGCACCGGGTGAGTTTCCGATTGCAGACCGGTTGTCCAGACTCTGGACACCTCTGGCAGCCCAGAGGAAGGTCTCTTTCCGCGAAAAGCAGACGCAGAAGGCCGCACAAGTTCTGAGCGATGTAGGTAAACTGCTTCCCTCTTCCAAAGACCTGTCTGCCACGAAGCTGATGTTGGTACGTGCGGGGTACCGGCGGCCGGAAGCTCTCATGGCCCTGCGGGGAGCCAAGCTCCTGCTGCCGATTGTCTTTGCGATCATTGTTTACGTGTCGGGTTTGGCGGAATCAGGCAATGCTGTTCTTATCTGGATCCTTGCGCTGGTGGCGGGGTTTTTGCTTCCCGATATGTGGCTGTCCCGGCGCGTCAGAAGGCGTCAAA
The DNA here is from genome assembly GCA_035576145.1 of Terriglobia bacterium. Lineage (GTDB taxonomy): Bacteria > Acidobacteriota > Terriglobia > UBA7540 > UBA7540 > SCRD01. The sequence continues at coordinate 19,181 of DATLWV010000131.1, forward strand.
CGATCCTTCGCAAAGCCCTTCCCGATGCCCTGGACCTTTTGGTGGTGTGCATCGAGGCGGGGCTGGGTCTTGACCAGGCGTTCATGCGCGTATCTCAGGAGTTGAGAATCACCCATCCCGAACTTTGCGGCGAGTTGGACCTTGTCAACGCGCAGATCCGCATCGGACGGACAAGGATTGAATCCATGCGTGAACTGGCCTCCCGTACGGGCGTGGACGACATCAAGGCGCTCGTAGCCATGCTGATCCAGACGGACCGCTTCGGGACCAGCGTTTCGCAATCCCTGCGTGTCCACGCAGACGACATGCGATTGAAACGACGGCAAAGGGCAGAGGAGGCAGCAGCCAAGACTCCGGTCAAAATGGTTCCGCCGCTCGTGTTTTTCATCTTTCCCGCTCTGTTTGTAGTCATCCTGGGACCGGCAATCATTACGATATTCCGTCAGTTTATTGGGATCCATCAATAAGGAGATCTTGACCATCAAGTGAAATAAACTCAAGCAAGGTAAGTTGGTTTACTCAAAACTCAATAAAGCTTGGAGGAAACACCATGGACGTTACGACCATTCGAATCATCGCCGGAATCGGAGCTGTTATCGTGCTGTACATCATCATCTGGCGTCGTAAACGGCAGGCATCTCGCGACTAGATGCAAAACTGTTAGCTTGAGTTGGGAGCAATAGGCGTGGGCAACAATAACCGGAAACGGGTGTACGTTTACAATAAGACTCGCGAAACATTCGTCGCCACGAATGCTTCAGTGGCAGACAGTTACTTGGGTCGGCTTGTGGGTCTGTTGGGAAGAACGAATCGCTGGGCGCGACCTGGGCAGGGGTTGTGGATTGTCCCTTCCTATGGCGTGCATACCATCGGAATGTTGTTCTCAATTGACATTGTTTTCCTCGACCGAAGCAACCACGTGGTCCACATCGAGGAACACGTTCGCCCGTTTAGAATTTCAAAGGTTATCCTGAAGGCCGACAGCGTGCTCGAGTTACCACCCCACACAATCTTCAGGACTCGAACCCACGTCGGGGACTTTCTCGAAATCGGACCCCTGCCTTCGGCTGTGAAATCACGCTCCGTATCCGCGCCTCAGCCCTCGGAAGGCATACCGAAGAACGGCACCACGGTCAGAGCATAAGATCGCTCTCACTTCGTGCCGCTCTTCCGTGGCCGGAATACAGTAACAACAATCCGCTTGATCTGTTGAGTCTGCACCTGCCTCAACAGTCAGAACCTGAAAAGTGCGGCAGGCAATTGCATAAGGTGCTCAGGACCAGGGTGCAAAGCCCGTTTGATAACTATGGCTGAAATCCTCAAAATCGCACCTGCAGGAAGAGGTGGCAGGTCTGCGCGCAGCCGGTTTGCACCCGCTGTCATGGTCATTCTCCTGCTCATATCCCTGGCAGTTATGGCGCCTCTTCTGGCCAAATATCGCAACGCTCCGCAAGTATTGGTGGAAACACTGGAGGCTATGAGCCAGAGTCAACCGAGCGCCCCGGCCACGGACATGAAGCACGACGTCTGGGTCAATCGGCGGTCCGGGCTCTATTACTGCCACGAGAGCAAGTTCTACGGGAAGATGCGGCCCGGCCAAACCATGAGGCAGGAGTCTGCATTGATGAAAGGATTCCGCCCTGCCCAGGGGCAAGCCTGCCCGTAGATCCATTCATTATGCTGAATGGAAAGGTCACAGCAATTAACTCGATTCCGTGCAGCATTACGCATCGAATCAGAGTTGCCCTCAGAAACAGAACCGAGAGGTAGAACAGATGATCAGCGCTGAAGTTGAAACCCCGAAGAAAATACAGGATCTAGGTATACGCCGGAGCTTGCTGGAAGACCTGGCGCTGAAAATCCTCTATTACGAAGGAGAACTCACTCTCATCGAGCTCTCCAAGAAGATGTGCCTGAGTTTCGGTATTGTAGAACTGCTCTTTGAGCGGCTCCGCAAGGAACAGCTCTGCGAAGTAAAAGGCATGACGGGGGCCGTCCACCGGATCGCCATCACTTCCGGGGGAAGGGGCCGCGCGCTCGAGTTGTTGATGCTGAATCATTACTACGGCCCCACGCCGGTGTCCCTGGAAGATTACGTTGCGCGGATCCGCGCCCAAAGCATCAGGGATGCCGAAGTTCGTCCGCCGCAGGTGGAGAAGGCTTTCAGCCACCTGGTTCTCCCCGAGGAAACGTTGAACCAGATGGGGACCGCCGTCGTTTCAGGTCGCTGCATTATTCTCTACGGTCCCGCCGGCACCGGGAAAACGGCCATGGCGGAGAGCATCCCGAAGATTTACGGCGACCGCGTCTGGATTCCTTACGCAGTTGAAGTCGATGGACAGATCATCACTGTCTACGACACGCACTTGCACGGGCGGTACGAAGAAGAGGAAGAGGGCCTGGGTGATTATGACAGGCGGTGGGTCCTGTGCCGCCGCCCCCGCGTTGTGACCGGAGGTGAGTTGACACTGGAGATGCTCGATCTCCAGTTGAATCCTCTCACCAAGTTCTACACCGCCCCGCTGCAGATGAAGGCCAACAATGGCGTTCTGGTTGTGGATGACTTCGGCCGCCAGAGAATGCGCCCTGAGGACATGCTCAACCGCTGGATTGTCCCTCTTGACCGGAGAATAGACTTCCTCAACCTGGCCGGCGGAAAGCAGATCGAGATTCCCTTCGACCTGTTCGTCGCCTTTGCAACCAACCTCGATCCCAGATCACTGGCTGACGAAGCGTTCCTTCGCCGCATCCAGACCAAGATCAAAGTGGACTATGTCCCACCCGGCCAGTTCCACGAAATCTTCAAGCGCGTTTGCGATGATTTCAGCCTGGTTTATGACGCGACGGTGGTGGATGGCGTCTTGAGCCTGCTGGCAGCCCTGCAGCAGCCGCTGCGCGCCTGCTACCCTCGCGATATCGCCCAGCATATCACCTGGGCCGCCCGTTACCAGGGAACCCAGGCGAAGCTTGATGGCCCGTCGGTGCGCCAGGCCTGCCGGAACTACTTCCTGGAATCCTAGCAGGGCACGGTCATTTCGCCGCCTTAATTGCACGAAACGCCTCTCCTGCCGAGTTCACCGCCCGGTCAATGTCCTCTTCCGTGTGCGCCGTGGAAACGAAAAGTGATTCAAACTGGGACGGCGGGAAGTAAACTCCGCGGTTGAGCAACTCCCCGAAGAAGCGTGCAAACATCGCGGAATCAGACGCTTTCGCGGATGAATAGTCCGTAACGTCTCCGGGATTGAAGAACGCCGTCAGCATGGAACCCATCTGGTTGACGGTGAGCGGAATACCAGCCTGTTTGGCCTGCCCCAACAGGCCAACCGCCAATTTCCTGCCCAGGCCC
>DATLWV010000132.1:0-3848 GCA_035576145.1 Terriglobia bacterium
TAACACCCATACTCCAGCTCGGCGCACCCAGGGCATAGCCAAAAAGAGCATAGTGATAGCTGTCTTTTCGCCCGTGCTGGAAACGCCTCATGCAGGGACCGTCTAACGCCTGCTCGCAGGAGTTCTCGTCCGGGTAATTCAATGGTTGGTTCTTGAGAAATACAAATCCCCCCTTCCAGCCGACGACACCCGGCTGACTGGGAACCGGACACACCACGGGCGGGGAAGCCGTGGGATCGTCCGTACATTCTGTCTGCTGGATGGCATTTCCAGTAATCAAATGCAGGTCAATGCCATGATTGCCGCCGAACGCGCTTTCCACCTTGTTCAGGGCGGTCTGGCTCGGCAGGAATGAGGCTACGTCCGTCGGGTCGCACGTTGTTGCATTGGGATCCCTGCACATGTAATCCATTTGAACGAAAATGTCTTTCTTGTCCGGATCTGCGCCGGGGAGGCTAACCCAGGCGGGGTCGGAGTCATTGTGGGCGCACGCGGTATCCAAGGAGGCATCACAATATCCGTGATTTTGTTCCCACACATCCAGCAACCCGTCGTTGTCTGAATCCTTCACGGTGGTGCTCAAAATCACCGCGCCCCAGCTAACGCATCCGCTGTTGGAGGCGGAAGGCGCCACCATCGTTGTGGCGTCAGAGTCGCCGGGTTGCACGGCGCTACCATAGTTGTTCACAATCCAGGTCGGATTGTCCCATGAGCCGTTGTAGTTGCCGGGAAAAGGCGGCGACGACACTCCATAGAGCGAAGGAAGGTATACTCCGTCCAGGTAAACGTTTTCGTACTTATTCGCCTGGCCGTTGCCAACAATATGAGTTAGTTTCGCAATCGGGCTAGCCGCAGCCTGGTAGAACCCTTCAATTGTCTGGGTCATGTCAGATGAACTGTTGGACGGTGCAAAAGAGCCGTCGTAGATCACTATCGAGTTCAAAGGAACGTTCAAGTCCAGTACACGGTAGATGAAGACAAGGGTCGCGCCCAACGTAAGAGGGGCCCCCCCGCCGTTGCTGCCGCTATCGGCCAGCCGGACTTCATACTGGGCCGGGAGCGAAGAGTTTCCTGCCAAAACGTTTCCCTCCGAATCTACCCGAAGGAAGGGACGAACGTCCGCGCGATAGGTGCGTATGGTCTTCGAACCCTGTGAGTTGCCCGAGCAGCCCCCCGAACTCCACGCCACGGGAGCATTAGGGTTGCCCAGCACCGTTCCGGTAATCGCGTAACCAGTCGAGGGTCCGCCGGTATAGACGGGTCTGAAGAATCCCTGCTGCCCGGCAAACGTCGTCTGAGAGCTCTCCACGGTCTGCCAGTAGAGGAAGGCGGCAATCACCTGGGCCCCGGCAGGCACACCTGTAGCAGGCTCGGAATATAAGTCGGGCATATTGATCGTTCCGGTCGCGTAGCCGGTTGAGCCGCCCAGGCCTCGCAAGCCTACACCGGCGACTACGTAATCCCCTGTGACAAAATAATTATTGCCGAAGTTCAACGGATCACTTTGCGCCAGCGCTGTTTGCGAGACCGCAGGCATCGACAACAAGGCGAACGCCACCGCAGCGGCCATAAGGCAACGACGCCAGGAAACAGTTTCAAGTGTCGGAATACTAGTCTGCACAGTCACCCTCCCCGGGCGCAACTACCCAATGCAGGTGTCGAAGATCAGCTCGGCCCCGTTGATTTCCTGAAGCAGTCGTCTCGACTGACTTCGCGCCGGTGTCTCCATGACGGACTTTTGAGAGAATTTTACGACTTCGCCACGGCTTTGAAGAGCCATGCCTGGCTTCGGAAGATTGACACCGCGGCACTGTCTGTCTTTGATCCAGGTCAAACAACTTTACAACTCCACCCTCAACGAACCGGTTAACGAACGACCCGGTGGCAACAGGTCTTCGGAACAGCCTCGGATAAGCGTGCTCCACCAGGCGACTCCCACATCTCGCGTTATGGTGCGACTTGCCCAAATGTTCCCCTGCAGAGGTTTCTTCAGCCAACGTGCCGAGGGAAATGTTAACCGAACGACACTTGTCAAGGCCTGAGGGCAGATGGAGCAGGTTCCGTGTGAGTACCGCGACCGCATGTTGGTCCAGTTGTTCGCAACAACGGTCGCGGCCGGAGAAAGCCTGCCCGGGCATCATGTTGATGTTCTGGCCTGGAGCAGACCCCGGGCACACTTGCAGATGCTTCCACCAGGAATATGGCAAGATTGGACCCTCCCGGGGCACCGGCTAAATACCGGACGGGACAGAGGAATCGGTGCAAACCTCCCCCTAAGCCCGGCACCAGCCTGGCGCACTCAGAAAATGCCTGTTAGAGTACAAAACTGAAGATGAGGTGTAAGCCTAGTGCTTAGTCCTGGAGACGCCCACAGTTCGCTGCCCTCCCTCAGCTACTCCAAGGTCATTCCCATTTATAAAGCCCGTGGCCCTATCCTACGCCGCATGTGACAGGTCGTCAAGCGGTTCCATGATGATCGATTGACCAATGGTCGGTGACACATTGGGATATGTATTCAAGAAGGATAACTTGACGCGGATGCTAAGGCCCCTAACGCCAGCCTGGCCGCATGGCGTCAGCGAGAGATCAGGACCGAAGGGATTCCAGGAGTAGCTTCTGACCACGCGGGCCGCACCAACTGACGTTCCGTCGTGCAAGAACCGGGTCGAATGGCGAGCAACTCCGTAGTAATTAATCCCACCAGGAGTTATCTTTGCGGAAATTTGGGACGTTTGCGTGAGATGAAAGTGGCGTCGACTATCAGATTATGATGTTGAAATCCTAGGCGCTCCGTAGAATGTCCTTCGAATGTTTTTCCTCCGATCGAAAGGACTGATAGGTTGGTCCACAAAAATTTCACTACAACCAGCCTGCTTGTGGCCCTTTCAGGGAAACGAGAATTTCGCTTAATTATCTTAAACCAAAAAGCAAGGGATGGAGCCGGCGAAGGGAATCGAACCCCCGACCTACGGTTTACGAAAACTATTCCCCTTCTGGACTGGTTTGGAAAATTTTCTACTCTACTATATTCCTCAGCAAGTTACAAACTCCCCGATTCTGGTACGTATACTGGTTTTGACCCGATTTGAACATAGACCCACTACAGTTTTACTACAGTGATCCCCGAACTCAGGGGTTTTGTAATTTCATTGACATTGAACGGACAACTTCCTACTGTGTGCCTTTGGCCCGTATGTAAGCCGGGGATTGGAAACTAACTCTTGCACGGGCAGCCCGTGCCTGCGCGGCAGCGGACCGAACTTGGGCTTCAGCCAGCCTAGCGTCTGTCACAGTTGGCATAAGCAAAAGGAGCCCCTTTCCCAAACGGGAAATGGCGAACGCTTTTGCCGATGAGTGCGCCACGAAGGTCTTTATCGCTTGTGACCGCACCGATAAACCCTTTGCGGCTTTGGCCTTTACGGTCGGCTTCACCTCGCCGTTGCTGACGTCTGGTCGGGTCGAGAGCTACCTGGGACATATCTGGATAATTTTCCCAAAACTGAATGTCATAAACTTCACGGATAATACCACGTGCGATGCAAAGTGCGTACCGGGGAGGAGTGGGTCGTCTCTCCGGATTGCACCGCCAATATCTGCGGGTCCGCTCGTAAAGTTGGTCTGCTGTTAAAGTCGGAAGCCACTCCCGCTCTACCTTGATTAAGATGGCCGGGACTGTGATTTGAGCAGGTGTTGCCGCATAGCTCTCAACTGTGGGGGCAACCTAATTATGAGCGGATTCTTCAGAGAAAAGGGGTAACACTTTTGGGTTTTGAGAGACGGTGATGAGGCCGTTTCTCTGTAACCAAGTTTCCACTGCCAGGCGCCTGGCGGTTTCAGCTTGGCGTCGG